>SFCB01000244.1 GCA_004367505.1 Chloroflexi bacterium OHK40 | reverse complement strand
CTCGTCACGCTGTGCACCGCCCCGGTGATCGCCGCGCTGCTCGGCGGCCTGCTCCTTGGCGAGCGCCTGACCGGCGTGGTGGCGCTGGCCCTTGCGGGCACCCTGCTGGGTACCGCTCTGCTGGTGGGCGTGCGTCCAGACGGTGCGGAAGGCGGCCGGCTTGTTGTCGGCGTGCTGTTCGCCCTGGCCTCAGCTCTGGGCTACGCCGCAATCACCGTCTGCGGGCGGCTGCTGAGCCCACAGGCGCGACCGCTGGAGGCGAATGCGGTGGCCTTCAGTGCCGGGGCGGTGCTGCTGCTGGCGGGGAGGCTGCCGGCGGGCCTGGTAACGAGCTACACGCCGCTGAGCTGGGGGCTGCTGCTCTACATGGGCCTGGTGCCTACGGCACTCGCCTACCTGCTCTTTCTGAGCGGCATGCGTCGCACGACGGCGACGGTCGCCACCCTGATCACGCTGCTTGAGCCGCTGACCGGCGCGCTGCTCGCCTGGGCGCTCCTCGGCGAGCGGCTCGCCCCGCTCAGCCTCGTCGGTGCGGCCCTCCTCCTGCTCGCACTCGGCCTGCTGGCCTGGAGGCCGATCGCCGAGCCGCGAGGGAAACCCACCGAGGGAGCCGCGTAGCGCTTCAGATCACCCCAGCTGAAGGGCAGGGGCTGTGAGGTGAAGCTGATGTCGAGCTTTGCTTCATGCGGTGGGACAAAAATCTTCCACGGTGCAGCACTTCCCAACTCACATCTTGCCAGGGGAGCTGATCCACTGCTGCCATCGCTACTTGCGGCGCTTTAAGATCACTAAGAGCCCTGCTGTGCGCCCCTGCGTGAGGTTCAGGTCAACCAGGCTCACGAACTCCCACCCGTCGTCACCAGCCTCATTCAGGTAGGTGGTTAACGCGTCGCCATCGAGGGCCGGTCCGAGGAATCCACCGACACCAATGAGTGCTACACGGTATTCCCAACGCTCTAGTTCATCGACGCGCCGCGTTGTTGTTACGCGGTCACTGCTCACCTGAGCCTCCTTGCTTCTTCCGCTGCCTTGGCGCGAGCTGCGGCGAGCTTCCGTCGTCGTTGCGCTCCTCAGGAGCGAACTGAAGTTGGGTGACGAGCGCCTGGATATGGGGCGGCGCCGGCGGATGCTGCAAGGCCGGCCCCCCGAAAACTATCTTCAGAAGCCGTGGCGTCGTCGGGGCCTCGTCCGTAAGCCAGTGGTATGTGAGAATCACTCCTGCTCGACCTTCCGCCCAGACATAGTGATGATCGTACGCCGCCAGTTCCTTGGCCACTTCATCGGAGCAGGCGGCGACAAAGGTTTCGAATAACCGTCCAACGCGCGTACGCATCACACTTCCTTTCTCTGTGGATCAGCTGTACGTATTGTAGCCTGGCCGATCAGCATCGTGAGGGCAACCAGCAGGGTTATACCGCCACCCAGCGCGAGGATCGCTGGTGTACCAAGTCGATCAGTTGCCCATGCTGCGAGCGCGTAGCCGGCCAGGATCAACGCATATGAGCCGAAAGCATCAATACTGGTCACACGGCCTAACTGCTCGCGGAGCACGTACTGCTGGAGCGCGTAAGTCCAGGCCTGGCTGGCGACTTCCAGCGCCGCCCCATTCGCCAGCGCAGCGAGGGCCAGCACCAACAGTGGGAGCGGCAAGCTCAGCAATCAAGAGTGACGCCCGCGATGGCTAATCCGCCGGCAATAAACCGGTTGTGGTTCAGAATCCGGCTCGCGCGCGTCTTCCATAGGCTGCCCCCAGGTAGCCGGCGACGAAACAACTGTAGAGCAAGCCCAGATCGGCGGCCTCCTCCTGATGGTAGTTGCGTGTCACCAGCGGGAGTGCGACGCCATAGGAGCATCCAAGGGTGATATTGCTCACCCCAAAGACGAGGATGGGGCGCCAGAGCCAGGGCGTTATGCGCACCGTGTCGAAGCCGGCTCGGAGACTCGCCAGGACGCCCTCACTCTGTGGCGCCTCAGGCGCTGGTATCCGGCGGCGGCGTGCAAGGGGCATCAACACGCCTGCCGCGCCGAGCAAGAGTAGCCCAGCTACCGTGAAGTTCAACGTTGCACCACCCAGAGCTAACAACGCTGCCCCAAGGGCTGGTTCCGCAATGCGCCCAAATGGATGCTGACGCCAAGCAGCCCGCTTGCGCATCGGGCACAGAGACACTCTAGGGCATCGTCATTCTCGAACCATTCGCGCGATCATTCGCTGGTCACCACACTGATCAGGTACTGGCAGTCATGCCAGAGCTATGACAGCGATGGTGGTGGCTTGAAACTCCTTATCAGCGGGCCGGGCGGCATCGTGCAGACTGGACCGCTGGTATGACAGCGATGGTGGTGGCTTGAAACTCCTTATCAGGGGCACAAGCAGCGCCTCCACCTAGGGTATCGTCAAAGGACTACCCGTACGGAGGGCCAGCCGGCTACTCCGCACGAGCGGTGTGGAGCCATGATCCGCGTTCACACCGCTCGGGGATGCCTGATCCGACGCGTGTACATTGTGGTTACCGTTGGAGCAGAGGCAGGAACACGCGCTCCAGCTCGCCCGGCAGTTCAGCCGGGTCCTCATTGGGGCCAGGCTCGGTGTCGTCCCCGTCGCCGATATCTCCGAGCACGCCCGACTCGCCGATGCCGAAGCCGTCGATGCTCTCACCCCGCATGCCGGTTGCAGCGCCCTCGAAGAAGGGACCGAAGCCACGCACGAGACCGGCGTCGCCATTGAAGGGCGCGCAGCGCCAGGTCTCCGCGCCGTCACCCGCTGGGCGGCCAGCCGCAAGTGGAGCCATCACGCCACCCGATCCAATCACGAAGGCGTCGTCAGGCAGAAACCAGAGCGCCTTGAGCCCCTCGCCCGCCTGGTCGCCCAGGTGGCTCTGCGCCCCGTCGAGCAGCCGGGTCCAGCTGCCGCGGGTCGTCTCGCCAATTCCATCGCCGCTAAAGAGCAACAGATCTACCTCCTGTACCACAAACTCTCCGCGGGTGCCCGGCACACGCGCCGTGCCCTCAACACTGACCACCAGTTTGCCGTCAGCACGTATGCCGATCGCGTCGATATCTTCGCCGTCGGTGTCTAGCCCCACGTCCGAGCCGTCGAAGAAAAACTCGAAGCGACCCGCAGTGGTCGCCCCAAGGCGCGATGGGATGAAGCGCACGATGTCGGAGTCGTCCACGGGGAAGGGGATGCCCGGTAGCTGGATCGGTGTGTCGAAGCTGAATAGCAGTGTGCCATCGGGGCGCCACTCGAAGCCATCGATGTCGGTTGCCGCCAGGCCGAGATCCGAGCCGTCGATCAGCACCGACCAGCGGTTGTTGGCGGGGTCGTAGGCCAGTACGTCCTCGTCGGCGAAGCCAATGCCGTCCACCGTCCCGCCGCTGCTGGAGCTGACGTAGAACACCTCGCGTGGCGTCCCCGTGGTGTAGGTCACGAGAAAGATATCGCCGACGCCTGCGGTCGGCTCGCTATGAATGGCGCTCCCGATGCCGAAGTTGCTCCGCCTTTGCACGATGCCAGTAATGTGGAACCGGTTGGCGCTATCGGTGGTGACGGCGTTGCCACTCTGCTCGCCGCCGTCGTCTTCAAGACCGGCGCCTTCAAGAAAGACCGGCTTGAAGTTCGAGTCGAACGCCGCGACGAAGGCGCCGATGTTGGTGATCGAAGCCCGATCGCGCTGGCGCAGCTCGCGCAGGTTCGCGCCCTCGCCGAACAGGGCGCTGTCCTGAAACCGGCCGGTCACGACGATCGTGCCGTTTGATGCCACGGCGATCCCACGCCCCTCGTCGATCCCGGCTCCGCCCGCGCTGGCCGTCTGGAGGAAGCGGCCGTCACTGCCGAGCCTGGTGAGCAGGATCTCAGAGCCCGTCCCCACCAACTCGCGCTCGCCGAAGCGAGCCTCATCGGTAAAGAAGCCGGTGACGTAGCTGTTGCCTGCCTGGTCGAGGTCGATGCCCAGCCCGCGGTCGCTTTTCCCCCCACCGGCCGCCGTCGCCCAGCGGAGCTCGCCATTCGGACCATAGCGGGCGACAAACAGGTCGTCGAGCCCGACGCTGGTGAGTTGCTGACTGACGCCCTGGACCCCGAACATCGCTACGGCACTGAAACTGCCCGTCACATACAGCTCTCCGGCCCCGTCCACGGCCACGCTGCGCGCCACGTCGCTGCCGCTACCGCCCGCCCGCTGCGCCCAGACCAGGCGGCCCGCTGCGGTGTAGCGGGCTACAAAGATGTCGTTGCCGCCAGCGCTAGTGAGCGTGGCGCCAACACTGCTGTCGGCCTGGGTGAGCGTGGCTGTGCCGGAGAAGAAGCCCACCATGACCAGACCAGAGCCAATGGGAGCCACGGCGAATCCGGCATCGCCAGTGACACCGCCAATGCGAACGGCCCACTGAATAGCGCCGTCGCGCGTATAACGGGCCAGAAACGCGTCCCCCTGGCCTGCGCTGTTCAGCCCCACTCCAGGGCCGAAGCTCGCGTTGGCGCCGAACTGGCCGGTCACGAACAGACTGTTCTCTGGCCCAAGGGCCACGCTCCGACCAATGTCAACGAGCTGTCCGCCGATCGGCTGCGCCCAGGCCAGGTTTCCGGTGGCATCGACCTTTGCCACAAATGCGTCGTCGGCGCCCCGGCTGGTAATCCGTCTGGTGCCAAACGTTGCCGTGTCCTGAAACGTGCCGGTGAGATAGCGGTTCCCGGCAGTGTCCACGACCACCCCGTTGCCGGCATCGTTCCGGCCCCCGCCCATGAGCGTGACCAGCTCGGTCTGATGCGCCCAGGCTGACGGCACCATAGCCATGATCGTCAGCAGGATCAGTAGCAACATCAGACTCCATCGCACCCAGCCACGCAGCCGCATATGGCGAAGAGAGCTTCGTCCACGTCGCTGTGCTTCGAGCGTGTGCGCGGTCTGCTCGCGGCGGAGCACTTCAGACAGCTCGTGCCGGCGTTGGCGGGCCAGCTCTTCCGTGATGAACAAGTTGATCATCGGTGTGTCCCCTTTCGTTCTGGCCCGCCGCTCGACGATGCGGGGAGCCTGGGGACAGCCTACTAGGCGATTATTCGCCGCTCCGCTCATTCGGCGAATCGTTCACCGCTCGGGTCGGTGGCACCTGGAGTACTCGCCGCAAGCAGTTCGTCCACGAGGGTCTCGAGCGGCGCTTCTCGTCCACGCGCGACTGCAGCTGTGAAGCTGGATGTCGGCAGCAACGCTTCGCAGTGCGTGAGCAGCACCTCAGCCTGCTGTATGGTATCGGCGCGGCTCCCCGGATGGGCGAGCACCTGGCTTAGGTGAGCGGTTGCCTCGGCCAGGCAGCTGCTCGCCACCAATACCCCAGCGGCTTGCACCAGGGCCTCCAGCATGAGGTGTTGGAAGTCAATCGCTCGCGCCTGGGCCAGGGCGGCCTGGATCTCGCGCCAGGCCGCCAGGTCGTCGCCGCAGGCTGCCAGCGATCGGCCCAGATCGAGGCGCGCCCGCGCCGTCCCACCCCGATCACCCGTCTTCGCATACAGCGCCAGGCTCTTCGCATATTGCTGCATGGCGCGCTCGTGCTCGCCGCGGCGGGCCGCAACCGCCCCCAACCCGAGCAGGGCTGCCGCCATGCCCTCCGCGTCGTGGAAGGTCGCCCGGGTCGTGTAGCTCGCCTCGTAATGCCCCTCCGCCTCGTCGTAGCGGCCGAGGGCCAGCGCGATTTGACCAAGCTGGTTGCGTACCAGAGGGGAGAACCAGACTCCCCCGCTTGCCTGGGCCAGCGCCAGGGCGTTGCGTGCAGCCGTGTGCGCGGACGGCAGCAGCCCCTGGGCGAGTGCCACCTCAGCCCGGAGGTACCAGGCGTAGGCCTGGTTGCGCCGTTGCCCGCTGGTCTCATTCCGCGCCCGTACCCGCTCCGCGTAGCGCCCGGCCGCCTGATACTCACCGGCCACCATGGCCAACATGCCTAGGCCAAGCTCGGGATCGGTCGCATCACCCGCACGCGGCGACTCACCGAGTTGCGCAAAGAGCGTGCTGCTTGCCTTGAAGTGGGCCTGCGCCGCCGCGATCTGGCCCTGGCGAAGCGCGAAGAACCCGAGACTCGTGAGCACATGAGCGCGAACCAGCTCGCGCTCTGGCGTTGCGGCGCCGCTGCGCAGATGGGCCTCGGCCGCCTCCAGCAACGCGACGTCCCTTTGATCCGGGCCGCTGGCAAAATATACATTCTGGATCAGGTGGAGCGCCTGTCGCAGCTGCTCGCCCGTGGCGTGGGCCAGGATGGCTGGAAACAGACCGCGGAGGTTGTCGCGCTCGGCCTGTATCGCAGCTAACGTCTCGGCAGCGTTGCCCGCAACGTTGGCCGCGAACGCGGCACAGAGCCAGTCGGTGTAGTAGCGCCCGCCGGCCACGGTTGCCGCCTCGGCCTCCGCCGGCATCTCGCGCAGCCGCTCGGCGGCGTACTGGCGCAGGAGCGGATGGAGTTGATACCGAGAGCCAAGCGCCAGCGAGGGCGAGAACCTGTGGCGCGAGGCGTGGGAGCAGCTGGTCAAGCCCGCAGTGATGGCCTGGTGGCGCTCGGTGCAGCGCGACGACATCTTCGCGCCGTCGGTGCTGCAGCTGACCAGCCCCGCCACGACGATCACGTTCAAGGGCTACGGCGGTATCTATGAGGTGGCCTATGATTGGGAGCTGGTGTCGTAGCTCCGTCGGCTGAGGACGTCATCCGCCTCCACGGGCGGCTCGGGGGTGTCTTTCCGGCCGCCTGCACTGGCTATTGACCGATCTGTCGGAACGAGGAGACGCCCGAGTTAGGGCGCCGCACCCCCCGACGACCGCTGGCAGGGTCAGGATCTCGTCCACGAGCGTCTCGAGGATGGTTCCGCGCCCCCGCGTGACGGCCGCCGCAAACGCCTGGGGCGTGAGCTGCTCCTCACAGCGGGCGAGTAGCCCCTGGGCCTGGGTCATCGTCTCGGTGCGGCTTGCGGGATGCGTCAGCGCCTGGGCCAACAGTGGAGCCGCCTCCGCTCCCTCGCCCGTCGCATGCAATATGGCTGCCGCGTGCACCAGGCCATCAAGCAGCACGTGTTGATAGGCGATCACACGGGCGCCGTCGAGGGCGGCCTGCACCAGCGCCCAGGCCCGCCCGTACTGCCCCAACCTGGTGTAAGCCGCAGCCAGCCCGAGCTGGGCGCGCGCCGTCCCGCCCCGGTCACCCGTCTGTTGGTACAGCCGCAGACTCTCGGCGTAGCGTTCGGCCGCCAGCGTGGCATCGCCCTGGTGAGTGGCGCACGCGCCCAGGCCCAGGAGGGCCAGCGCCATGCCCTCACGATCGTCGAAGGCCGCACGCGTGGTGTGACTCGCCGCGAAGTGGCCCTCGGCCTCGTCGTAGCGCCCGAGCGCCACGGCGATCTGGCCAAGCTGATTGCGGATGTAGGCGCCGAACCAGACGGCGCGGGTCGTGTGGGCAAGCGCCAGCCCGTTGCGCGCGGCCGTGCGTGCGGCAGCCAGCAGCCCCTGCGCCTGGGCCGCCTCGGTGCGCAGGTACCAGCTGTACATCACATTGCGGGGCTGCCCGCTCGCCGTGTTGCGCAGTCGCACCCGCTCGGCAGCGTGGCTCGCGGCCTGGTAGTCGCCGGCGATCAGGGCCAGCAGGCCTATCCCGATCTCCGGGTCGGTCGCATCGCCGAGCCGTGGCGTCGCCCCAAGCGCTGCGAAGAGCGCCTGGCTCGCCGTAAAGTGCTCACGCGCTGCTCCGAGCTTGCCCTGGCGCACCGCGAAGAGCCCCATGCTCGTCAATACGTGGGCGCGGACGATGACATCCTCAGCATCATCGCCCCGCTCTCGCAGGGATGCCTCAGCCATTGCCTGGAGCTCCGCCCCCTCCTGGTAGGGGCCACGGTGAAAGTAGACGTCTTGCAGGATCTGGAGCGCCTGGCGCAGGGGCTCCCCGGTTGCCTGCGCGAGCATCGCCGGCAACAGGCTGCGAATGTTTTCCAGCTCGGGGCGGATCGTCGCCGACGCCTCCGCGGACGCTCCCGCCTTCGAGCGCACGAACTGTTCGCTGAGGAACTGCACGAAAAAGCGCCCGCCCGCCGCCGCCGCCGCACGCTCTTCCGCCGGCAGCTCGCGGAGCCGCTGCCGGGCGTACTGGCGGACGAGGGGATGGATCTGATAGCGGTCGTCGACGCCCCGCGCGACCAGCGCCCGCTCGACGAGCTGGGCCAGGACGGGCGGCGCCGCTGCGGCCACGGCGGCGGCGAGCTCGCGGGTGGCACCGGCCGGCAGCAGCGCCAGCCGCGCCAGGGCCAGCTGCAGCGCCGGAGCGAGCCCCTTCCAGGTCTGATCCAACACCGTCTGGATGCTCCGGTGCCGCTCCGGCACGCCCTGCAGATCCGTGGCCAGCAACGCCATCCCGGCGGCAAGCTCGGCGGCGATCTCGGCGCACGAGAGGGTCTGCGTCCAGGCGGCGGCGAGCTCGATCGCCAGCGGCATCCCGCCGACCAGCCGGCAGATGGCGGCAATCCTGTCCAGCTCGCCGCTGAGCGTGCGCGCACCGCCGCGCTGGTGGGCACGGGCGACGAACAGCTGCACCGCATCAGACGCGGCCACCACCGCCGGGTCATCCACCGCGGGCATTTCCAGGCCGCCAACCGTCCACAGCCACTCCTCGGGGAGCCGCAGTGCCTCCCGTGACGTGACCAGGAGCGTGAGCCCAGGAGCGCTCCGGAGCAGCGTCGCAAGGGCTGCGGCCGCCGCTCCCGCCAGCTGTTCGAGGTTGTCCAGCACCAGTAGCTGCGCGCGGCCGCGGAGCGCAGCGGCCAGGGCCTGCCAGCCGTCACCCGACCCCGGGAGTACCAGCCCCAGCGCGGCGGCGATTGCCCCCGGGACGTGGGCCGGCACGGTGAGCGAGTCGAGCGCGATGATGGCGACCCCATCGGTGAAGGTGGCGCGGCAGTGGGTGGCCAGCTCGAGGGCCAGCCGGGTTTTGCCGATCCCGCCGGGACCGACGAGGGTGAGCAGGCGGCAGGCCGGATCGTTCAGCTGCTGCACCAGCGTCTCGATGTCGCGCTGCCGCCCGACAAAACTGGTCAATGGCTGCGGGGGAACCTGGGCGCCACCAGGGGCGCGTGGGCTGAGCGACGGAGCGCTTGCCGGCGGTGCAGCCGCTGGTCGTGGCGACGCCGGGGCGAGCTCGCGGTCCTTGATCGCGGCGTACAGGGCCGTGGTTGCGGCCTCGGGGGTCGCACCCAGCTCGGCGTCAAGCAGCCGGGCGCCCTCCTCGTAGACGCGCAGGGCGGCGGCGTACTGGCCGAGCTCGGCGGTGAGCCGCATCAGCGCCCGGCGCGGCGGCTCGTTGAGCGGGTCGAGGCTCAGCCAGCGCCGGGCAAACTGCTGCGCTGCGGAAAGCTCGCCGCGTTCGTCGTGCCAACCAACCAGGGCCTCCAGGGCCCAGCCCAGCTGCTGGCGCAGCTCCTCGCGCTGGAAGAAGAGCCACTCTTCGAAGGTGGGGCTGTCGGCGAGATGGACGCCCTCCAGGAACTCGGCCGGGGCGAGCTGCACGGCGCTGGACAGCGCGCTGGCGCCCTGCGGGTCGAGCAGTTCGCCCTGCATACGGCTCCGCGCGGCGGCAACCTGGGCGCTGAAGGCGGCGACATCCACCCAGTGCGCGGGGGAGGCGCACCAGGCCACCTGGCGCCGGTCGGCGACGAGCAGGTCCTCGCCAAGCAGTGCGCGCAGCTGCGAAAGCTCGCGTCGCAAGTTGTTGCGCCCATTAACTTCCGGGAACTCGGGCCAGAGCAGAGCGATCAGCGCTTCGCGGCTGTGCGGGCGCGCCGTAGTCGCCAGGTAGGCGAGCAGGGCCAGCCCTTTGCCCCGGCGCAGCGGCAGCGCTGTTCCGTCCCGCTCGAGCTGCGGGGCCCCGAAAAGGTACAGCCGAACCATGGATCACCTCGCTCTGCCAGGGTGGAGGCGCGCCCCGCCGAGGATAGCGGCGCACGCATGGCGTGCATGATACCGGCCCCTCGCTGTCGCACCATCGGCCTTCCGCACGACTAACCCCCGGCGAACGATCCGGCGAACGATCCGGCGAGCGAGCCAGGAGCGGGGCCGCGCTAGGGTAGCGGTGTGACGGGAACACGCAACCACACTCATGGAGGAACACGATGACGGTACGGAACCACACCCATACCACGCTCACGGCGGGCGCGATCGACGCCCTCGCCGCTCAGCTCCAGGGAACGCTGATCCGACCTGGCGACGCGATCTACGACCAGGACCGCAAGGTCTGGAATGGCATGATCGACCGCTACCCAGCCCTGATCGTGCGCGCGGCGACGACCGCCGATGTGATCGCCGCGGTCGGCTTCGCCCGCGACCACGACCTGCCGCTGGCGGTGCGAGGCGGCGGCCACAACGTCGCCGGCCACGGCACCGTGGATGGCGGCCTGGTGCTGATTCTGGAAGCGCTGTGCCAGGTCGCGGTCGACCCGGTCGCACGGGTAGCCCGGGTGGGCGGCGGCGCCATCTGGAAGCAGGTGGACGCGGCGACCCAGCTGTATGGGCTTGCCACCCCGGGTGGCGTCTTCTCGGGCACGGGGGTGGCCGGGTTGACCCTGGGCGGCGGCTACGGGCATCTGCGCAACGCCTTTGGCCTCAGCTGCGACAACCTCATTGGCGCCGAGGTGGTGCTTGCTTCGGGCGAGGTGATCGAGGTGAGCGCGACCAGCCACGCCGAGCTGCTGTGGGGCCTGCGGGGCGGCGGCGGCAACTTCGGCGTGGTGACCCGCTTCGACTTCCAGCTGCACCCCGTCGGGCCGGAGGTGATGTGCACGTTCGTGTACCACGACGGCTCGGGCGACAAGATGGCGGCGGCGATCCGCTTCTACCGCGAGTATGTGCGGACGGCACCCGACGCCGTCAGCACCCTGCTGGCGTGCGGCGCCTTCGCGCCCGACCCCGCCATCCCCGAGGCACTCCACGGCCGCCCCTTCGTCGTCTGCATCGGGATGTACGCCGGCCCGGTTGAGGCGGGCCGGCAGGCCCTCCAGCCCTTGCGCGACTTCGCCCCCCCGCTGATCGACGCCAGCGGCGTGATGCCCTACATTGCGGCGCAGCAGGCTCTGGACAAGAAGTTCCCCGACGGCCGGCGCTACTACTGGAAGTCGCTCAACCTCCTGCGGCTCGACGACGACGCCATCGCCACCATGGTCGCGCACGCCCAGGCGCAGCCCTCGCTCCTGAGCACAACGATCCTCTGGCATGTGGGCGGGGCGGTGTGTCACGCCGACGACGATGCCGGTGCCTTCTTCGGACGCGAGGCGGCCTTCCTGCTGAACGTCGAGGCGAACTGGGACAACCCGGCCGATGACGAGGCCAACATCAGCTGGGCGCGGGAGCTGATCGCCGCGATGGCGCCGCACTCGGACGGCAGCCGCTACTTGAACTTCGCCGGGTTCCAGGAGGAGGGCACGGCGGGGATCCGCGCGGCGTTCGGCACGCAGTACGCCCGGCTGGCCGCGCTGAAGGCGCAGTACGACCCGACGAACCTCTTTCGCGTGAACCAGAACATCCAGCCTGAAGGATAACGGATGGGGGATGCAGGATGCCGCCCGGAGCACGTATCCCAGCGCCCATCCTGCATCCCTCGCACTAGCGATCGGCGCCGCGGAGGCTGCGCTGATGCTCGCGATGATGCGGTACGACCAATGGTTCAGCACACCGCTCTTGCTGTCACGAGTGAACGTATCACCAATCTCGGCGCTCCCTTCAGGGTACGCCCGGCTCGACCTGATGACACATGGTTGCTCGCCGACCTGTTCTATCACCTGTCGGCGCAGACCCGCTACCTGCGCTACTTCCAGCCCGTGCCGCTCTCGCTCCACAACGCCTGGGTCGAAGGACGCCGGATGGCCAGGCGATCGGTGGTGCACGGGCTAACCCTGATCGCAACCGTCCAGCCCGGCGAGCGCGCCGAGGCCGTCGGTGTAGCGGAGCTGGCCGTTGACCCACGGGCGCCAACGCGGGGCGAGCTTGCGGTCACTGTGCGTGACGACCAGCAGGGGCACGGCATTGGCACAGCCCTCCTGCGCCAGGTGGTGAAGGAGGCGCAGGCGCGGGGTATCGCCGAACTCCATGGCGACCTGCTCCCGGAGAATCGCGCCGCGTTGCGTCTGCTGCGACGACTTCCGGTCCCGGTCGAGACCGTCTTCGACGCGGGCACCATCCACGTCGTGCTCCGACTGAGCCAGGAACTACCAGACGCAGCAGCGGAATAGGGCCAATGGTACCCTATTCGCCTACTAGCATAGAGACAGTGACGAACAGACCCGGCGCACGATGCGCAAGAGTGAATGGAGGGTATCATGCGCCCGCAGACCGTGCATCTTTTTGTGTTCGACAGCCTCGCCGACTGGGAGGCCAGCTACGCCATCGCGGGGATTAATAGCCCGGCCATGCCTGCTGCTGCTGGTCGGTATCAGGTACAGACGGTGGGCCTTTCGCACGCGCCAGTGACGACGATGGGCGGGGTGCGCATCCTCCCCGATCTGGCCCTTGAGGAGCTGGAACCGGCAGCCAGCGCGTTGCTCATCGTGCCAGGCGGCACGCGCTGGGATGCCGGTGAGCTGAGCGAGGTGATGCCCGTGGTGGCGCGCTTCCTGGCCGCCGGGGTGCCCGTCGCGGCGATCTGTGGGGCGACCGCCGGGCTCGCGCGGGCCGGGTTGCTCGACCGTGTGCGCCACACAAGCAACGCCGCGGCGTATCTCCAGGCTACCGGCTACGCCGGGGCGGCGCTGTATCAAGAAGCTGGCGTGGTCGAGGACGGCGGGATCATCACCGCCGGCGCGACCGGAGCGCTGGAGTTCGCCGCGCAGATCTTCCGGCGCCTCGACCTCTACCCGGAGGCCGTCACCGAGAGCTGGTACCAGCTTTTCAAGACCGGCGACCCGGCCCACGTCGCGCGGCTGATGGTGGCAGCACGTGCCGCCGTCGAGGAGTGAGCGGCCGCGCCAACCCAGCGCGAGCTGCAGCGTGGAGGTGCCATGCAAGGCCCCGAGATTGGCCTGCGGCGCCTGGCCGCACAGCGAGTCGCGCACCCGCCCGGCGTAGACCCGGCCGCGGTGGTGCGCTGGATGGGTGCGATGCAGGCCCAGGATCTCCTGGGGGCGCACTGGGCGGTGGCCGTGCGCACCACCGGCGTGCGCGAGCTGCTGATAAGCGAGGCCCTGGCTTCAGGCCGCATCGTGCGGACATGGCCGATGCGCGGCACCCTCCACCTGGTGGCCCCGGAGGACGTCCGCTGGATGCTCGCGCTCCTCACGCCGTAGGTCGTGCAGCGTAGCCAGCGCCGGCTCAACCAGCTCGAGCTGGATCGCGCGGCCCTCACCGCCAGCGCGCAGGTGCTCACGGCCGCCCTCGCCGGCGGCCGCCACCTGACGCGCGAGGAGCTCTTTGCCCGGCTCACGGAGGCCGGCATCCCCACCACCGGACAGCGCGGGTATCATATCCTCGTGCAGCACGCCATGGCCGGGCTGATCTGCTGCGGCGCTCCCGCCGGCAAGCAGCCGAACTTCACCCTCCTCGACGAGTGGGTTCCCGCGACACCGGCGCTCCCTCGCGATACGGCGCTCTCCGCCCTCGCCCGGCGCTATGTCCGGAGTCACGGCCCGGCGACGGCACACGATCTCTGCTGGTGGTCGACTATTAGACTAGCAAAAACATAGGGGTCGTGGTGCTCAGCAACATCGCCGCAGCGCCCTTGTTCGGGCCGCTGCCCACCGAGCAGATTGCCAACGGCATCCTGGCCCTGCTGGTCGGAGCCGAGCCGCAGGCGTCCGGGTTCGCCGGGCTGCGCACCGCCCTGGTGGCCAAGCTGACGGTGCTGGCCCTGACCCTGTGGGGACTGGTGAGCGTACCTCTGGACATCCGACGAATCACCCGGCGCGCGGCGAGCGGAGTGTCGATCGGCAAGCTAGCACTGAGCCCGCTTGTGAGCCTGGGGATGGGCCTGGTGCTGCTGCTTGGTCTACCCAGGCTGGAGGGCACACCGCTGTGGGCGATGTGGGCGTTCAGCCCTGACGTCGCGGCGATGCTGATCGTCGGCAGTGCCTCGGCGCTGCTCTCGGTCGCCCTCCAGCTGATCGTTCTGGTGCGCCACGGGCGTCGCTCAAGGGCAAACCGGGTTCCAAGCGTGAGATGACCGCTCAGGTGCAGCTGTAGAGCTGATGCTTCTAGGGTATGCTGGTTTGCCCACATATGGAGCGCGCAGGCTGAAATGAGCCAGAACATCACCTGTCGCCCCTTCATCGCCGAGGACGCCGAGGCTGTCGCGGTCGTCGCCCGCGCGGCCTGGGCCTGGACATACGCCGGTATCTTCGCGCCAGCGACCAGCGCGCAGTTCGTCGCCACCCACTATGCGCCGGAGCGGCTTCGGGCTCTCGCTCCGGCGGTGGCCGCGAGCCGGCTCGTCTTCGACCTCGCGCTGGACGATGAAACGGTGGTCGGCTTCTGTAACCTTGGCCCGTCGGCAGCAGGGGCGGAGCTGTACCGCATCTACCTGCTGCCGGCCTACGTGAGAAAGGGCATCGGTGCGGCGCTGCTCGCGCGCGGCGAGGTCTTCTTGCGCACCCAGGGCTTCACCACCTACCACTGCTTTGTGCATTGCGCGAACCAGCGCGGCCAGCAGTTCTACGCTCGCCAGGGCTTTCATCGCATGCCGCAGCGCGATCGCGAGGACGAGTGGTGCCTGGAGAAGTCGCTTGCCGAGCTGCTCAGCACCGCGCCAGAGGTGTCCGAACGTTAGCTCTACTGCGTGTGAAGGACATCCCGTGGTGAAACAAGTGTGGGGGAGGTCGGCGCCGGCGGCCTGGAGGGTAGTTCCGCAGCGCCCCGTCGGCCATTACCGCTGCCTGGTCTTCCACATAGCGTTCGAAAACACCCCCTGACACGAGCCGCACACTGGCCAACCGACATGGGCGATGTATCTGGGAAAGGGTCTGACGATCAAGAATGCGCGTTCTGACAGCTCAGCCGTTCTCGGCATCAGCGCGCGCCATTCCCAGGCTCTTCGCCCGCCACCGCGTGGTCATACAGGCGCAGGCACGTGCGGAGGTAGGCCTGTAATCGCGGATGCGTGGTCAAGCTGAGCGCGTGCACCAAGCAGCTGCGCGCCAGCGTGGTGTCACCGCGCATCGTATGCATGTGCCACAAGGCCACCCAGAAGGGCTGGTACGTGCCGGCAAGATTCGCCTCGACAAGCTCACCGCCGCCCGCGTCCAGGGCTGGATCAATACACTCGTCGATGTGGGCCAGAGTGCCGCGACGGTGCGCAACACCTACCTGCGCCTACGCGGGATGCTCGACGTGGCGGTGCGCTATCGGCTGATCACCGCCAATCCGGCCAAGGACGTTGACTTGCCCCAACTTACCAATGACCGCCCGCGCGTGCTCAGCCTCGCTGAAGCCCGTGTCCTGCTCCGTGCCGCCGATGGCACAATCGATCTGCGCAAGCCCTACACGACGAAGAACAACCGAACGAAGAACCTACCGAAGCTGGGCACGCGCTACGCATTGGTCTACCACCTGTTGCTTGCGCTCGGACTGCGTCGCGGCGAGGGGCTTGGGCTGAGCTGGGACGATGTGGATTGGGAGGCAAGCACCGTACAGGTGCGTCGCCAGGTGCAGGTGGTCACGCTGAAGGTGGTTGTCAGTGAATACACCAAAACCGACGCCGGCCGGCGCATCTTGCCGATCGCGCCCCCACTCCTGGAGCGGCTGCGTGCGTACCGGCGCAATCAGGACGAAGAACGCGCACTGATGGGGTCGGGGTGGAATGAGCGCGGGCTGATCTTTGTCACCAAGAACGGCACGCCGGTCAGCCCGCCTAACTTGCTCCGTCACTACCGGATGCTGCTGGCGTGCGCCGGGCAGGGGCCGCTGCGCCTGCACGACCTGCGCCACACCTGCGCCACCCTGCTCGGCGAGCGCACAAGTGACCGGCTGATCGCGGCTATCCTCGGCCACACGCCGGGCACGGTGACGGCGCGGTACACAAAGGTGACGCTGAGCCAGATGCGTGAGGCGCTGGAGGGGCTGTATCAGGAGTTGACTGCGGCAGACTGATGTGGACTGCGGCGGTCTGAAGGGCAAATGAAGCCAAATGGTACTCAGAATGGTACTCACCCCTCAAAAATGGGCAAAAAGAACGCGGAACCTCTGAGAGAGATTCCGCGCTCGGGATGGAGCGGGAGACGAGACTCGAACTCGCGACCATCTGCTTGGGAAGCAGATGCTCTACCAACTGAGCTACTCCCGCATCACGGCTGCCAGTATAGCACCGTGAGCCTGCGCTGTCAATTTGTAGCCGGGGGTGTGGGAACCATGCGGTAGCCAACGCCCCACTCGGTCAGCAGCAGCTTGGGATTGCGCGGATCGACCTCAATCTTCCGGCGCAGGTGCCAGATGTACACCTTGAGGTAGTCGTTGTCCTTGGTGTACTCCTGGCCCCAGACAGCCCGCAGCAACGTTTCGTGCTCAACGACCTTCCCGGCATTCTCGGTGAGGATGAGCAACAGATGATACTCGGTGGGGGTGAGGTCCACCGGCTCGCCGCGCACACGCACCTCGCGCTTCTGCTGGTCGATGGTGATCTGGCCATCGCCGGCAGTGAGGGGGCGATAGGCCGGCGGCACGCGGCGCAGCAGGGCGCGGATGCGTGCCGAGAGCTCGTCCATATTAAACGGCTTGATCAGATAATCATCGGCGCCCCGGTCGAGGCCGGTAATCACATCCTCGCTCTGCACCTTGGCGGTGAGCATCAGGATGGGCACCTGGGAGAACTCGCGCACCTTGCCACAAGCCTCCAGGCCATCCATCTCGGGCATCATCACATCGAGGATCACCATGTCGGGGCGCTGCTCGCGCACCGCCTGGACACACTGCACCCCGTTGGCAGCCTGGATGACGCTGTAGCCTTCGTGCTCGAGGTTGATGCGGATCAGCTCGCGGAGGCCGTGATCGTCATCAACCACCAGGATGGTACGCGGCTCCATCGGTTTCCTCTGGGCTACCTGGCGCTCGTGGCGGTCGCCTCACGGCTCAGTTCGCTGAACCGGGCTGTCACATCCTCAAGCGTCAACTCGCCGATATGCACATAGCGGATGCGGCCCTGCGGGTCGATGAAGAAGCTCGTGGGCAGGGGGAAAACACGGTAGGCGTTGGTCACCTCGCCCTCGATATCGAGAACGTTGGGGTAAGTTACTCCGAACTGGTCGAGGAAGGCGCGAATCTTCGCGGTATCGCCGCCCTGGGCCTGCTCGTCGTCGGTCAGGTTCACGCCGATAATCGCAAGCCCCTGGTCGCCGAGGCGCTGGTGGGCTTCCTGAAGCGCGGGCATTTCGCGCTTACAGGGCTCGCACCAGGTGGCCCAGAAGTTCAGCAGCACGACGTCGCCGCTATAGCTGGCCAGGCTAATCGTGCCACCGTCAAGGGCAGGCGCCTCGAAGGCTGGTGCGGGGCGGTTCACCTCGCTCATGGCCTGGCCCCGGGGCACCCCGTCGCGGCCGGTGAGCACCCAGATCGCTCCAACGAGGGCCAGGGCGATGACCACGCCGGCCAGGGTGTAGCGCCGCTCACGAGGGGTCAGGCCGCGCTGGCGGGCCGCCACAGGCCCGGGTGTGCCACTCAGGCTTGCATCGTAGGCCCGGCGCCGCTCAGGCTGGCCGAGCACGGCGTAGGCCCGCTGCAGTTCGGCGCTGCGCTCGGCTGCAAGCCGTTGCAGCTCCGGGTCAAGCCCGGCTACGCGCTCCGGGTCGTAGCGCTGACGCTGGCGCTCGTAGGCGGCGGCGATCTCCTCCTGGCTCGCGCCGGGGCTCACCCCCAGGGTTGTGTAGTACGTTCCCATGGTGTATTCAGGCCTCAGCCCATTGTAGCACAGCTTTTTAACTTTTTGAACCCCGGAATGGTTAAAAGTTAAAGGGTGATGACAGCACGTTAGCTGCCGTACTCGGCGATCAGCTGGCGGGCCTGGAAGACGAGGCCGGGATCGGCGTCGGGGAGCACAATCAGCCGCTGCCATGTCTCGAGCGCTGCCTGAGTCTGGGGCGGGTCAGCGAAGGCCAGGCAGAGCCCCTTGCTCAGCAAGGCTCGTGGCTCCTGGGGCCCCAGGGCCAGGGCCTGTTCAGCTTCGGCGAGGCCCTGCTGCACAAAACTCACGTCGTTGATGTCCTCGCCGTAGAAACAGAGGCTCGCCGCCAGGTCGGCGCGGGCTACCGGATCGGCGGGCTGGAGTTCGGCGGCCTTGCGGTAGGCCTCGGCCGCCTCAAGCCAGCGCGGCAGGCGCTCAACGTAGGTGCTCTGGAGGGCCGGGTCGCCGCTGGCGAGCCGCTCGCGCACCACCACCAGGCTATCATAGAGGGCGTTGCCGAGCTCGATCCAGGCGTTGTAGTTATCGGGTACCTGGTTGGCCACCTGGCGTGCCGCCACGATCTGGCCTTCGAACTGGTTGATCACCTGCGCGGTGGTGGGTGTGGGTGCAGTTGCCGTGGGCGCGTTCGGGTCGAGGATCTGCGGGCCGTCCTGCTGGGAGGTGGCCGGTGGCGGGCTGCCGAGCACGGTAGTGATCAGTGTTACCAGGACGATGGCGAAGGTGGCGGCGGCGACGATCAGCGCCGGGGCGACCCACAGCGGCGCGCCTCCGTGGGTGGCGCGGCGACCGGCGCTGCGCCGGGTGGCCTGGGCTGGCGAGAGGGTGGGCTGAGCGTTGAAGCCGGCGGGGCGCTCCTGGCGCCTGGCGGGTGGCAGCGGGCGGTAATCGATCAGCGCCTCGTCATCATCCGGAGCAGCAGGCTCTGGAGCGGGTTCTGCCACGCTGGTGGCGAGTTCGGCATCGTAGCGGCGGCGCCGCTCCGGGTCGCTGAGCACGGTGTAGGCGCGCTCAATCTCATCTCGCCGGCGGCGGGCCAGCTCCTGGAGCTCCTCGGCGGCACCCTCCAGCTTGACCGGGTCGTAGCGCTCCCGGAGCCGAGCATAGGCGGCCTTGATCGCCTCCGCGTCGGCGCGGGGGTGAACTTGCAACGTCTCGTAGTAGTCTTGCATCGTCGCTCAGTCAGCGTCCCGTGCCGCGTGATCCAAGGCCGAGGCCGGGCAGCGGCAGGCCCCTGGGCAGCCGGGGCCGTACTCCGGCGAGGGCGGCGCGTCCCTCGATCGAGCGGCGCAGCAAGGCGATCATGCCGCCGGTCACAATCATCGCGACGCCCACCCAGACCAGGATCACCAGCGGCTTGACGCTCACCGCGATGACGCCCTTGGCCGGGATGACCGGCAGGCCATCGAGGCCGGGTCCGCTCCCCTGGAGCATCACGCGGCGCGAGCTCGGGTCGAGCGAGATCACTGTGAGTTGCTGGCCCTCGCCCGGCAGATCGACCGGCACATACTCGAGCCGCTGCTCGCCGCTGGCCGAGTCGGTCACAACTTGCACATAGGGCTCGAGCTCCTGCTCCTGGCCCTCGTACAACACCCGCACGCGCGCGCCCACCCGCAGGTCGCCACTGCCCGCCATCATCGCCTCGCGGTCGATGTTGAAGCCCAGGAAGGTGAGCGTGTAGGGGCCCATCGTCGTGCTCTCGTCCTGGCCGAGCACGGGGCGGGCGGCGTCGCGCTCCGGATCGTAGCCGGCCGGCGCGATGTAGAGATCCTGGTAGCCGAAGCTGTGAATCGACGGAGTGGTCATCGTGGCGCCCATGCGCTGGTTCTCGTAGAGGTAGGGCCTGGCGCTGAAGGTCTGCCGCCCGTCGCTCACCGAGAAGTCGAGCACCCCGCGCTGCTGCTCGTCGAGTCGGTAGCCATTGAAGATGAACTCGTAGCCGAAGAGCCGCGCGCTCTCGCCGGGGGCGAGGGTGAGGCGGGTCTCGGGAGTGGCATAGGCGCTGGAGCCGACCATCCCGAGCACCATGATCGCGAAGCCGACGTGGGCCAGGTAGCCACCGATGCGCATCCAGCCGCCGCGCAGGGTCCTGACGATCATCACCAGATTGGTACCGATGGCGAAGGTGCCACCCGCGACATAGGCCAGCGAGAGCAGATCGCGCACGTCGATCAGCATCGCCACAATCGCGGCGGCCACGGCGGCCACGGCGGGCCAGCGCAGGGCCTTCAGGAGGTGGCGCATATTCGTATCGCGCCAGCCCAGGAGCGGCCCGAGTGTCATCAGCACGATGATCACCGCGCCAAGCGGGGGGGCGGTCTGCTGGTAGAAGCTCGGCGCCAGGCTGAAGCGCCCGTCCTCGAACGGCTGGGCCTGGGGGTTCATCAGTGTGCCGTCGTCGAGCTCGAAGGCGGCCCCGAGCCAGCCCTGCAGGGTATGGCCAACACCCGGAATGGCGGAGATCACCGGCATCGAGGTGCCGATCCCTACCACCAGGGCGGTGACGACCATCGAGAGGATCGCCAGCACGAAGAAGCTATCGCGGGAGAAGAAGCGGTCGCTCAGCGGCCTGGAGGGGATATCGCGCCAGCGCCAGAAGAAGAGCCCGATTGAGCCGGCCAGGAGCAGCACCAGGAAGGCCACCAGTCCTTCGAAGATCCCCTCGGCCACAAACGAGTGTACCGAGAAGTTGGCGTAGACGCCGCTGCGCGTGAGGAAGGTGGCATAGAAGACGAGCACGTAGACGAGCAGGGCCAGCAGGAGGTTGCTCTTGCGCAGGGCCCCCTGGGAGCGCTGCAGCACCATGCCGTGGATCAGGGCGGTGAGCAAGATCCAGGGCACCAGCGATGAGTTCTCCACCGGGTCCCAGCCCCAGTAGCCGCCCCAGCCGAGCGTCTCGTAGGCCCAGTAGCCGCCGAGGAGCAAGGCCAGGCCAAGGAAGGACCAGGCGCCGAGGGTCCATGGGAGGGCCCGGGTGATCCAGGTGTCGTAGTCGCGGCGCAGCAGCGCGCTCACGGCGAAGGCGAAGGGCACCGTACTGAGCGCGTAGCCAACGAAGAGGATGGGCGGGTGGATGATCATCCAGAAGTTGTGCAGCAGCGGGTTCAGGCCCCTGCCGTCATCCGGGGTCAGCGGCAGGCCAGTGGTTGCATCGAGCAGCGGCTTGAAGGGGTTGAGCACCAGCACAAAGATCAGCAGGGCCGCCTGCACGAGCATCATCACGCCGAGGACGTACGGTTCGAAGTGCCGCGTTCGGCGTACCAGCAGGGCCGTTGCGATCGCGCCCCACAGCACCCAGATCAAAAAGCTACCCGGCTGCCCGGCCCAGCTCGCCGCAATACTGAAGAAGAAATCCAGATCGCGTGAGCTATAGTTGTTGACGTACTCGATGTCGAAGCGCCGCGCCAGGAATAGTGTGATCAGCAGCGTCCAGGCCATGAGAATGGCTCCGAGAGCCGCAAAGACGCCGAAGCGACCGTAGGCCAGGGCCGGCCGGCTGCCGCGCACGACCATCACGTAGCTGCCTACGGCCAGCAGGGCCATGGCAACAGCGGTAACGAGCAGGAAGGTGCCGAGCAGGTACATAGGAGGCCTTCCAGGGTACAGGGGACAGGGCACAGGGGCAGAGTGCAGGGTGGAGGGTGCAGCGCTAAGGGTGGGGAATGCGTGATCGAGGGTGCAGGATGGAGCGTGCAGGGTGGAGGGCGGTTCGAACAGTGCATCGGTGGGGTCGCTCTGGTACTTACAGCGCTCGCGCGAGCAAAGCGAACACCATCATTCCTGTCGCTATCCCCTGTTCCCTGTCTCTTGTCGCTATCCTCTCTCCCCTGTCCCCTGTCCCTGTCCCCTATCCGTTGAGCTGCTCCTGGTACTTCGAGGGACACTTGACGAGCAGATCGTCGGCCATGAAAGCCTGTTCCGTGGCGTCGTAGCGACCGATCGCGACAATACTGATCGCCTGTTCGAAGTTGGGCGGCCGGGTCTCGTTGGAGATCACCTTGATCAGCTTGCCGTCCTCGTCCTGGAGCAGGAAGGTGAAGCGACCACGGTCGTCGTACTCGCCGGTGCTGCCAAGGAAACCTGCGAGTTGCACGCTGCGGGTTGCTGCCACGGCCTCGTCGACGCTGGTGGTGTAGGAGCGAAACCCGCTCTGGAGGCCAAAGGTGCCATAGATGACGGCGATCAGGATGATGCCAAGCCCGGCGATGTGCAGCGGCTTGATCGTTAGCCCGCGCCGTGCCGGAGGAGTGATACTGGCCATAGACTATTTCCTCACCTTGATCGTTCTGGAGGCCCGGCCGGGCTCACGCCGTGCCGGCGGCTACCCCTCGCCCGGCTCGCTGCTCGCCGGGCGCACCCGGGTGACGGTAGCGCGGGGGGCGGGGGCGCGCTCGACCGGATCTTCCGATTGCTCGCGCTCCAGTTCGCGCTTGAGGGCGCTGGCCTGTGCGTCCAGACGCCAGAGGTAGACAAAGATCCCGATCCAGACCGCGAGGGCCACGGCCATCGCTACATAGATAGCGACGCCGGCCTCAAGTGCGACGCTCATAGCCGTCCTCCTGCCCGTTGGGCCAGGGCCCACTGCACACCCAGCAGGGTGGCGCGCACCGAGAGCATCCAGAAGAAGAGCGCGGTGAAGCCGATGATCGCCGCCAGGAACGTGAAGAGCGTGCGGCGGTTCTCCAGCAGCCCGGTGCCGGGAGCCTCGATATTCAGCAGCGCGCTGTTCGCCTCCAGATCCACCGCTTCCAGGCCGAGCTGGTAGCGGAGGCCCGGGAACTCCGGGCGGGCCACCATCTCCTCGTGCACCAGGTCGAAGCTCGGGCTCAGGACGCGCTCGGCTGTCAGCCCCGGCTCGCTCACCTTCACCTGCGCCGTCACTACATCGCCGTTGCGCTCCAGGGCCAGCAGTTGCACCTTGCGATCGCCCAGCAGCCCGATCTTGCCCACCTCAAGCGTCAGCCCGTCGCACTGGCTGCCCTGGATGAAGGCGCAGTTGGGGTGCAGCGTACTGTCGGCGATGCGTGGCGCTACAAACACCAGGAAGGGCATCGTCACAAAGGCGAAGAGCGAGTAGACCGCGCTCAACTGGCGGCGGCGCTGCGGCTCATCGATGGCCGCACGCAGGGCGAAGAGCGCCGCGTAGATCAGGAGCAGCACAAAGATCGAGGTCTGCCTCGGGTCCCAGTTCCAGTAGACACCCCAGACGACCTGGGAGAAGATCATGCCTGTGACGGTCGCGAGGGTGGTGAAGAGGAAGCCGCTCTCTGCCGCTGCAAGGGCGTAGTCGTCGTCCTGGGGGCGCCGGCGCCAGAGATAGCGGGCGCTAAAGATTGCCGACACGGTGAATGCGACCACGGCGACCCACGCGGTGGGCACGTGCATGATTACAATCCGGCCAGCGTTGCCCAGTCCCTCATACTGGGGAACCACCAGGAACATTGCGATGGCCACACCGGCGAGCCAGAGCCCGATTAGCAGCTTGCCCAGCCGGGCCAGGCGCTGCACCATTGGCTTGAACCTTTCCAGACCAATGCCGGTTCGAAAGGGGGTGAATCTGACATATCATACTACGCTTTGTGCGTAGCGTGAATGAGAGCCAGGTTAGGCGCGGCCCATCGATGGGAGCGGGCCTGCTGCCAGGGTCGTGTCTGGCAGGCGGGTGGCAGAGTCAGGTGCGGGCAGCCCTTGCTCATTGTATCACGAAGTTCTGCAGGCGCCGCCAGGCGGGCCGTGGCTGGTGAGATCCCCTGGATGTCAATCGTATATCCCTACGCCTCCCACACGAAGCGGAAGAGCAGCAAAGAGGCAACGAAGGTGGCCACGCTATAGGCGCCGAGAAACTGGAGCGCGGGGACGGCCTGCGGCAACCCGCCGCTGCCGAGGGCGGCGGCGGTGCTCTGGATCGCGACAATCAGCGGTGGCACGATCAGGGGGAAGGCCAGCACGGCGAAGAGCGCACTCTTAAAACTGGCCCTGGCGATAATGGCGGCGAGGATGGTGGTGGCGGTAGCAAGGCTCAGCCCGCCAGCGGCGAGCGTGCCGATCAAGGCGAGGGGGCTGCCCACCTGGACCCGCACCAGCACGATGAAGAGCAGGCTGGTGATCGCCTCGAGTACGGCTAGAAGCAGCACGTTAAGCAGGAACTTGCCGAGGTAGACGGCTAGCGGTGGCGCGGCCAGGCGTAGCGCGGCCATGGTGCGCGTCTCCTCCTCCTGCACGAATCCCCGGGACAGGCCATTGAGCGCCGCGAAGAGCAGCGCGATCCAGAGCAAGGTGGCCTGGATCAGCAAGGCCTCGTCGGTGCGGCGCAGGCCGATGAAGCCCACCCCGAGACTCACCGCCACCGCCGCACAGGCGGCGAAGAGCACCAGCACATTGATCGCGTAGCGCGTGCGCAGCTCAGTGCGCAGGTCCTTCACGAAGACGGCCCATGACGCCCCGAGCACGGCGCGCACGCCGAGGCTACCGGAGGCTTCGAGCTCCTCCCGCTCCACGCCAGCCACGTTCTGGTCAAGCTCCTTGTGCATTTCTGGCGCAGTCTCGCGTGGGTCAGGGCCAGCCACCAGCCAGTGGGGCAGCGGCGCACGGGCTCGCGCGCACGCTTGGTGCTGGTGGGTGGAAGCTCGTGCGATCAGGTCCCAAGTCGCAGCAGCAGGTCGCCATAGCGCAGTTCGCGCGGGTCGTTCGTGGCAACAACCACGATCCCACTGCGGCGCTGCTCAGCGATGACGCGCTCCACCACGGCGGTGCCGCGTTCGTCCAGGGTGAGCCCCGGCTCATCGAGCAAAAGCACGGGCGGATGGTGGAGCAGGGCGTAGGCGTAGCGGAGCCGCTGCGCCATCCCGGAGGAGTAGGTGGCTAGCCGTTCATCGCCACGTCCGGCGAGCCCCACGCGCTCCAGCAAGGCCTCGATCGCGCCATCGTCCAGGTGCAGCCGGCGCACCTCGGCGAAGAAGCGCAGGTTCTCACGGCCCGTCAGCTCGCGGTAGAGCATCAAATCAGGGGCCACCCAGCCGATCAGCCGCGCCGCGTCGCGCGGGTCGAGCGCCTGGCCACCACAGCGATAGACGATCTGGCCCGCCTCGGGGCGCTGCAGCCCGGCGAGCAGCCGCAAGAAGGTGCTCTTGCCGCTCCCATTAGCCCCGCTCACCACCAGCACCTCGCCGCCGCTCAGTTCAAGCGATACGTCGGCGAAGACGCGACGTGCGCCGTAGGTGGCCGCCACACCCTCAACTGTCAGCCTGGTCTCCACCTGGCGATTGTAGCACAGGAACTGGAAGCCAGGGTGATGCTCACAGACCCTTCCTGGCGGGGTGCGCGACGTTGGGTTGCAAAGGGCCGGCTGCCCGCTCATCAAGCCGGACGCGCGATGAGCGTGGGGGGCGATGCGACGAGTGCTTGCCGCGCCGCATGCGCCGGGGAGCGGCTCACGAGCGCTCGCTGTGATGGATGTGCTCCCGGCTCAATCGCCGAGGATGGGCTGGCGCTCGCGCAGCATGTTAGGCATGCTCGGGTAGGGGAGGGTTCCGGCCTTCAAAAATCGCAGGAGCACATCATTAAACAGCTCGGGCTCATCGAGGAAGGGGAAGTGGCGGCTGCGGGGCATCATCACCACCTCCGACAGCGCCACCTGATCGAAGAGCTCAACCTGATTTGGATTCACGATATCGTCGCGGCCGCCGTGGACAATCAGGGCGGGCACACGCAGGCGTCCGAGCTCCGGGCGCAGGTCGGTGCGCCACATCGAGCTTACGGCGTAGCGCAGCGTATTGGCACTCGACTTCACGCTATCGGCGATCATCTCACCGACAGCCGGATCGCTTGTGGCACCCAGGAAGAAGCGGAAGAGCGAGCGGCGCAGCCAGGGCATGCGGGCGAAGGCATCGGCGAAGAAGGGGCGGTCAGTGAGTTTGAGCAGCCAGGAGAGCGAGTCGCCGTCGATCGGCGCGCCGACGGTGGCCACCCGAACGACCCTGTCCGGATAGGAGAGCGCCGTCTTCAGCGCGACCATCCCACCCATCGAGTGGCCGACCAGCATCACCCGCTCCACGCCGAGGGCGTCCATGAAGCGGATCACCTGGTCGGAGTAGGCCTGGATGCTCTCCCGGGTCCTCGTGCGGCGCGAATCGCCGAAGCCCCAGAAGTCAAACGAGTAGGTGCGGTAATGTTCCGCGACCACCTCCATCGTCGGGAACCAGTAGCGCCAGCTGCCGAGCCACCCGTGCAAGAAGAGGACCGGCCGCCCACGGCCAAGGACCTCGTAGTGGATCGCCTGATTGTCGATAACGACGATGCTCATACGAACTTCACCGGCTGCTCCACACTTGCCTTGCCTCTATCATAACGCACTTACGCGACCACTTTTTCATATGCTTATCAGGCGCCCATGCGCGGTACGGACGAAGCGCGCTGTGTTTCACCGGTGGCGGCGTCCCTCCGGCGCTTGTCAGCGCCGCTGCTGTGAGCGAGGGCGTCACGGGCCTGTGGAGAAGGGCTTGTAGCAAGAAGCGGGAACGAGGCACCTGAGCACCGCAAGCGGATGGCGATCTGATGCGTTTCAGCGCTCCGCAGCTAGTGGTCGGCCACACTGATCGTTGGGGGGAAAGATGCCCCATCGGGGCGTCTCAGCGGGATGGCGATCCAGCGACATCACCGTGGCGATCCACCAGGGTCTCCATTCCGAGCAACGCGCTAATCGGCGCTGCTGCTAGCCCGCGCGCGGATGACGGAGATACTCGTCTCGCGTTCGTTGAGCGAGCGGCGCAGGCGCCACTGGAGGGTCGCGATATCCTCGGAGATCGAACGCAGCTGGGCCAACTCCTGCTCGAGCTCTTCGAGCAGCACCCGTGCCTGGAGCCCGACGGAGCTATGGGTTCGTTCAACGGAAAGCTTCCCTACCCGCTCCTGTATCGCGGCGAGCAGGCTCATCAGGTGTGCCCAGGCCTCGTTGTCGTGCACTTGGGCGCTGCGCTGCGCCCGTGTGCGGAGCTCAAGCCAGCCCTGGATCTGTGTTTGCATCGCGGCGATACGCGCCTCGAGCTGTTGCAGGGCCGCTTGCTCAGACGGGGCGCCCGGGCCACGCGGCGCACCGACGAGTTGCTCAAGCTGATCCTGCAGGGCGGCGATCGAAGCGCTCAGTTGGGACTGGCGCAGGGTGACGGCCTCCTGCTCATTGAGCATATCGAGCAGCATGTCGCGCAGATGAGCAGCCTCGCGGGCATTGCGCAGCGCTTGTTCGTGCAGCAGATGCGGCACGAACCAGAGCAACAGTGCGAGCAATGTAATCACGGCGATGCCGAGGGCGACAAAGAGAGCGGCCATACCTGCCTCCTGCGTGCTACTCTGTAGTATAAAAAGGAGGCGATGGCGGCATCCACAGGGTGGGATGACAGCTGGATTACACCATTTTTTACCCTGGCCTGGCGCACCGGTGAGCGCCGGGTTATACCCGTGCGATGACCACCCGATCGTGGCCCGCGAGATCCTGGTGCAGGCTGATGGTGGCCGCTGGCAGTGTATCGCGTAGCAGGCCAGCCACAAGGTCGCCCTGCCAGGCGCCGATCTCAAGCAGGACGGCGCCACCGGGTCGGAGGTAAGCGGGGAGCTGAGTGACAAGCCGGCGGTAGATGGCTGCGCCGTCGGGGCCACCTTCCAGGGCGAGCCATGGCTCGTGGGCGCGCACCCCGGGAGCCACCTCGGCAAGGACGGTGTAGGGGGGGTTGCTCACGATCATGTCCACCGGCCCGGGGAGCGGGGCGAGCAGGTCGCCGTGGAGCAATTGCACGCGCCCGGCGAGGTGATGGGCCGCCACGTTGCGCGCGGCAACGGCGAGGGCCGCTGTGGACAGGTCGGTCGCGTAGAGCTGTGCCCGTGGCGCGTGGCGCGCCAGGGCCACGGCGATCGCGCCGCTCCCGGTACCGATGTCGGCAATCGTGAGGGGTGAGGGCCGAGCGTCGGGAGCCGAGCGCCGCGCGTCGAGGCGCTGGGCCTCTGCGAGGGCCAGTTCCACGAGTAGCTCGGTTTCGGGGCGCGGCACGAGCACCCGCCGATCCACGAAGAGGTCGAGGCCGAAGAACTCTTTGTGGCCCACGATATACGCCACCGGCTCCTGTGCGGCCCGCCTGGCGACCATGGCCAGGAACGTGGCGACTTCGGTAGGCGCCGGGGCGTGGGAGCGCTCGGCAAGGAGGCGAGCGCGTGGCCAGGAGAGGGCGTGGGCGAGGAGCAGCTCGGCGTCGAGGCGCGGGGTAGGGCTCGTTGCCTGTAGCGTATCCGTGGCGGACTTGAGGAGCGCGGCGATCGTGGGGCTCATGAAAGTCAAGGACTGCGAAACGAGCACGAAGATCCCGGAGCTATGGGCAGACGCCGCTGCTTAGCGCTGGCTGATGTCCGGTTCCGGGTTCCGGGTGCTCGATGCTCAATCGATCCGGCGCTCGGTGAAGTCGCTGCCATCGAACGAGAGCAGGCGCTTCTTCTCCTCAATAATCGTCTCAAGGTGGATGGGGCGCGTCCAGATCTTATGGAGGTTGCGCATCGTATCGCGGGCATAATCCATCTTCAGGTCCACGCCCTCGTGGCGGTGGCGCAGGTAGAGCTCGCCGCGATTATTGTAGTTGCCATCTTCGACGTAGATAAAGGGCTGGCCGAAGTTTGTAAGGCGGAAGAGCAACTTCTCCTTGATCTCGCGGAACTCGCGTGAGGCGATCTCATAGAGATCGGTGTCGCGGTTGTAGCGAAAGGTGAAGAGCTTATTCTCGAGCACAAACTCAGGGGTGAGAAACTCGTCGATGAAGGTGACATCGTTATAGAGGCGACGGATCTCGAAGATCTTCTTCCGGCCGAGGCCGAGCCCACGGTCCCAGAGCTTCTTCTCGCGGATGTCCTCGCACTCATCGTACTCTTTCCCAAACTTCCCCTTGTTCCAGCGGTCTTCGACATCGCGGAGGAGCTCGAGACCGAGTTTATAGGGGTTCAGGCGGCCACCACCGGTGGCGACGACACCGGAGTGAAGGTCGGCAAAGGAGATGATCTCCGCGGCGGAGGCCACCTTTTGCGTCATGATCGTCGAGTGCCAGTACGAAGCCCAGCCCTCATTCAGGATCTTGGTCATCCCCTGGGGCGCAAAGTAGTACGCCTCATCACGGACGATTTCCAGCACCGTATGCTGCCAGCGCTCGAGGGGGGCGTAGTTCATCAGGAAGAGCAGAATATCCTTCTGGGGGTTCTCAGGAAAGCGGCGCTGCCGGGCGCGCTCAGCCTCGAGCTTCTTCCGCCGCTCTTCGAGGTACTCAGGCGGGTTGATATAGTCGCGCATATAGTCGCGCTCAACCACCAGGCCCTCAACCTCAATTGGCTCCTCCTCGGCAACGACGGGGCGGTAGGTCTGGGCTTCGGGGCGGCGGATGTAGGGTGAGTGGTAATCGATCAGATTCTCCAGGGAGAGGCAGGTGTCGATGAAATCCTCAACCACATCGAAGCCGATCCGATCGATAATGCGCTGGATACGAGTGGCGTGGTTGGCCATCGTATCGAGCATCTTGCGGTTCGTATGGGCGAACCACATATTATTCTTGAAGAAATCGACATGGCCCGTGACGTGGGCCATGACCATCTTCTGGGTCACGTCTTCATTGCCCTCAAGCAGATAGGCGTAGGAGGGGTTGGTGTTAATCACCATCTCATAGATAGTGCTGCCCGCCCAGACGTGGCCCTTCAGGAGTTGGTCGAACTCCATACCGAAGCGCCAGTGAGGATAGCGCGTCGGAAAGCCGCCGAAGGCGGCCGTCTCGTAGAGGGTGCGATAATCCAGCACCTCATAGATGATCGGAAAAAAGTCGAGGTTATAGTCGCGCGCGATCTGCTCGATCTCCTCGCGGGCGGCCTCGAGCTGTGGAGGAAGGCGGGTATTTTTCATAGCGCAAGGCGTGGGTAGGGCGCGGGGTGCTGCGCCCTGACCCAGGCATCATTTTCCTTTGCCGAGGAAATCCTTAATCGTATCGTAGATATCATCGCGCTCGGCGATCTCAGAGACCACGATGCGATCATCGTTCCCGAGGTACTCCTCGAGATCGTGGGCGAAGCGACCGGAGCCATAGAGCGAGCGCACCTGGCCATAGCAGAAGAGGTTGACCTTCGGCAGCAGCTCGCGCTTCAGGAGCTCGATGCACTCGCGCGTATCGCCGCCGCCCCAGTTATCGCCGTCGGAGAAGTGGAATGGGTAGATATTCCACTCAGCGGCGGGGTAGCGCTCATCGATCAGGCGATTGCAGAGCTTGTAGGCCGAAGAGATCTTCGTACCACCGCCCTCGCGGATGTGGTAGAACGTCTCCTGGTCAACCTCTTTGGCGGCGGCATCGTGGACGATATAGCGAATGTCGATCTCCTTATACTGGGAGCGCAGCCAGGTCTCGATCCAGAAGGCGGTAATCCGGACGAGCTCCTTCTGCTCGGTACCCATCGATCCGGAGACATCCATCATATAGATAATGACGGCATTGCTCTCGGGGAGCATGGTCTCCTTCCAGGAGCGGTAGCGCATATCGTCGCGGATGGGCACCACGATCGGGTCGGCGCTATCGTAATCGCCGGCGGAGATCTGGCGGCGCAGGGCCTCGCGGTAGGTGCGCTTAAAATGGCGCAGCGAGTTGGGGCCGGTGCGGCGGATGCCGGAGTACTTATCCTTCTCGCTGACGATGTTCTTCTTGCCCTTGGGCTGGATATTGGGCAGCTGGAGCTCCTCGCCGAGGATGGCGGCGAGCTCCTCAAGGGAGACATCGACCTCAAGGGTATGCTTGCCGGGCTCGGAGCCGGCCTGGCCCTGGCCGGGCTGGCCGTCGCCCTGGGCGATCGGGTCGCCCACATCGCCGTCGCCCTGGCCTACGCCACCACCCTGGCGCGCGCCGTAGCGGAACTGGGGAATATCGATCTGCGGCACGGGAATAGAGACGAAGCGCTTCCCCTGGCGCCCGATCATCTCGCCGTGCGACATATACTTGCGCAGGTCTTTCTTGATCTTGCCGCGAACGATCTGCCGGAAGCGGCCGAGGTCGCGGTCGACGCGTTTCATTGACATAGGCGTCGTTCGGGGACAGGGGACAGGGGACAGAGACAGGGCGCGTGGCCGGCTGTTCCCTGTTCCCTGCCCCCTGTGCCCTGCTAGTAGTTGCCTCTGGTATCGCCGCGGGCGAAGATCGAGGCCACATAGTTGAGCACATCGGTGGCCGACTGCTCATTGTAGCCGAAGTCGCGGATGAGGCGGGCCTTCACGACGTCGATCTTCTCCTGCGTATCCTTATCGATCACGCGAGAGACGAGCGAGGTTAGCTTGATGCTATCCTTCTGGTCCTCGAAGAGCTTGAGCTCAAGCGCCTTATGGAGCCGCTCATTCGTGCGGTAGTCGAAGGTCTTCCCTTCGATCGCCAGGGCACCGATGTAGTTCATAATCTCGCGGCGGAAGTCGTCCTTGCGGCTCTCAGGGATATCGATCTTCTCCTCGATCGAGCGCATCAGCCGCTCATCGGGCTCCTCATACTGGCCGGTATAGCGGTTACGCACCTTCTCGCGCTGGGTGTAGGCCTTGATGTTATCGATATAGTTGCCGCAGAGGCGCTTGATCGCCTCCTCATCGGCGGAGATCGCGCGCTGCACCTCGTTCTTCACGATCTCGGTATACTCCTCGCGAACCACGGCCAGCAGATCGCGGAAGCGCTTGCGGTCGTCCTCGGAGTTGATCAGGGCGTGGTTCTTGAGGCCACTCTCCAGTTCATTGATCACCATGAAGGGGTTGATATACCCCTCTTCCTGATTGGTGACGAGGGCATTGGAGATCTTATCCTGGATGTAGCGGGCGGAGATGCCCTCCATCCCCTCGCGCACCGCCTCCTTGCGGAGCTCCTTAATATTGTCCTCAGTGAAGCCCGGCAGAGTCTTACCATTGTAGAGCTTCAGCTTCTGCAGCAAGGTAAGATTGGGCTTCTTCGGGTCTTCGAGGCGGGTGAGCACGGCCCACATCGCGGCCACCTCGAGGGTGTGGGGGGCGATATGCACGCGCACCCGGCGACGGTTGAAGTCGCGGTGGTAGATGCGCTCCTCATCGCGCAGCCTGGTGACGTAGGGGATATCGATGCGAACGGTGCGGTCCTTCAGGGCCTCCATGAACTCATTGTTCTCGAGGCGCCGGTACTCGGGCTCGTTGGTATGCCCGATAATCACCTCATCGATATCGGTCTGGGCGAACTTCTTGGACTTGATGCGGTGTTCCTGGGAGGCGCCGAGCAGATCGTAGAGGAAGGCCACATCGAGCTTGAGCATCTCGACGAACTCGATGATCCCACGGTTGGCGATATTGAACTCGCCATCGAAGTTGAACGCGCGCGGGTCGGAGTCGGAGCCGTAGATGGCGATCTTGCGATAGTTAATATCGCCGGTAAGCTCGGTGGAGTCCTGATTCTTCTCGTCCTTGGGCTGGAACGTCCCGATGCCCACCCGGTCCTGCTCGGAGAAGAGCAGGCGGCGCACGCGGATGTGCTTGACCACCTGGGTCCAATCGCCCTCATAGCGGCGCATGAGCTCGCGGAAGTGGAAGCGACAGACGGGGCAGAGGTCCCCGGCGATACGGATCTGGTCGTCGTCGGGGCGGCCATCGTTGAGGCGGGCGAGGAAGGGCTCGCGGAGCTCCATGGGCACGAGGTGCAGGGGCTCTTCGTGCATGGGGCACTTCTCCCACTCGCTCTCAGGCACCTGGCGCCAGTCGAACGTCGAGAGGTTCTCAACCGTCCCGAGGTACCAATCGTAGGTGTAGAGAGCGCCCTCATCGGTGCGGGAGTAATGCTCCAGGCCCTTCTTGAGGCGGCGCACGATCGTGGACTTGGAGGAGCCCACGGGGCCGTGGAGCAGGAGCACGCGCTTCTCGGTACCATAGCCGCGGGCGGCGCCTTTGAAGAAGTTCACCAGGCGCATCAGGGGGATCTCGAGGCCGAAGATGGCGTCATCCCCATCGAAGGACTCGTCGGAGAAAAACTTGTAGCGGATCAGACGCTTCTTGGCATCGATGAACTCCTCGGTGCCGTACGACATAATCATGTCGTAGATGCGCTGAAAGGCGTTGCGGGTGACCCGCGAATCGCGCGCGACGAGATCCAGGTACTCGGCGAAGGTTCCGCGCCAGTTAAGGTGCTGGAACTGCCTGCGATCCTGGATCTCGCCGAGAAATTCCATCAGCGAGGTGCCGGTGGCGGTTGTCATGGACTGTTCCTCCTGGTGAGGGGCGCCTGTCCGCCCGCGAGGGGTACCTCGCGATCCGGACGGCTGAGCCACCCTGCGGCGCGCGCCGGGGGCCTGGCGTCGGGCGGGCGTGGGCCGGGGCGGTGTTGCTAACGTGCAGGTGAGCGGCGATCCTCTGGCTGCAGGCCGGTGTCTGCGGGACGGGTATAGCGATGTCGGGAGGCGACGCCAGTGCTGCCCCCATGACACACTATACAGCTTTGGATCTCTAGGGAGTCTGCGTGAGGGTGCCTGATACTTCAGGTGGAAGCATTATAACAATGGGGCAAGGGCGCGTCAAGGATTTTATGTCGTGTTATGGCCGTCACCGACCATAGCGCTAGGCGAGAGCAGGCGCCTTCCAGGGCATCAGAAAGCCTCAGGATGGGCATGCGACTCGCTAGCGAACATTGGTGCGCCCGGGCTGGGCGCCGCCCGATCGTAGGGCCAGGCGAGCATGGAGCGCCTGGCGCAGGGGCCGACAGGTGCGGCGGCGCTTACTGCCGCGCCGGCGACGGGCTGCCGGCGAACACCTCGCCGATGATCGCTTCGATCGGCGGCTCGGCAATGTTGATGTCGGCGACGGGAAGATCGGCGAGCAACCGCGCGCCGACTCTCGTCGTCTCGCTGCGCTCCACGCGCAGCTCGGCCTCCAGCCCGTCGAGGCGCTGCACCTCACCATAGGCGGCCAGGACGCCGGGTTCCACCGGGCTACTGAGCGTCACGTGGATGAGCTTGTGGGGCGCCACCTGCTCGATCAGCGCCTGGAGGTTGCCGTCGTAGAGCAGCTGGCCGTGGTTAATCACGATCACGCGCTTGCACAACGCGGTGACATCGGCCATGTAGTGGCTGGTGAGGAGCACGGTCGCCTCGTGGCGCCGGTTATAGGCGGCGACGAACTCGCGCACGCGGGCCTGCATGGTCACGTCGAGGCCGATCGTCGGCTCGTCGAGGAAGAGTACCCGGGGGCGGTGGAGCAGCGCGGCCGCGAGTTCGCATTTCATGCGTTCGCCCAGGCTCAGCTTGCGCACCTGCCGGGTGAGCAGATCGCCGAGATCGAGCAACTCGGTGAGCTCGGCCAGGGTACGCCGGTACTCGTCGGTGGGCACCTCGTAGATCACCCGGTTGACCTCGAAGGTCTCCAGGGCCGGCAGATCCCAGAAGAGTTGCTGCTTCTGGCCCATCACCAGCGTGATCCCCTTGAGGAAGCTGTGGCGGCGCTCGAAGGGGGTGTAGCCGAGGACGCGCACCTCACCAGCGGTGGGGTGGAGCAAACCGGCGAGCACCTTGAGGGTGGTGGTCTTGCCGGCACCGTTGGGGCCCAGAAAGCCTACCATCTCGCCGGGCTCGATCTGGAAGGAGATCGCATCCACAGCCCGGACCGTCTCGTAGCGGCGGCGGACGAAGGCGGCCAGGGAGCCACGGAGGCCGGCATCCTTCCGGTGGACCTCGTAGTATTTGCTGAGGTTGGTGACGCTGATCGACATAGGAGTTCAAGCTGTGAGGGGCCTGATGCGAAAACACGATAGACGATAGGGCTGGAGCACGTTGCGGACGGGTAGGGACCGATCCACCGCAGCGATCCGGCATCAGGTGCCGATGCGCCGAAGGCGCCCCACCGTGATGCACGGTGGTCGCGTGTCGGCTCTATTCACCACAGGGCGTGGGGCGCGCTACCATGGGCGCGATCGCCTCCAGGAAGCGCTCGGCGACGCGATCCCAATCGTAGCGGGCGACGTGTGCAGCGCCAGTGGCGCCGTACTCGGCGCGGAGCTGCGGGCGGGCGAGGAGCTCGGCGAGGGCGGCGGTGAGGGCGGGGATGTCGCCGGGCGGCACGAGCGTGCCGGCCTGGCCGTGGGGCACCACCTCGGGCACTGCGGCGGCGGTAGTAGCGACGATCGGGAGGCCAGCGGCCATGGCCTCAAGGAAGACGATCCCGAAACCCTCCTGGACACTCGGCAGGCAGAAGATCCCGGCGCGCCGGTACCAGCGCACCACGGCATCATCGTCGGGGATGGCGCCCAGGAGCGAGACGGCAGGGCCGAGGGCCAGGCGATCGGCGAGGGAGCGCAAGCGGGGGTGCTCTGGCCCGTCGCCGATCACCACCAGGCGCGCACCCGGGAAGTGGGGGCGCAAGGCGGCGACGGCGTGGAGCAGGTCGGCCACGTGCTTGCGCGGATACTGGCGTGCCACACAGAGGATCAGCTGGCCCTCGCGCTCCGGGCCACCGGGGGCACTCAGGAGCCGACGCCAGCGCGCAAGGTCAATGCCCTCGGGCACCAGGCGAACCCGCGCGGTGGGCACACCGTAGTGCTGCCCGATCATGCGGCGGCAGTAGTCGCTGGTGGTGAGCACAAGCGGCGCGCGGCGCGCGTTGGCACGTTCGAGGCGCGAGAGGAGCCAGAGCAGGCGGCGCACCGACCCACGCTCGTGCCGCAGCTCTTCGGCGATCACCCCCTTGACACTGCACACATAAGGGGCAGGGGCGCGGCCAGCAACGAGGAAGCCGTCCAGATCAAAGCCGACAATCAGATCATAGGCGAGCGAGCGGAGCAAGGCCGGGAGCTGGAGATTAAAGAGCAGGCGGCGCGGGGTCAGGGCTGGCGGCCAGGCACGGGTAGGGCCGATCCGAGCAACATGGTGCCCACGGGCGCGCAGGGCCCGGCCGAGCCCACCGATGGCGGCCGCCGTGCCGCTACCATCGACCACCTGCTGTAGCCACGAATCGAGGAAGGCGATCCTGAGCGACACCTGGAGCTCCTGTGCGTTGGGCGTTCCCGTGGTAGTATACGCCCGTTTTGGGCGGAAAGGACCGCCGATCGGGGGGCGCCGGGTTCTCGCTTGCGCGGGAACGACAGCCGCTTCAGCGGCCCACACCGCAAGCTCCGCGAGCCTCGATAGTGAAAGCTCATCCGATGGTACGCAAGTTTGGCGCCCTGCTGCGAATCACCTGGGCCGATGCGCTGGCCTACCGCGCCGAGTTGCTGATCTGGGTGCTTACCGGTGCCCTGCCCCTGGTGATGCTAGCCGTCTGGCGCACGCTGGCCGGCGCGGGTGGCGTAGGTGGCTATACCGGCGCAGAATTTGTGACCTACTATGTGGGTGCGCTGAGCATCCGCCAGCTTGCGGGGGCGTGGATCGTATGGGATATGGAGCGGGAGATTCGCATGGGCGAGCTCTCCCCGCACCTGCTGCGGCCGGCCCACCCGCTGCTGCGCTACCTGGCCATGGCCCTGAGCGACAAGCCGCTGCGGCTGGCGATGATCGTACCGATCTGGCTTGTCGCGTTGCTCTTCGAGCCCGGTGCCTGGCCGCAGCCCGATCCGCTGAGCCTGGTTGTGCTGCCCCTGGCAATCGTGCTGGCCTTCATCATCTACTTCTGCAACCAGTGTTGTATTGGCCTGCTGAGCTTCTGGTGGACGCAGGTGCTAGCGGTGCAGGACTTCTGGTTTGGCCTTTACGCGCTCGCCAGTGGCTACCTGGTTCCGCTGGACCTTCTGCCGCCGCCCGTTACACGTGTGCTCGTTCTGCTGCCCTTCCGGTCGATGCTGAGCTTTCCACTCGACTTGTTGCTCGGCCGCTTGAGCCCGGCGGCGATCGGCCAGGGCCTGGTGCTCCAGCTGTTCTGGGCGCTGAGCCTCTTCGGGCTCATGCTGCTGCTCTGGCGGCGGGGCCTGCGCCGCTACAGCGCTGTCGGAGCGTGAGTGCGGCGCACGTAACTTTTCTGTTCAGGCAGCGTTTCTTCCTGGGATAGGCAGATCAGGGGGCGTTGTGAGTAGCTGGGAGGATGATCTCAGCGCGGTGATCCTGCATGCGCAGGAGGGCGACCAGCGCGCCTTCGACGCACTCTATGGCCGCTTTGCCGACCGGCTCTACCGCTATCTCTACGCGCGGGTGGGCGACGCTGCCTACGCCGAGGATCTTTTCGGCGAACTGTGGCTGAGGGTAGTCGAGCGGCTGGAGCGCTTCCACCCCCCCGTCAGCGGTGTAGAGCCCGCCTTCACCGCCTGGCTCTACCGTGTTGCTCACAATCTGGCGATCGATAGCCTGCGGCGCGGCGGAAGCGCAGGCCTGCCTCTGGATCTGGAACTCGCGTCGCGGGACCCCACCCCGGATGAGCAGGCGATAGCCGGCGAGGAGCGGCTGAGCCTGCGCGCCGCCATCGAGCGGCTGACACCGGACCAGCGTGAGGTGGTGATGCTCCGCTTCTTCGAGGAGCGGAGCAATGCCGAGGTAGCTGCACTCACCGGTCGGAGCGAGGGGGCGGTGAAGGTGATGCAGCACCGGGCTCTCGGAACCCTCGCGCGTCTGCTCGGAGGCGCGCGGCGTACGGTGTAGCTTGATTGTCTCGCACCAGGTGCGGTGCGGATGGACGAGTGTAGCGTTCCTCTTCTAGCGTAACCCATGAGCGAGCCGCAGCCCGACATCGAAACCGTTCTCGAAGCGTGCCTGGCCCGCATGGCCGCAGGTGAGCTGGCCGAGGCGTGTTTGCGGGACTACCCGCAGTATGCCGCCGAGCTCGAGCCACTGCTGGCTGTTGCCGGGGCGCTTCGCGCCTGGGAGCCACCCGTGCTTGCGCCCCACGTGCGTGAGGCGGCGCGCACGCGAGCCCGGGTAGCGCTCAGACGAATCTCTCGCCGGCAAACCTTCCGGTGGGGCTGGGGTGGTCTGGGGCTGCGGCTCGCGGTGGTGCTTGCCCTGGTCTTCGCCCTGCTGGGTAGTGGTGTGGCTCTGGCCGAGCACAGCCTGCCCGGTGAGCCTCTCTACAGCCTTAAGCGGGCTGGCGAGCGTGTGGGCCTTGGCTTTGCCAGATCGCCGGCGGCGCTTGCTGCGGCCTACGTGCGTCTGGGGGGCCGGCGAGCCGCCGAGGTGATCACCCTGAGTCGCGAGGGCTACTCTCCCCCGCCCGAACTGCTCGCTGAGCTGCGAGAGAGTTATGCCATGGCGGCGGCGGTCGTTGGAACGGCCCCGGTGGCTGAGCGCCCCGATCTGGTGGAGCGGTACGTCGCCAGTATTGTGGAGCAGCAGGCCGCTATCGATATCGCCCTGGAGCAGACAGCTCCTGGACCGGTGCGGGATGGATTGCGTGCCGCTCGCGCGATCCTGGACGAGGCTCGGGGTGCGCCCGGTTTGACAGCGGAGCCAGCCCCGACGCCTGCCCCGACGGCGTCGGCCACGGCGCGCCCGACGGCATCGGCCACGGCGCGCCCGACGGCGTCGGCCACGGTGGAGCCCGAACCGACAGCCGTTCCAACTGTGCTCGCTCCCACGGCGCGCCCTGTTCTACCCCCGCCGGCGACACTTCTGCCCTCCTCAACGCCCACGACTCTGCCCAGTGAGACGCCGCCGCCACCGAGTGAGACCCCGAATGAGGAGACGCGGGAGCCGGAGGAGACGCGGGAGCCGGAGGAGACGCGGGAGCCGGAGGAGACGCGGGAGCCGGAGGAGACG
>SFCB01000080.1 GCA_004367505.1 Chloroflexi bacterium OHK40 | reverse complement strand
GCGAGCCCTAGAACAGGTATGGTCCATCATCGGCTTTTCCGCAACAGTATCCTCCCCTGTGGCATCGTGTCGCTAATTGGGGCCAAACTTAGGTGACAGGCCTGTGCTGCACCGATATAGTGGCACAGTTCGCTCGAATGAGTTCATAATTGCATCCAATACCTCGATCACGGCTTTCTGGCCATGGGACCCCTCCTCAGAGGCCGTGACGCCGCATGCGCCCCACTCTAGAGCGCCCCGGCCCCACGACTGTTGGAGAATGGTCATGGTCACGCGTTCGCTGCGACAGATCCATCTCGATTTTCATACCTCTCCGCTAATCACCAACCTGGCCACGGCCTTTGATCCGGCGGACTTCGCCCACACACTGCGCCAGGCCCACGTAGATTCTGTAACCTGCTTTGCGAAGTGCCACCACGGCATGAGCTACTACCCGACCAGCATCGGGGTGCGCCACCCGGGGCTGACCCGCGACCTGCTCGGCGAGCAGATCGCCGCCTGCCACACCGAGGGCATCAAGGCGCCCGTCTATCTCAGCGTGGTCTGGGATGAGCACGCGGCGGCCCACCACCCTGAATGGCGGCAGGTGACGGTCGACGGGCGGCTTGCCGGGCGCCAGCCCTTCGAGGTCCACGGCTGGCGTTACCTCTGTATGAACAGCCCCTACCTCGACTACGTGGCGGCGCAGACGGCTGAACTGCTCGACGCCTATGCCCTGGACGGACTCTTCTTCGACATTGTGATGGAGACGGAACCGGCCTGCGTGTGCGAGCGCTGCCTGGTGCTGATGGATGAGTTGGGCCTGGATCCGACCAGACCTCAGGATCTGCGGCAGAAAGCGCGTATCGTGGCGCAGCGGGCCATGGCACGGCTCACAGCCCTGGTGCACGCGCGGCAGCCCGAGACGAGCATCTTCTATAACAGCCGCCTGCGCTTCGGCGCCGACCCGGACACCAGCTCCGCCGCCGAGCTGCGCTTCCAGACCCACGTCGAGATCGAGTCGCTGCCATCGGGTGGCTGGGGCTACAATCACTTTCCGCTCTACGCCCGTGTGTTCAGCCAGTATGACCGACCGATGCTCGGTATGACCGCCCGCTTCCACAAGACCTGGTCGGATTTCGGCGGGCTCAAGAGTCACGCGGCCCTGAGCTACGAGTGCATGCGTATGCTTGCGGCCGGGGCAGGCTGCTCGATCGGCGACCAGTTGCACCCCCGGGGCGCCCTTGAGAAGCCGGTGTATGCCCGGATCGGGCAGGTGTACGAGCGGGTGCGGGCCCTCGAGCCGTTCCTGATCGGCGCGACGCCGGTGGCCGAGATCGGCGTGCTGATCACCAGCGATGCCGATGCGCCGGGCGGCCTGGCGAGCCGTAGCGATGAAGGGGCGCTGCGGATGCTCATGGAGGAGCACGCGCAGTTCGCACTACTCGACCGGGCCGCCGATCTGCGCCCATTCAAGCTGATCATCGCCCCCGACGCAGTGCAGTTCGACGCCGCACTGGCCGCGAACGTAGCCGACTACCTGAACAATGGCGGTGCGATGCTGCTCTCGCATCGCTCTGGCCTGCGACCTGACGGCGCCGCGTTCACGCTCGACGCGATCGGGGTCCGGGTCCAGGGCGCGCTGCCGACCATTCCAACCTACCTGCGTCTCGACCCCGCCTTTGCCGAGGCCGGGTCGGCACCCATCCCCGGAATCGACCACGTGCTGTACGACGATGGGCTCGCGGTACTGCCAGAGGCGGACACAACCACGCTCGGCACCATCGTGGCTGCCTACTTCACGCGCAGCTGGCGCAGCTTCTCTTCGCACCACCAGGCCCCACCGGCCGCGCCCACGCCCTACGCCGGGATCACCCGGCACGGCCAGGTGATCTACCTGGCGCACCCGCTGTTCCGCGCCTACGCCGAGCACGGTGCTCCGGTGTATCGCCAGATTATCGCTACGGCGCTGCGCCTGTTGCTGCCAGAGCCCCTACTCGTCGGGCCTTTACCCACGACCGTCGAAGCAACGGTGCAGCGCCAGGGCGCGCGCCAGACGATCCATCTGCTGCACTACGTGCCGCAGCGACGCGCACCCGGCCTCGATATAGTGGAGGACGCGCTGCCGATTGCGCCGACCACCGTTGCGCTCCGGGTGGCACGCCCGCCGCGCCGGGTGTATCTAGCCCCAGATGGCCCCGACCTGGCCAGTCGCTACGCGGACAACTACTGTCAGATCGAGCTACCATTGATCATTGGGCACGCGGTCGTGGTGGTCGAGTAGCCAGGTGGCGCACTCAGCACCACCTACAACGAGTGCGCGCAGGTCGGTCGGGCCGAACTGGAGCGAGGCTTACCCACCTGTCTGCGGATCGCTCTCGTCTACCTGCACTTCCGCCAGCGCCTGCCAGAGCTCGGCAGGGATCGGGTGGCGCGCAAGCTCCAGGGTCTGAGCCACCTGCTCGGGACTGGTAAGCCCGACCACGGTGGTAGCGATCCGGGGGTCGCGCAGGGAGAACTGCAGCGCGGCGGCGGCGAGCGGCGTTCCGTGTGCTGCACAGAGCGCGGCAAGCTCCCGTGCCCGCGTGAGCAGGGCGGGAGGCGCGGCGCGGTAGGCGTAACGCGCGCTACCCGCCGGATCGGCAAGAATGCCGCTGTTGTAAGGTGCCGCATTCACCACCGCTATGCCCAGGCCCGCCGCAGCATCGAGCAGCGGCTCGGCCGTACGATTCAGTAGTGTGTAGCGGTTATGGGTCATCACCACCACGAATGCGCCCGTAGTGATATAGCGCAGCAGCATAGCGATCGGCCCGCCTGAGATGCCGATCTGCCCGATCAGGCCCTCGCGCTGCAGCTGCTGGAGCACCTCCAGGGGGCCGCTTGGCGCCAGCACCTGCTCGAAGGTCGTGTGCTCGGGGTCGTGGAGGTAGACCAGCGGGAGGTGATCGAGGCCGAGACGGCGCAGGCTGCCCTCCACCGATCGCCGCATCTGCGCGCCGCTGAAATCACCCGTGCGCGGGTCGCGGTCGGCTTTGGTGGCGAGCACAAACCCGGGCGGCAGGCCACCGCGCTCGCGCAAGGCCCGCCCAATCCGCCGCTCACTCGCCCCATCTCCATAGATCGCGGCGGTGTCGAGCGTGTTGATCGGGCTCGCAAAGACGGCACGCAGGGTGGCCAGGGCCTGCGCCTCGGAGACCCCGTGGCCAAAGGTCTCGGGCATATGGCCCAGGGGCGCACAGCCGAGGCAGAGCGGTGTTACAAGAAGGCCCGTACGTCCCAGGGGACGCAGGGGCAGGCCCAGCGCTTCGTGCATCATCAGATCATCTCTGGTCGACGCGGCCCCTGGTACGACAGTCGTCTGCCACGCGGAAGCTCTGCGTCTCACCTGCGGCGAGTGTATGCCGTCGCAGCTCGTCCCCGAGCTGGACGGTACACGGGTTGCCGAATCGCGAGTGGATGCGGTACGCAGTCACGCGACCGTCGCGCCAGGTGATATCGACCACAAAGCCGCCACGGGCGCAGGCGCCATGCAGGCTGCCTGTGGGCCATGCTGCGGGCAGCGCGGGCAGCAGCCGGATGACTCCGGCATGGCTTTGCAGCAAGAGCTCGAGCGCGCCAGCACCCATGCCGGTGTTGCCGTCGAGTTCGTAGATGCCGTCCTCGGCCCCCGGCTCGGAGGGATGGCAGATGAAGAGGTTGGGCGCGGTGAGATCGGATAGAGCCCGGCGCATCGCGTTGTACGCCGCGTCGCCGTCGCCAAGCCGCGCCCAGCTCGCCATCAGCAGCGCCTGGCCCCAGTTGGTGTACTCGTAGCTCCCCTCGGGCTCCAGGCGCAGCTCGATGCTACGCCGTGCCGCTGCCGCCAGTTCAGGCGTTGCCTCACGTGTGATCTGGGCGAACGGGTAGAGGGCGAGTAAGTGCGACAGGTGGCGGTGATGCGGGTCGGCTGGCTCGTGGTCGGCGCGCCACTCCTGGAGCTGGCCGTGGCGCCCAACCAGGAAAGGAGGCAGGCGCCCAAGAGCCTGCTGCAGCTGCTCCACAAATGCCTGATCGCAGCGCAGGATGCGGGCTGCGGCGATGCAGGCGTTGAACAGCTCGCGCACCAGGACCGTGTCGGCGGTCGGCCCCATGGAGTTTGCCACGGCCGCGCCGTCTGCCAGAAACAGGTTCTCCGGCGAGAGGGCCGGCCCGGTGACCAGAAAGCCACTGCCGGGCTCCTCCGTGAGATAGTCGAGGGTGAACGCGGCGGAGGAGCGCAGAAGCGGATACGCCACCTCCGCGAGGAAGGCCGTATCGCCGTGGAAGCAGTAATGTTCCCACAGGTGCGTCGCAAGCCAGGCCCCACCCATCGCCCAGATTCCCCAGCTCTCGTGCCAGCCGGGGGCGCTGTAGCCCCAGGCGTTGGCGACGGTGTGCGCCGTCCAACCGCCGGCGCCATAGAGCTGGCGTGCCGTGCGCTCACCAGAGGGACGCAGCGTGCTGGCCATCCAGGCGAAGAGGGGCCGCTCACACGGGCCCAGGTTGCCGACTCCGGCGAGCCAGTAGTTCATCTGGGTATTGATGTCCAGGTGCATGTCGCATGTCCAGGCCATACGACAGGCGCGGTTATCGTTCCAGATACCCTGTAGATGGGCTGGGAGCGGCGACTCGGGGCGCGAGCTGGCGATGGTGAGGTAGCGGCCGTACTGCACCATCAGCGCGTCGAGCCCGGCATCGGCAGCGCCGGCACGCACGCGGGCCAGGCGCTCGTCGGTAGGCAGGGCCGCGTGAAGGTCTTCGCCAAAGGACAGCTCGAGCCGCCCCATCAGCGCGGCGTGCTCCTGGCAATGGGCAGCGAGCAACGCTGCGTAGGACTCTCGCGCGGCGGTTTCGATCGCCGCGTGGCAGGCGGCGGCCGGGTCGGCACAAGCGAAGGTCGTGCGAAGTGCCATCAGGACCACCGCCTCAGCTCCACCCGTCACTTCGATCGCGGCGGGAGCCACGGCGCGCACCCCCTCGCCGAGCACGCGGAGACGCCCGTGGAGCGTAACGCCCGTCCGACCGTCGCTGTGCAGCGCCTCGGTGGCCCGAGCCTCCAGGAGCAGGTCGCCCTCGGAGTCGAGCCAGGCGCGCCAATGGGGCACACGACCCTCGAACGAGAGCGCAATGCGCAGGGCGCCCGGCGCCCCCACGGTCAGGTGAGTCACGACTACCTGGTGAACATGGGAGACAAAGCAGGTGCGGCTATAGGCGACTGCGCCGATCCGAAACGCGGTGCCGGCCGTGGCATCGCGCAGATCGAGCCAGCGCTCGTAGTCTGCGATGTCACCGTGGTCACCCTGCCGCGTGATCCGCAGGTCGCCGAGGGGCAGGTGGGTGCCGTAGTTCCCCTTCGTACCGGTGATCTTGCGGCACAGGGCCTCGGCCTCGGTGTAGGCACCGGCGAAGAGGCGGGACCGGATGAGCGCCACGTCGGCCGGGCCGCCGCGCACATTCGACTCCGATGGCTCGCCCGACCAGAAGGTCGCCTCGTCGAGCTGGATGCGCTCGTCGTCCACCCCGCCGAACACCATCGCGCCGATGCGGCCGTTGCCCAGGGGGAGCGCCTCCAACCAGCGGCGGGCTGGCCGGGTGTAGCGCAGGCGCAGATGCTGCGCCGGGGAAGTTATCACGAATCTCCTCCAGAGTTGCACACTCCGCCAGAGAAGAGGCCCGGGCGCGCCTGCGGGAGCCCCCCGCGCGCCTGGCCGTACCGTCACCTTGTCGTTCGTTCGCCTCCGTGCTTCCAGCCTGAAGGTGCGTGACCACCCTCACCGCCTGCCCCTGCTCCCGCGCGTGGGAGCAGGGGCAGGCGCAGGAGCGGCGGGGGTGGGGGCCATCCGGCCCGGAGCATACCGCGAGCACACCTCGGAAGCACTCAGGACGGGAAGGCCGCATCGTAGGCCTGCTGCATCAGCTCGAGGTAGCGCGGGAGGCCCAGCTGCTCCAACTCGGCGACATAGGCGTCCCACTCGGTGTCCAGATCACGGGTGCCGGTAACGAACTGCAGCGCGTTCTGGTTGATATAGTCGGTAATGTTGGTGCGCAGGGTCGCCACCTCATCGGCCACGGCGGGGTCGATCCAGATCGCCCAGTGGGGAAAGACCTCGGCGGGCTGGTTGCCATTATAGAGATTGGTGGCCTCCTGGAGGCGGCGCTCGTAGCCCACCGAAGCGTAGATATCGGTCGACTGCACCCAGGCGTCGCGGAAGGCCTTGGGCTGGAAGTACTGGGCCACGGCGCCCCAGCTGGTATTGCGCGGGGTCTCACCCTCCTCCAGCGGGATGGCCGCGAGGATCGGCTCGACACCCTCCTCGTTGGCCACATCGCCCGGCTCGGGCCGCCGCCAGTCGACGCCCTCCTCGCCGAAGTGGGCGCGGATCTGCCCCTCCTGGGTGAACATGTAGTCTACCAGCCTGATTGCGGCGACCTGAACCTCGGGGCTGGCCTTGTTTGTCAGCGCGAAGGTGGCGCCGGGGGCGATCGGGTAGTTGTAGGTGGCGAAGCGCGCGTTGGGCCCCTCCAGCGGGGGCAGCGGGTTGTAGTCGCTGCCGTAGGGCGCATCGCTGCCGATCCCGACGAAGATCGCGGGGTGCATACCGGCGGCGGCACCGAGCAACTGGACATCGGCGTTGTTGCCAATCTGCCGCAGCGCCTCGGCGTTCTGCGTGAAGGCGCCAGGGTCGATCAGGCCGGCGTCGTAGAGCGACTTCGCGTAGGCCAGGCCCTCGCGCCACCCGTCCTTTGTGGCAGCGATGTCCACCTTACCACCGTTCAGCAGCAGGTAGGTGCGGTCGTCGTTGTAGATGAAGCCGTTCATCAGGAAGGGCAGCGGGCGCACGCCGTACTCCTCGGTGGAGCCGCTGAAGGCCACCTCGTCGGCCTGGCCGTTGCCGTTCGGGTCCTGCTCTTTGAAGGCCGTCAGCACCTGCCGGAACTCCTCGGTGGTGGTGGGCATCTCCAGGCCGAGCTGATCGAGCCATTTCGTGTTGATCCAGACCTTGTTGGGGAAGGAGCAGTGGTAGCACTCGCTCAGCTGGGGCAGGCCATAGATCTTGCCATCGGGCGCGGTCGCCATGGCGCGGAAGTAGGGGTACTCGTCCAGCGCAGCCTGGATGTTCGGAGCGTGCTGGGCGATCAGATCGTTCAGCGGCAGCAGCACACCCTGCTGGCCGTAGCGGATCAGCTCGGTCTGCGAGAACTGATCGACCCAGGGGATGAGCATGTAGGCATCGGGGTAGTCGCCGCTGGCCAGCGATATCTGGCGCGTCTCACGGGCGGAGGTACCATCGTAGGTGGTGGTCTGGAACTCGAACTGGATGCCGAACCGCTCCTGAGCCTCTAGTGTAAAGCTATTGGTGGGCAGATCGATCTCGGGGGCCTGCGGGGTGAAGAGCCTGATCGTGACGGGGCCACTGGCAGCGGGCGCCTCTGGCGCCGTGGTGGCAGCGGGCGCCTCTGGCGCCGTGGTGGCGGCGGACTGCGGCGGTGACGCACCACACCCTGCGATCAGGATGCTGAGCGCGGCGATCAGACTGACGAGCAGTAACGATGTTCGGCGCATGATAGATCCTCTCCTTCGAGTACGCTCCCCTTCAAGCGTGTCTGTGTCTGCCCCGGCAGCGTCGTGGCCCCTACCCTCTGCCGGCGCAACTCCGTCCCGATCGTTACCCCTTGATTGCACCGATAAGCATCCCTTTCACAAAGTAGCGCTGCACAAATGGGTAGACGAGCAGCACCGGCAGGCTCGCCACGACGATCAGGGCGTACTTCAGCAGATCAGCCATCTGCTGTCGCTCGATCATCGCCGAGGCCTCCATCGACCCGCTCGTCGTAGTGTTGAGGATCAGGATGCCGCGCAACACCAGCTGCAGCGGGAAAAGTTCAGCCGACTTCAGGTAGATCAGGGCGTCGAAGTAGGCATTCCACTGGAACACCGCGTACATCAGGGCGATCACCGCGATGATCGGCCTGGAGAGCGGCAGCACCACCGACCAGAGGAACTGCAGGTCGCTGCAGCCGTCGAGCTGGCTGGCCTCGATCAGCTCCTCGGGAATGGTGGTTTGGAAGAAGGTGCGGGCGATGATCACCTGCCAGACCGCCACTGCCTGGGGCAGCAGCATGGCCCAGCGCGTATCGATCAGCCCCAGCGAGCGCACCACCATGTAGGTCGGGATCAGCCCGCCCGAGAAGAGCATGGTGAAGGTGACGAGGAACATGATCGTGTTGCGTCCGAACAGCGTACCGCGCGAGAGCGGGTAGGCCAGCATAATCGTGAGCGTCACGCTGAGTGCCGTGCCCGCCACGGTGTAGAAGAGCGAGTTCAGATACCCGGTGAGGATCTGTGGGTTCGTGAAGATCACCTGGTAGCCGCGCAGCGAGAACTCCACCGGCCAGAGCACTACCCGCCCTGAGGCCACGGCCTGCGGGCTGCTGAAGGAGGAGCTGACGATATAGATCAGGGGGTACAGGACCACCAGCAGTACCAGCGCGAGTAAGGTGTAGATCGCGGCCAGCAGCAGTCGATCGCCGATAGACTCACGGATACGCTTGCGTCGGACTGGCATCGGCAACCTCCTCACACGGTTCGGGCTCACCACAGGCCCCTGCCGCTCCAGCGGCGCACAATGGCATTCACCGAGAGCAGCAGCACGAAGTTGATCACCGAGTTGAACAGGCCCACGGCGGTGGCGAAGCCAAAGTTCGCGTTCAGTAGGCCCACCTTGTAGACATAGGTAGCGATCACCTCGGAGGTACTTAGATTCAGGGGGTTCTGCAGCAGGAAGACTTTCTCGAAACCCACGAACATGAGGTTGCCCAGGCTCAGGATCAGGATGATCAGCGCGGCCGGCATGAGCCCTGGAATGTCGATGTAGACGATCTTCTGCCAGCGCGAGGCCCCGTCGATGCGCGCCGCCTCGTACAAGGTCGGGTCCACCCCGGCCAGGGCGGCCAGGTAGATGATCGCGGAGTAGCCGGCGTACTGCCAGACGTCCGACCAGACGTAGATCGTACGGAACAGATCGGGACGCCCCAGAAAGTTCACCGGGGGCTGCCCCAGGGCGACGAGTAGCTGGTTTACCACACCGAGGCGCGGGGCCAGCAGCAGCAGGATCATCGAGACCATTACCACCGTGGAGATGAAGTAGGGCGCGTAGGTGACGAGTTGCACGCTGCGCTTGAACAGGCCATCGCGGATCTCGTTCAGGCAGAGCGCGAGGATGATCGGCACGGGAAAGCCCACCGCCAGGCCGTAGAGGCTCAGGTAGAAGGTGTTCTTCAGCAGCGTCCAGAACTGCGGGTTGTTGAAGAAGGCCTCGAAATGCTTTGTGCCCACCCAGGGGCTGCCCCAGACGCCCGCGACGACGTTGTACTCCTTGAAGGCCATTACGATGTTGGTCATCGGGATGTACTTGAAGACAACGAAGTACAGCAGTGGCAGCACCATCAGCAGATAGAGCTGCCAGTGGCGGCGCAGGCTCGTGCGCGCGGCGCGCAGCCGCGCGCGTCGTTGCACAGGCGGTACGGCGGCATTGCTCGTGAGTGATCGGTTTTGAACTCCGTGCATGGCGCTGCCTCGTTGCCCTCGCTGCTAGGCGTGCAGGTCCGCGCTGCTCCCCGGTTCCTGCGGAATGCGGTAGACGCCATGCTCTACTTGTGCCGGAAGCACAAAGTGCTGACGAAGGTGAGGGATGTATTCGAGGAACTGCACCTCGTGCCCCAATGCCACCCGGTTGAAGAGCACCAGGTGCTGGTGGATCTGCCCCATGTCGCCCACATGGGGCACGACCGGACGGCCAGCGCAGCGAGCCAGCAAACTCACCGTCAGGAACTCGCTCACCCCGCCCACCCGCGTGCAGTCCACCTGCACGAAGTGCATGGCGCCCGCCTGTATGAAGTTTTTGAACAGGACGCTATTGGGGATGTGCTCGCCCACAGCGATGCGCATCGGAGCCACGGCGCGGGCCAGCGCCTGGTGCGCCAGGATGTCGTCTGGATGGGTGGGCTCCTCGATCCAGTAGGGGTTGAGCGGCTGGAGCTGCGCGCACATTCTCATGGCCTGGGGCACACTCCACTGCTGGTTGGCGTCGAGCATGAGCTTGACGTCGGGCCCTACGCTGTCGCGCACCATGGCGGCTCGCCGCAGATCGTGTTCCGCATCGGCAGAGCCGACCTTCAGCTTGACGGCGCCGAAGCCCGCCGCCGTAGACCGGCGGACGTGCTCCCGTACCTGCGCGTCGCTATAGCCGAACCAGCCGACCGAGGTGTCGTAGCCTGGGTAGCCATCGCGGAGCACCGCGCTGCGCTCGGGGCGGCTAGGGATCTGCTCCGCGATCAGGGCAGTGGCAGCCTGCGGAGTGAGCAGATCGTCGAGGTAGCGCAGGTCGAGCAGGGCCGTGATCTGCTCGGGTGTTAAATCGAGCAGGAGCCGCCAGAGCGGTAGGCCACGGGCCTTGGCCCAGAGGTCGAAGCAAGCATTGGTAATAGCGGCCAGGGCGAGCTGGACCACGCCCTTGTGGGGGCCGAGCCAGCGCAGTTGCGGGTGGTTGGCGAGAGCGTTGAAGGTCTGGCCGAAGCTGGCCATAAGCTCCTCGATCTCGCGGCCCACCAGGGGCGCTGCCAGGAGATCGATGGCCTGGCAGACGAGCGGCGTGCCGGGGCCGAGCGTGAGCGCGAAGCCGGTGCCACGTGGGCCGGCATCCGTGTTGAGCAGAGCGACGGCGTAGGCGTAGTACGGGTCGCGATGAATGGCGTCGCCGCCCGCACCTGGCGCAAGCGCAAAGCGACGATCCTGGGTGGCGATACTGCGGATCACCGTCGATCCCATACCCGGTCCTTTGCTATAGGGGCTTGCGAGGCGCCCATGCGTGGGGTGGGCCGGACGAGCCTTGAGCAGCCGCGACATCGTTATGTCGCGTTATGACAACGGCAGGGTGGGAGAAATCCTATAGGATAATAGATCAAACAATTTGAAAAGTCAAGTCCCTATATGCGGCATGATTTTTTAAAAGATCATCTTGATTATTGTATAGGTTGTGCTATAGTCATAGAGCATTCTCTAATGGGGTCACCTATGTCACGGGCTGTCGACCGATCCTCCCGCACCGTGCTGACCACGCCGGTATACGATACGCTTCGCGAGCGGATTATGGACCAGAGCCTGCAAGCCGGGCAGCGCCTGAACATTGATGCACTGGCAGCCGAACTCAAGGTCAGCCCCACCCCTCTACGCGAGGCACTGGCACGGCTGGCGGCCGAGCGGCTGGTAGCGTTCGAGCCCTACAAGGGCTACACCGTGAGCCCCCTGCTCACCCGGCGCGAGGCGGCCGACCTGATGCATGTCCGCAAGTTGCTGGAGGTGGAGGCAGTACGGCTCGCGGTTCCGCGCCTCGGCCTGCTCGTGCTGCGCGAGCTGGAGGTGCTGATGAACCAGATGGAGCGCGCGCAGGTGAGCACGCAGTTCCAGGACTATTTACAGTTCATTCAGCTTGACCAGCGCTTCCACGAGGTGCTGATCGGCGCATCAGAGAACGCCGTGCTCCTCATCACCTGGCGCTCGCTCAACGCGCATATCCAACTGTTGCGCTTCTATCGCAACTATGAGCAGTACGAGCTCCATAGCAGCAACGCCGAGCACCGCGCGATCTACACCGCTATGCGCGCCGGCAATACCGAGGCCGCCATTCAGGCGGTGCAGGATCATCTTGACCATGCCTTCCTGCGAGCCATGGAGCCTTCGGTGAGCCAGCGCACACTCCTTTCCGCCGCCTCGGACGCGTCCCTGGCTAGCTGAGTAGCATATGGATCTCACAGGAACATGGGCGTTCCGCCTCGATCCGGACGATCGCGGCCTGGCGAACGCGTGGCAGGCGCAGGCGTTCACCGAGATGATTGAGCTCCCCGGCTCGCTCCAGGCCCAGGGTTTCGGTAACGACGTGACGGTCGAGACGCCCTGGGTCGGTTTGATCATGGACCGCTCCTGGTTTACCGAGGCGCGCTTCGCACCCTACCGTGAGCCCAGCGCGGTCAAGGTGCCCTTCTGGCTTCAACCCGAGAAGCACTACAGCGGCGTTGCCTGGTACCAGCGCACCTTCCAGGCACCGGACTCGTGGTTCGGCCAGCGCGTGCTGCTCACGCTTGAGCGCGCCCACTGGGCAACAACCGTCTGGCTCGATGGCCAGGAGCTCGGCAGCGATTCGAGCCTCTCCACGCCTCACCAGTACCTGCTCGGCACCGCCGTAATGCCCGGCCCGCACCGCCTCACGATCCGCGTGGACAACCGGATGATCATTCCGGTCGGCGCGAATGCCCATAGCGTCACCGACCACACCCAGACGAACTGGAACGGCATCATCGGCCGGATCGCGCTCTCCACCAGCGCGCCGGTCTGGATCGACGATCTGCAGGTCTACCCCCGTGCCGCCGAGCGCCGCGTGAGCGTGAGGCTCCGCATCGGCAACGGGCTGGGCCGTGGTGGGCGCGCGCGGCTGACACTCCAGGCAGTGCAGTCCAGCGGCGACGGTGTGCATGCGCCACCGGCCGCCACCTTCGAACTGCCGATCGACGTCGATGGCGCAACGGCGGAGCTCTCCTACGCCCTCGGCCCCGACGCCCGGCTCTGGGACGAGTTCAGCCCCGCCCTCTACCGGCTCCACGGTGCCTTGAGCGCCACGGTGGACGATCAGTCGTTCACCGACGAGGCGAGCACCGTCTTCGGCCTGCGCGACATCACGGTGCATGGCACACAGATCGCGGTTAATGGGCGCCCGATCATGCTGCGCGGCACCCTGGAGTGCTGCATCTTCCCTCTCACCGGCTACCCACCTACCGCCGTCGCGCCCTGGCGGCGCATGATGAACATCTGCCGCGCTCACGGGCTGAATCACATCCGCTTCCACTCCTGGTGTCCGCCCGAGGCGGCGTTCGTGGCCGCCGATGAACTGGGCTTCTACCTGCAGGTGGAGGGTCCGGTCTGGGCGAACCACGGCGCGACGATCGGCGATGGGAGCCCGCTCGACAGCTGGCTCCACGCGGAGACGGCCCGCATCCTGCGCTGCTACGGTAACCACCCCTCCTTCGTGCTCATGGCGCACGGCAACGAGCCCGCTGGCGAGCGGCACGTGCCGTTTCTGGGCGACTGGGTGCGCCACTGGAAGGCCCGGGACCCGCGCCGCCTGTTTACGGCAGGCGCCGGGTGGCCACGTGTGGATGTGAACGATTACCACAACATTCCCGAGCCGCGCGTGCAGGGCTGGGGCGAGGAACTGCGCTCGCGAATCAATGGCCGCCCACCGGAGACCTGCAGCGACTACAGCGCCTTCGTGCGCGATCTGGCCAGGCCGATTGTCAGCCACGAGATCGGGCAGTGGTGCGTCTTCCCCAACTTCGATGAGATCGGCAAGTACACCGGTCTGCTCAAACCGAAGAACTTCGAGCTCTTCCGCGACCTGCTCACCGCAAACCACATGGGCGACCAGGCTCGCGCGTTCCTGCTCGCCTCGGGCAAGCTTCAGGCTCTCTGCTACAAGGAGGAGATCGAGGCCGCGCTCCGCACGCCGGGCTTCGCTGGCTTCCAGCTTCTCGATCTGCACGATTTCCCCGGCCAGGGCACGGCCCTCGTGGGCGTGCTCGACCCGTTCTGGGACGAGAAGGGCTACATCACCGCTCAGGCCTTTCGACGTTTCTGCGGCGATACGGTGCCGCTCGCCCGCTTACCAAAACGTACCTGGCATACGGGCGAACGCCTGACAGCCGAGGTCGATGTAGCCCACTTTGGCCCCACGGACCTGATCGACACCACCGCCACCTGGCGCCTGCTCGACCACGACGGGCGGACGGTTGCGGGCGGGCAGTTCCCCACGCGGCACGTGCCCACCGGCGGCCTCACCCACCTCGGCACGCTCGATGTGGCCCTGGGCACACTGCCACCCGCCGCGAAATACACGCTCGCCGTTAGCCTGGACGATGCGCGTGCCGAGAATGACTGGGACCTCTGGCTTTTTGCCGAACGGCTAGCCGAACCCGAGCCGGCAGGGGCGCTCGTGGCCACCGCCCTCGACAAGGCAACCCTCGCAGAGCTGGCGAAGGGCGGCGCGGTGTTGCTAGCCCTGCCGCCCGAGCAGGTGCGCGCCAGCGCGCAGATCGGCTTCTCCAGCATCTTCTGGAACACCGCCTGGACGAAGCGCGATGGGGCCGATTGCGGCCAGGCGCCCCATACCCTCGGCATCCTCTGCGATCCGGCCCACCCCGCCCTGGCCGCCTTCCCTACCGAGTTCCACAGCAACTGGCAGTGGTGGGAGCTCATCCACGGCGCTGCGGCGATGACCATTGATCACCTGCCGCCCGCCCTGCGCCCGATCGTGCAACCGATCGACACCTGGTTTGAGAACCGTCGCCTCGGCCTGCTGTTTGAGGCCAGGGTGTACGGCGGCCGGTTGCTCGTCTGCTCAATGGATTTGACGAGCGACCTGGAGCGACGGCTGGTGGCCCGGCAGCTGCGTGCGAGCCTGTTGAGCTACCTTACGAGTGAGCGTTTCGAGCCCCACGTGGAGCTGACGGTCGACGCGATCCGCGCTCTTTGCCTGCCGTGAGGAGAGCATGCAACCCGACACAGCCCGCGCCTGGGCGGAGCAGGTGATCAGTGACGAGACCTTCGTCGCGATCGTCGGCGACGACGCGCTGACCGTGAGCGAAGTGGCGCTGGACTACATCCACGCCGAGCTCTGGGACGAGGCGTTGGAGCTTCTGGCGCTCGCACCCGGCGACTGGCCGCTATCGCGCTACTACGCGGGCTGGTGCTTGCTGCTGTCCGGGCAAGAGGCTGAAGCACGGCAGGCCTTTCTGGCAGCCTCTGCGCTGGCGCCCGACCGCTGCTTCCCGAACCAGCTCGAGTGTGTGCCGGCCCTGGAGGCGGCGCAGCGGCTCGTGCCCAACGACCCACGCGCGCCATACTACCTTGGCCTGTTCTGGTACAGCCGGCGCCGGCACGAGGAGGCGATCGCATGCTGGGAGCACGCCGCCGCCCTCGACCCGACCTTTCCGACGGTGCAGCGCAACCTCGGGCTGGCGTACGTCAACGTGCGCGGCGACTTGCCTGCAGGGCTGGCCGCCTATCAGCGGGCATTCAGCCTGAACCCGACCGACGCCCGCGTTTTCTTCGAGCTCGACCAGCTCCGTAAGCGCTTGAACCATCCGCCTGAGGAGCGGCTCGCGGCGCTGGATTCGTGTCCCGATCTCGTGGAGCAGCGTGACGATCTCTGCTGTGAGCGGGCGGCACTCTTGAACCGGCTCGGCCGCCACACCGAGGCGCTGAACCTGCTCCTGGGCCGTCGCTTCCACCCCTGGGAGGGCGGCGAAGGCAAGGTGGTCGGCCAGTACGTGCTGAGCCTCGTCCAGCTGGCACGCGAGGCGCTGGCGCGTGAGGCTTACGCGGAGGCCATCCAGCTGCTAGAGCGTGCGCGGCGCTATCCGCCCAATCTGGGCGAGGGGAAGCTGCCGATAACACCCGAGAACGACATCCTCTATGAGCTTGGGCGCGCCTACACTGGCCTCGGCGATCATGGGCGGGCGGGGGCGTGTTGGGAGCAGGCGGCCAGAGGAGCGGTCGAGCCGGTGCTGGCGCTCTACTACAACGACCAGCCGCCCGAGTTGATCTTCTACCGGGGCCTGGCGCTGCGCGCGCTCGGGCGCAACGCCGAAGCCGCAGCGATCTTCGAGCGCCTAGTCGCCTACGGAACGGAGCAGATCGACGCGCCCGTGCAGATCGACTACTTCGCCGTCTCCCTGCCCGACTTTCTCGTCTTCGAGATGATCTCCAGCGACGCAACCGTATTCATTGCCATCTGATGCAGGCGCTGGGCTACCTCGGTCTCGGCCAGGTAGAGCGGGCCGCGCAGGCGTTCGCCGCTGTGCTGCACCTTGATTGCGCCCATCCGTGCGGGGTGATCCATGCCAGGCATGCCTCACACATCCGCCAGTTCTGAGTTCGTCCAGTTTACACGGCTGGTACACACGGCCTTGAGCGCGATTCACGACACCCCGGCCTTGCGTGCTCATCCGCTGCTTGAGCAGCTGATGCCAGCGCAGGCAGGTTCAACCGAGGGCGGCCGCGAGTTACGGCTGCTGCTCTACCGCGCCATCGCATCACTTCAACCTGATAGTTCGACCCCGAAAAACGCTCCCGATTGGCGCACCCATCGCCTGCTCGAGCTGCGCTTTCTCCAGGCGCAGAGTGCCCAGGAGGTGATGCGGCAGCTCGGCCTGGGCAAAAGCCAGTATTACCAGAAGCAAGCGGACGCTGTCGCGACCCTGGCCAGCGTGCCGTGGGAGCAGTTCGGCGTGTCAGGTGAGTAGGGCCAAGGCTGCATCGGCCACCGCCGGACTCTTTCCGGACACCCGATGGAAAAACAGTAGGACAGGTCGCCCTCGCGAATGCTACAGTCGGTGCATCCACACATGCATGCGGCCGCGACATACCACCGTAGGTAGCTGCTTAGCAGGGAGGCATTGGAGATGCAACGGTATCAGCACAGGCCGGTCGTAATTCTGCTCGCGCTGCTCTTCGTGGCGCTATTGACATGTAGCAGCCCGGCTCTTGCGGCAGTTAACTATAACATCGACCTGGAGGGCGCCTCGATCGACTCGAATTGGAACCTGATCGACAGCGGTGTCACCTACGCCAATAATAACTACGACCGGGTGAATGTCGCCAAGCCATTCCTGTCACTCTTCACGAAGACGGGTACGGGGCGTAGCCTGAAGTTTGAGGCCAAACCTAGCACGGCGGTGAAGCACCGGGTTGAAAACTTCTCGATCAAGAAAACAGCCTTCGACCAGTGGAAGTATTATGGCTTCCAATTCCTGGTTCATGGGGCGAGTGGTGATCCAACCAACTGGACGATTATCAATCAGAACCGTCAGGACGGCAATTCGGGATCACCCATCGGGGCGTTGTGGTTTACCAACGGCATGACCCTGGCCTATGATATCCGAAACACTGAATACTACAGCTACATCGACGGGAAAGATGTGATAGGCCCGTCGGGCAGCAGCCTGAATATCTGGCAAAAGAGTATCAGCAAGGATGTCTGGTACGATATCGTGATTGGCTTCCGTCCAGACGGTAGCGCGAACGGCACCGGGCGCGTGCAGATCTACTTTAACGGTGTGCTGGAGGCAGATTGGACCGGCAACCTCGGCTTCCCCGATGATTTTCTGGGTGTGACGAACATCAATCGCACCTACAGCAATCACTTCGGAATCTACCGCGCCGGGCAGAACAGCACCTTCATCTACTACCTCGATAACTTTAAGATTGCTACGAGCTACGAAGAGGCCAGGCCCTGACAGACCGGGTAGAGGTGCTGTGCGTTCTTCATCGCACACCGGCGATACGCCGGTGTGCGATCTCTTTACTCGGGGAAGTGAGGGCAGCAACTCCCCAATCGGCGCGTGACCCGCGATGGCCACCCGGGCTGGATCAGGCACCGCCACCGCCGGTGTACAATAGCGCTCATGAACGATACCGAACTGCTGGAGCTCACCGTCGAGTCCATCGCCCAGGGGGGCGACGGGGTGGGGCGTCTCGACGGCATGGTCGTGTTTGCGCGGGGCGGTCTGCCCGGCGAACGGGTGCGGCTGGCCATCTCTGAGCGCCGCCCCAGCTACGCGCGTGGCACTGTCGTTGAGATCCTCGAGCCCTCGCCCGACCGGGTCGCGCCCCGTCTCGCCGCCGGCGCCCACGCCCCCTGGCAGCACGTCGCCTACGCGGCCCAGCTGCGCTTTAAGGAGACGATCCTGCGCGAGCAGCTCGCCAAGCTCGCTGGCATCACCGATGCGCCACTGGCCCCGATCATCCCCGCGCCCAGCGCCTGGGGCTACCGCAATAGCGCCCGCCTCCACGTGGCCGGGACGAGCGTCGGCTACCACGAGGCCGGCTCCCAGGTGGTCGTTGATCTGGCCCAGGACCCTATGCTCCTTCCGGCCCTCAACGAAGCCCTGGCCGGTCTGCGTGGCTTCGCGAGCGCGCCGCCGGGCCTGCCGCTGGAGGGTGTCACACTGCGGGCGAGCGCCGCCTACGGCTACGCCCTGGCGGCTCTGCAGCCCACGCCAGGCGCCGATGGCATGGAGTTGCTGCTGCTGGCCGAGGCCTGGCGCGCCCGCGTGCCCACCCTCGCCGGGGTGGTTGTGGATCGGCGGGGGTGGCGCGGTGCAGCCTCCGGTACGGCGACGCTCCACGACGAGCTTGGCGGCATTGGCTTTGCGCTCGGACCCGAGAGCTTCTTCCAGGTCAATGCCGCCCAGGCCGAGCGCATGATCGCGCTGGTTGTCGAAGCACTCGGACCGGCCCCCGGCGTCGAGTTGCTGGATCTCTACAGCGGCGTTGGCACCTTTGCCCTCCCCCTCGCCGCCGCCGGCGCCCGCGTGACGGCCATCGAAGAGCATCCCGCTGCCGTGGCCGATGGTGAGCAGAGCGCGATGCTCAACGGTATCAGCCGCGTGCGCTTCGTGCAGGCGCCCGTCGAGCGGGCACTGCCCGGCCTCGACGGCCCCTTCGCCGGCGCCGTGCTCGACCCGCCTCGCCGTGGGTGCCACCCGGCCGTGCTCGAAGAAGTGGCCCGCCTCGGTATCGAGCGCGTGGTCTATGTCTCCTGCCACCCCGGCATCCTCGGCCGCGACCTCGGCGCGCTCCTACAGGCCGGCTACCGCCTGGAGCGCCTGCAGCCGATCGATCTCTTCCCCCAGACGCCCCACGTCGAGACGATCGTCATCCTGACGCGCTAGCGCTGTGCAGCCTGCCCTTTGTGGCCCCGCACGACACAGCCCCGCAACCCGTGCCTACGGGCGGGCTTTGGCGCAGGCTGGCGTTGGGGATCAACACCGGACGGCCCGGCGTCACCCGGCGAGTCGTAGAGCGGGCAGAGCCCTCACAGCGATCGAGACTGCGGCAGCTCCCGCAGCCCGCGCAGCGGCGAGGCCAGCAAAGTGAGCACCGTCAGGAGGACGCCAGCCGTGCACAGGAGGAGCGCCGGGCGCAGGCCGATCAGGGCGCCGAGCGAGCCGCCTAGCAGCGCCCCGAGCGCGCCCGCGCCGTAGACGATAAAGCGGTGGCTCGCCGTCACCCGGCCTTGCAGGGCATCAGGGGTGACGGTCTGGCGCAGGCTCCACTGGTGGATGTTGGCAACCGTACCGGCCGCGCCGTCGAGGGCGTGGGCGAACACGAGCGTCGCGACGATCGCGAGGGGTGAGCCGGTGGCCAGCGGCACGAGCAGGCGAGCGATCCCGGAGATCGCCCATCCACCGATGATCGCCGGCCCAACCCCGAAGCGGCGGCCTGCCCACGCCGCCAGGAGCGCGCCCGGGATCGCGCAGGCGCCGCCTACCGCGAACATCAGCCCGATCGTCGCCGGGCCCAGGCCCAGTTCACGCGTCAGGTAGATGACGTAGAGCGCCACACTCGCGTTGATAAAGGCGTTGGCCACCGATCCGATCAGGATGATCGGGCGGAGGAGCGGGTGGCCGAGCAGGGCGCCAAGCCCCTCGCGCACCGCCTGCAGGGGCCGGGCCAGTTGTCCCGTGCTGGCGGGAACAGGCTCCGGACGTGCGATCAGCCCCACCAGCAGCGCCGAGATCAGGAAGGACGCGGCGTCAACCAGGACGGCCACGGGCGCCGAGAAGAGCTGGATCAGCAAGCCGCCCAGGCCCGGTCCGGCCGAGGCCGCCGCCGAGTGGCTGATCTGGAAGATGCTGTTGCCCGCCACCAGCCGCTCGCGGCCGATCAGGCCGGGCGCGTAGGCGTAGTGGGCCACCTCACCCACCACCGTCAGCGCGCCGAGCCCGAAGGCTACCAGGCAGAGCTGGGTGATGCTCAGCGTGCCGAGCATGGCCGCCACTGGCACCCAGAGCAGCAGCGCGGCACTGAGCAGGTCGGTGGCAACCAGCAACGGGCGGCGACGGACCCGGTCCGCCCAGACGCCAGCCGGCAGGCTGAAGAGAAAGAACGGCGCCTGGGCCGCCGCAGCCAGCAGGCCCATCTGCAGCGGCGAGGCTTCGAGCGTGAGCACGGCCAGGAGCGGCAGGGCCAGGGCGGTGATCTCGCTGCCCATCAGCGAGATGCTCAGGGCCGCCCAGAGCTTGAGGAAGTCGCCGTCACGCCAGAGACTGGCAGGCGCCGCCCCCTCCGGCACGTAGGCCTCCTGGGATGGATGGGTCATGCCTTCCCTCGTGGCAGACCGGAGGCTGACGGTTGTGGCAGCGCTGCGGATCCCCGCCACAACAACCGATCGTGCCGACACGCGCGCCCGAACCTGCCCTACACGCTGTCCGCCGAGGCAAACTCGTCGGTCAGCCGGGCTACGAGCTCGTAGCGGGCCAGCACATCGGCCAGCAGCGCCTCATCGACGAGTGTCGCATCGCGGTAGACCTGCTTGTCGAGCATTCTGGCGCGCTCGCCGCCAGGCCAGATGCGCCAGGAGTCGTTATCAATCACATCGGCGACCACCAGTTCGCCGCTGGGGAGCCGGCCGAACTCGATCTTCAGATCGACAAGCGTGATCCCATGGCTGGCCCAGGCCCGTTCGAGTGTCGCGAACACCACGCGGGCCGTGCTGGTGATCTGCTCGACCTCGGCGGCGGTGGCGAGGTTGCGGGCGGCGATCTCAACGGGGCTGATCAGCGGGTCGTGGGCGGCGTCGTCCTTGAGGAAGAACTCCACCAGGGGCGGTTCAAAGCGCACACCCTCGGCACAATCAGGATTGCGGCGCAGGTAGGAGCCGGCCGCGAGGCGACGGATCACCACTTCGAGAGGCAACATGGTGCAGCGGCGCACCACGGTAAGGGTTGGCTCGGGCGCATCGATAAAGTGGGTCGCCAGGCCAGCACGTGCGAGCAGCCGGAAGACGTTGGCAGTGGTGCGCCCGGCCAGCACGCCCTTGCCAGGAATCTCGCTGCGGCGGGCTCCGTCGCCAGCCGTAATGCCATCCTTGTGGACCATCAGCGCCAGTGATGGATCATCAGGATGGGCATAGATGATCTTGGTTTTGCCTTCGGTGAGGCGTGGACCGAGCTCCATAGGTAACTCCGTTGATATGGCGCGCTCCTCCAGCGGGCCTGCATAGCGCTTACAGCGCCGACGCCAGCTCATACTGCTCATCGGCCACGTGGAATCCCGCCCGCAGGAAGGCCGCCGTGAGCGGGCTCTCTGCCGGCTCATTGACGCTGGTCACGCTCGTGGCGAGTGCCTGCAGCGCGGCGAGCATCCGGCTGGCCGCCGCCACATTGCGGGCTCCGAAATCGTGCAGGCGGAGCGTCTCCTCGCCCTGTACGATCGCGTAGGCCACGAGCTCGCCGCCCTCACGCAGCGCGAGGCCACGCAGCTCCGGCAACGCCAGCAGGGCGGCGGGCTCGCGCTGCCAGGCGGCCGGGGCGGGGTGCATAGCGGCAAAGTGACCAAGCACGAGCTCGGCCGGGTCCGCCACTTCGAGCGCTGGAGCCTCACCGGGGGCCAGGCGCTCGTCCGCGTTCCAAACGACGATCAGCAGGCGCCGGGCGATGCGCAGACCGGCCCGCTCGTACACCCGCAGGGCCCGATCATTGCGCGTGAGCACCTCAAGCGTCAGCTGCTCGGCCCCCGACTCCCGGGCCTCGGCGACCATGGCGTCGGCCAGGCGGTGTGCCAGTCCGCGTCCCCGGTAGGCCAGGGTGATACCGAAGCCGCCGCACCAGGCCCGTTCGCCACGACGGGCCAGGAGCGCCACCCCAGCCGGCTCGCCATCCACCCGGAGCACGAGTGAGCGCAGCAGATCAATCTGCTCCGCTGCGATACGGCGCGCGAGCGTGTGGGCCGAGGTGATCCCGGGATAGTAATATTCGGCAAAGGAGCGGGTGAAAAGGTCGGCCAGAGCCTCCAGCGACAGCCCGGCGGCAGACGAGACGCTGATCGCGGCACTCATACCAGACGCACCCCCGGTTCATCTGTCACAACACCGACGCGGTATGCCTCTGGCACGGCGTCCAGCGCGGCGCCGGCGGCGCCGGCGGGCACCACCGCCAGCATGCCCAGGCCCATGTTCAGGGCGTGGAAAGCCTCCTGCTCGGCAAGCTGCCCGCGAGCGACGAGGTAGCTGAAGATCGGGGGGATGGGCCAACTCCCACGCTCGATCGTGGCGCCGAGGCCCGCCGGCAAGATCCGCGGCAGGTTGTCGAAGATCCCGCCGCCAGTGATATGGGCGAGGCCCTTTAGCGGCACAGCGGCGCGCAGGGCCAGCACCTCCGGGAGATAACAGCGATGCACCGCCAGCAATGCCTCACCCACACTCTGGCCACCCAGGATGGCCGGCCGTGCGGCGTAGGGGTCCCCCTCCGTACCCAGACCGGCGATACGGCGGGCCAGCGAGTAGCCGTTAGTATGGAGCCCACTCGATGGCAGGGCAATAATCAGATCGCCGGAAGCGATGTCGGGGCGAGGAAGCAGTGCATCCCGCTCCACCACCCCCACAATCGTGCCGGCAAGGTCGAAGGCGCCCGGCGCGTATACATCGGGCATCTCAGCCGTCTCGCCGCCGAGCAGGGCGCAGCCGACCGCGCGGCAGGCGGTGGCCACCCCGCCCACAATCGCGGCCATCTGGTCCGGGTCCAGCCGGGCCGCGGCCACGTAGTCCAGAAAGAAGAGCGGTCGGGCGCCCTGCACGAGGATGTCGTTCACACAGTGGTTGACGAGATCCTGGCCGACGGTATCGTAGCGGCCAACGGCGGCAGCCACGAGCGTCTTGGTGCCAACGCCGTCGGTAGAGGCTACGAGAACAGATTGGCCGGCGGCGCCTGCGGCGGCCAGATCGAAGCAGCCGCCGAAGGCGCCCATACCGGCGAGCACGGCGGGGCCGTGGGTCGATCGCACGGCCTCGGCCATCAACTCCTTGGCCCTGGTAGCGGCGGCAATATCGACACCAGCGGCGCGGTAGGATGTCGTCATGCGGAGGTCCTTTCGGCAGCAGGCGCCTCACAAATGAGTGCGCGAAGATTCTTCGCTCGCACCGAGCAGAACGCGGCACGAATCAAGCATCGTCGTGCCTCTCAGTGTAACACCTTCCGCGCGGGCTCCCGCAGGCAAAGGCCTGTCACCCCCGCGCCGGCGGGCGTCCAGAGGGTGGCACACCCCCACGGGCCGTGGCGCGCAAGCGCACCGCTACGGATCGGCGAAGCCCATCTGCGCGGGCTCCCGCAGGCAAAGGCCTGTCACGCCCGCGCCGGCGGGCGTCCAGGGGGTGGCGGTGCCGCCCACTCCCGCGCAAGCAGGGGCGGACTGGCAGCAGAACGGTACGGCACACCCGGACACCCCGGGTGTGCCGTATGCCCCTGGCCCCTCTTAGCCGAGCGCCGCGAGCAAGCGCGCATAGGCGTCGCTCTGGGCCTTAAAGACGTGCTGCACCTGCACGGTGGTAATACTTACGGCGCCGATGTTGCGCAGGTGCTCCACGGCGGGCAGCAACTCCTCCTGGGGCACCACCACGTTAACGGCATACCACTGGTCGCCCTCGGCGGCATACTTGCTCCAGACGGGGGCGATGGTTGGACCCTGGAGGCCAGCAAGCTCCAGGCGGGCCGTCACCCGGCGACCAACTGTCTCCACGCTTTCGCCAGCAACGTTGGCGGTGAGCGAGTAGAAGAGGCGGCCACGGCGCCGGGCCTCCACCAACTCCAGCAACTGGCGCACCAGGGCCAGCTTCGGGGCATTATCGCGGAGGGTGCGGCGGCTCCCCACCAGCACCGCTTGCGAGCGCAGGATGGGGCCGCCGACGATCTTGAGCTTATTGTCGCGAATAGCGGTACCCGTCTCGGTGATATCGGCAATAATGTCGGCGTAGCCCAGGCCCGGAGCGGCCTCAGTGGAGCCCTGGGAGTCGATCAGCTCGAAGTCGTTCATGCCCTGAGTGCGGCAGAAGCGACGCACTGTCTCGGTATACTTCGTGGCGATCCGCAGACGACGGCCCTGGGCCCGCAACTCCACGGCCAGGTCGGCCAGATCGTCCCAGCTGCTCACATCGATCCAGCCCTGGGGCACAGCGAAGACAAGCTCGACGCGCCAGAAGCCCAGGTCGTCGAAGATCACCAGCAGGTTCTCATCATCGCCGCGCTGCTCGGCCACCAGATCGTAGCCAGTGATGCCGATATCGATGCTACCGGCAGCCACTTTCTCAACGATGTCGGCGGGGCGGTGGAGCAGCACCTCGGTGTCGGGCAGGCCGCGCAGGCTCGCGGTATACTGGCGCGGGTTGGCGCGCACCACTCGCAGGCCACAGCTCTCAAGCAGGGCGAGGGAAGCATCGTAGCCGGAGCCTTTGGAGGGGATAGCGAAGCGCAGCATTGTTACGCTCCGTGCAGCTGTTCCCGCCACCAGGCCATCGCCGCCACTTCCAGATCGTTGCCGTAGCGGGCAAGGAAGGGCTGGTAGCGCTCGGCGCGCTGGGCGTAGAGGGCGGTCAGTGGGGCCGGATCACGGCGTTCGAGCAAGTCGCGCACAGCGACCACCATACGCTCGGCGGCAAGGTTCAAGGCGCTGATGCCGAGCGAGGGCGAGGCGGTGTCGCGCGGGTCGCGGCCAATCACGCCGCTCTCGGTCGGGATGAGCGGACCACCACCGAGAGCTGCGAGGTTGGCGAGCTCAGGGCGGAGCGCCAGGAGCACCGAACTCTCCCAGAGCGCCGCGTGGTCGAGCATCTCATCGTCGACAAGGCCAAGCGGGGGCACGGCGAGGGCAAGCAGGCCAAGGCGGGCGATGGCGCTCCGCCCGGCCTGGATCAGCAGCAGGTCGTGGGGCGGCGAGTAGGCGCCGCTGATGATCACGGCCACTTTCCAGCCGGCCCGCGCGATCGCGGCGAGGACATCGTCGAGCAGGGCGCGCAGCGTGGCGGCGCGGAGGCCGAGCGACTCATCCCCGTTGCCGAGCAGGGGCCAGCTGACCGGCGGGAGGATGGCCCCCCCGGTGCGACGGGCGACCCGCTCGGCCACGGCCTCCGCAATGAGCGTATCGAGGCCAAGGGGGAGGTGCGGCCCGTGCCAGGTGAGGCCGCCCCAGGGCAGGTAGGCCACGGGGGCATGTTCACGCACGGCGCTGAGCTCATCGGGCCGCAGCTCGGCGTAGCGGCCCCATGTCACGGTGGTGCTCATAGAGTGTTTATCTCGTCGAGCGTCAGGCGGCGCTCATCGCGACGCTCGAGATCGCGCCAGACGAGCGTGCGGCTCTGGCGCTCCTCCACCCCAACGATCGCGACGAAGGCGGCACCACGGCGGGCGGCATCGCTGAGGTTGCGCGCGAGCGGACGCCCGCGTACATCGACACTGGCCGCCAGGCCACGGGCCCGCAGGCACCGGGCGACCTCCAGCGCGTAGGTGTAGTCGTCATCGGACACCGGGGCCACCAGTACGATACGGCGGGGCGCAGGCGCAGGTGGGGCGACCGCAGCCACCCGTTCGAGGCCATAGGCGAAACCCACGGCGGGCACGCTCCCACGGCCGCCCAGGGCGGCTACCAGATCGTCGTAGCGACCGCCACCGCAGAGCTGCAGGCCGGAGGCGTCGTCGATCTCGAAGATCATGCCAGTGTAGTAGTGCAGGCCCCGTCCGAGGCCGAAGTCGATCTCGACGCGCTCCGGGTCCAATCCGTGCGCCGCCAGCAGGCCGAGGATGGCGCGCAGCTCGCCCAGGGCAGCAGCGTGCAGGCCCGCCTCGTCCAGCAGGGCCTCCACGGCCGGCAGGGTGGCCGCAGGGGCGCCGCGCAGCGCCACCAGCCGCTCTAGCAGGCTGAGGGCGCGCTCCACGGCGGCCTGCTCATCGCGGCGGCGCAGCTTGCGTAGCAGGCGCGCCACCACCTGCTCGGGGTCACGGCTGCCGGTCTTCAGCTCGATCTGCATCGCGTCGAGCGCGCGCAGCAACCAGGCGCCGGCCTGCGCCTCATCCAGGCCAGGGGGCAACTCGATCCCCGGCAGCGGATCATCGGCCGCCTCACGCAGGCGCTCGCGAACGGCGGAGGCGCCTCCCTGGCGCATGCGCTCCATGCCCCATACCAGGGCGCCCTGGGTGCGTTCGGCAAGCCCCAACTGGCCGAGGAGTTCGCGCAGCAGGCCAACGTGGCCCACGCGCACGACATAGCCCGCCACCTCCGCCGCGTCCAGCCCGGCGCAGGCCAGGGCGAGGGCCTCCGCGTCGGCGCGGGGGGCCGGGCCACCCACAATCTCTACCCCCACCTGGGTGAACTGGCGATAGGTAAGGCGCTGGGGGCGCTCGTAGCGAAAGACAGGCCCGGCATAGCTGAGCCGCAGGGGCAGCGGCTGATCCTGCATATGGGCCACAAAGGCCCGTAGCACCGAGGCCGTCCACTCCGGACGCAGCGCCAGCTCACGGCCCCCGTAGTTGAACTCGTAGACTTTGCCCGCCAGTTCTTCGCCCAGCTTGCGGAGGTACAGCTCCCGTGGCTCGATGATCGGCAAGTCCACAGGGGCGTAGCCGTGGGCCTCCAGCTGCGCCTCGATCGCGGCGCGGGCCCGGGCCGCTCCCCGCTGCTCGGCGGGCAGCACGTCGTGCATCCCGCGCACCGCCTCGATCGTTCCGCTCACCGCCTGCCCCCTCACGCAACACGTCTGCGCGCGGCATTGTACCCGATCGGGTAGGCGGCGACAAATTGCAGGCTGCGCGTAGGCAGGTGCTGCGTAGCTGGCGTCGGCCAGCGCGCCCGGCGCGCAGGGCACCGCCGATCCGGCAACTGGCCGGATCAGCGGCACCCGAGCGACGGTCAATCCCCCGCCAGAACCGGCTCCTCCTGGGGCTCGCGGCGGGCAGCGGGCGCGCCAAGGGTCATCCGTGGCGCCAGCAACGTGACGGCGAAGGCCAGCACCGAGACCACCAGCGTGGAGCGGAACATGTCGGCCATGGCCGCTGCGAGGGCGATCCGGGCCTGCTCACCGAGCACCGCGGCCCCGCTCGCGCCCTCGCCTAGCAACCCATCGAGCGGTACCGCCGCCGGGTCCAGTCCGGCGCCCGCCAGCGCGGCGGCGAGGCGCGCGCTGAGCAGCGCGCCGAGCACGGCCACGCCGAAGGTGCCGCCGATCGTGCGCGAGAACTGCAGGGTGGCCGTGGCCGCCCCCAGGTTGCTCTTCTCCACGCTGCTCTGAACGGCGATCAGGAAGGCGGGGATGGAGAAACCCATGCCGAAGCCCATCATGCCCAGGGCAACCATCAGCTCGGCCAGGCTCACATCGGGGCGCACCCGGGCGATGATCAAGGCGCCTACCACGAAGACGGCCATCCCGCTGATCACCAGGGCGCGATAGCCCACCTTGAGCAGCAGACGACTGGAGATGATACTCGCCACCACCCAGCTCAGCAGCATCGGGGTAAGCGTCGTGCCCGCCTCGGTCGCGGTGGTGCGCAGCACGCCCTGCACGAAGAGCGGCACATACGACATCCCGCCGAAGAGCACCCAGCCCGCCAGCACGCCGTGGGCGCAGGCCACCGCAAACAGACGCCAGCGGAAGAGCCGCACGGGCAGAATGGGCGAGGGCGCGCGGAGCTCCACCCACAGCAGCGCCGCCAGGGCCGCCGCCGCGACCCCGAGCAGCCCCCAGCTCCCCGGCGCCCCCAGGTCATTCAGGCCCAGCAGCAAGGTAACGACGCCAATACTCAGCAACGCCGCGCCGGCGTAGTCGATCGCCGGGCGCGCGCCGGCCGGGCGTGCCACCCCGCTCCAGGCCACCCAGACGAGCGCCCCCGCGATGATCGCGGCCGGCAGGTTGATCAGAAAGACCCAGTGCCACGAGACACGGTCCACCAGGAATCCGCCGATCAGCGGGCCAGCCACTGAGCTCACCCCCCAGACCCCCGAGAAGAGCCCTTGCACCCGTGTGCGCTGCTCCAGGGTGAACATATCGCCCACGATGATGAAGGCGAGCGGCAGCAGCCCACCAGCACCGAGGCCCTGTACGGCCCGCGCCGCGATCAGCTGCGGCATCGTCGTGGCCAGGCCACAGAGCAGCGAGCCGATGGCGAAGATACTGATCGCCACCATATAGACCGGGCGGCGCCCGTAGAGATCGGAGAGCTTGCCGAAGATAGGACCCACCGTGGTAGAGGTGAGCATATAGATCGCAAAGACCCAGCTATAGCTCTCTAGTCCACCCAACTGGCCCACAATCGTGGGCATCGCTGTCGCGATGACGGTACTCTCCATAGAGGCCATAAAGAGGCTCATCATCACGCCAAGGGTGATGAGCAAGACTCGTCGCTGCGCCACACTGTGCTCCTTACGCCGGCCGGCGCGAAATGACTGCCTGGTCCAATATTAGCCAGCTAAACTATACTCCAGAAACGCGCCTTCGGCAAGGGCCTGGAGGTGGAACTTTGCATGGCACGGCACACCCCTCGCTTGCGCAGGGTCTCGAAAATTCTGGTATGCTAAGCATCATGGAGATCGAGGCCAAGTACACTGTCGGCCCCGACGAGCTCACGCTCCTGGCCGGCCTGCGCTCCCTCGGCCCCTACACCCTCGTTGCCGCCCCCGAGCCCGAGCTGCAGCAGAACACCTACTTCGACACGGTCGATGGCCGCCTGGCCGCCGCGCGCCACGGGCTACGCCTGCGCCGGGTGGGGCCACGCTCGCTCGTCACGCTCAAAGGCCCAACGACGGTCTCCCCGGCGGGAGTGCACCAGCGCGTCGAGTTCGAGTTCCCCGGCGACGATCCGCACCCACAGGCCTGGCCCCCCGGCGAAGCCCGGGAGCTCGGCCTCGCGCTCACGGGTGGCGCGCCCTTGCGCTCCCACGTCGCGGTGGAGACAGAGCGGCACATCCGCTATGTAGAGCGGGGGGGCGTGCGCGTAGCCGAGCTCTGTCTGGATCGGGGGGTCGTTCGGGCCGGCGGGCGCGAGCAACCCTTCAGCGAGCTGGAGATCGAGCTGCTCGCTGGTGGCGAAGCCGCCGATCTCGAGGCCCTCGCCACGGCCCTGGCCACGCTCATCCCCCTTCGGCCCGAGCCGCGTACCAAGCTGCAGCGGGCCCTGGCGCTGCTCGACACTGCCGCCCCGCCCGCGTGAGATCGCCGGGCCAGGGTCCGTCGGTTTCCACCCGTATTGTCGCTCACTGGAGCAGCTATGAAGCTCACCAACATCCTCGACGCGTATCAGGTTGATCTGGCCCACGCGCGCCAGGTGGCTGATCACGCCCTGGCGCTTTTCGACGCGGTAGCCGAACGCTATGGCCTCCCCCAGGAACACCGCCACCTGATCGAGGTGGGCGCGCTGCTGCACAACGTGGGGCTCACCACGAACCCGCCGGCGCACCACCTGGTGGGCCGCGATATTGTGCTGCGCCACGTGATCGAGGATCTCTCTCCCCGCGAGCAGGCGATCGTGGCCTGCATGGTGGCCTTTCACCGCAAGAAGGTGCGCCCCCAGCTCGAACCCGCCTTCCTGAGCCTCGGCAAAAAGGGCCAGGCCCAGGCCCTGGCCCTCTCCGCCATCCTGCGTGTCGCCGATGGGCTCGACTACAGCCAGTCCCAGAGCACGACGATCGTGGCCCTGGAGCCCGTCGAGGATGGCCTGGCGCTACGCCTGAGCGGCCCCAATGCTGCCGTGGATGGGGCCAGGGCAGTGGCCAAGGCCGATCTGTGGCGGAAGGTCTTTGGTGAGCGGCTCACCCTGGATGGCGCAACGCCAGACGCCGCCCCGACCGTTGACGGCGGAGCCCCCGACGAGGCGGCCTCCACCGTGCTCGCGCCCTGGTACGCCACACCCGAGGCGCCCCTCGCCGAGCTCGGCCGGGTACTCCTGCGGCGTCACCTGCGCCGCCTGCGCAGTGCTGAGCGTGATGTACGCGCGGATGCGGAGATCGAGGCGGTACACGCCCTGCGGGTGGCCACCCGGCGGCTGCGCGCCACACTCCGCCTGCTGGCCCCCGTTGGTCCGGCGGGCGAACTACGCGCCCACGCGAAGGCCGTTGGTCGGGTGGCGCGTGCCGCCGGCGCGGTACGCGACCGTGATGTGCTCCTGGCCGACCTGCTGGCCCGGGCGGCGGAGCTGCCGGAGGGGCTGGCGCCCTCGCTCGAGGCCCTGCGCGCCAACCTGGCCGCCGAGCGCCAGAAGGCCCACGCTGGCCTGATCGAACTCTTCGACAGCGATGAGTACGCCGCGTTCCTACGCGCCTTCGCCGCGACGATGAATAACCCCTCCGAGTGGAACGATACCCCCCGCGTGCGCGATCTTGGCGGCAGCACACTCTGGCGCCACTACGAGGCCCTGCGCGCCCATGATCGCGGTGGCCTGCCACAGGACGAGGAGGCGCTCCACGCGATGCGCATCGACGGTAAGCGCATGCGCTACGTGCTTGAGCTGTTCGCGGAGACCCTCGGCCCCCGCACCGATGAGGCGGTGACACCTCTGGTCGCCTTTCAGGACTACCTGGGTGCCCTGAACGACATCGCCGTAGCCCGGCAGATCCTCGCGCCCCACGCTGGTGATAGCGCGGCTGGGGCCGCCGTCGCCGCCTACCTGGCCCTCCGTGAGCGGGAGCAGGAACGGCTGCGGGCGGGGTTGCCCGCCCGCTGGGACAAGCTCAACAGTGGGACCTACCGCCGCAAGCTCATGGAGTTGATCGTCAGACTGTAACGCTTACTCCTCCAGGGTACTCACATCGCCCTCGGGGAGGCCCTGGGCACGGGCCTTGAGCACGCGGCGCATAATCTTGCCGGAGCGCGTCTTGGGCAGGCTCGTCACGAAGGTGATCGCATCGGGGCGAGCGATCGGCCCGAGCTCGTGGCCCACGTGAGCGCGCAGCTTCTCCTCCAGTTCGTGGCTGCCCTCGAAGCCGGACCGCAGGATCACAAAGGCGTGAATGGCATTGCCCTTGACCTCATGGGGAAGGCCGATCGCCGCAGCCTCAGCCACCGACGGGTGGCTCACCAGGGCGCTCTCCACCTCGGCAGTGCCCAGGCGGTAGCCGGAGACCTTGATCACATCGTCGAGTCGGCCGATCACCCAGATGTAGCCGTCCTCGTCTTTACGGGCGCTATCACCAGCGGCGTAGTTACCGGGCACCTTGGTCCAGTAGGTATCCACATAGCGCTGCGGATCGTTGAGGATGGTGCGCATCATGCCGGGCCAGGGCCGCTTGATCACTAGCAGGCCATCCTCGTTGGGGCCGCAGGGCGTACCATCCTCGCGCACCACATCGGCCTCGATGCCCAGGAAGGGCCGGGTAGCGCTGCCAGGCTTCAGCGGCACGGCGGGGGTTGGCGTGATCATAAAGTGGCCGGTTTCCGTCTGCCACCATGTGTCCATGATCGGGCAGCGCTCCTTGCCGATCACGCTGTAGAACCACTTCCAGGCCTCGGGATTAATCGGCTCGCCCACCGAGCCGAGCAGGCGCAGGCTACTGAGATCGTGGCGGGAGGGCCAGGCCTCGCCGAAGCGCATCAGCCCGCGAATCGCGGTCGGGGCAGTGTACAGAATACTGATCGAGTGCTTGGAGACCAGCGACCACCAGCGGTCGGGGAAGGGGTAGTTCGGCGCGCCCTCATACATAAAGGACGTCGCGCCGTTGATCAGCGGGCTGTAGACAATGTAGCTATGGCCAGTGATCCAACCCGGGTCGGCGGCACACCAGTAGCGGTCCTCTTCCTTCAGATCGAAGACCATCTTCAACGTGGTGTAGGTGCCGACCATATAGCCGCCGTGGGTGTGGACCACACCCTTGGGCTTGCCGGTGGTGCCAGAGGTATAGAGAATGAACAGCGGGTCCTCCGCGTCCATCACCTCGGTGGGGCAATCGGTCCCGGCGATGGGGAGATTCATCAACTCGTGGAGCCAGAGATCGCGCCCGAGCTCCATGTTGATATTGTGGCCCGTGCGCTTCACGACGAGGCAGGTTTGCACAGTGGGCGTGCGGGCCATAGCCTCGTCGGCGATCTTCTTCAACTCCACTACCTTGGCGCGCATAAAGCCGCCATCGGCGGTGATCAGCACCTTGCTCTGCGCATCGGCGAGCCGGTCGGCGAGGGCCGCCTCGGAGAAACCGCCGTAGACCACGCTGTGGGCGGCGCCGATCTTGGCGCAGGCGAGCATGGCCATGGGAAGCTCGGGAATGCGGGGCAGGTAGATCGTGACGATATCGCCCTTCTTCACCCCGAGGCTCTTGAGCACATTCGCCATCTTGCTCACCTCGCGGTTGAGCGCGTGGTACGAGAAGGTGCGCTGGGTGCCGTCCTCGCCCTCCCAGACGAGCGCAAGCTTGTTGCGGCGCCACGAGCGCGCGTGGCGGTCGATGGCATTGTGGACGATGTTGGTCTTCCCGCCAACGAACCACTTGAAGAACGGCTTGTTGCTATCGTCGAGCACCTTCTGCCAGGGTTCGTACCACTCGAGCTCCGAGGCCATATCGGCCCAGAACTCCTCGCCATGCTCTAGCGACCACGCGTAGAGCTCATCGTAGCTGCTCAGGCCCTTGGCACGGGCGTAGGCCATGACGTTCGAGTTCTCGACGATCGCCGCGCTGGGGCGGTACACCTCTGACGTGTGATGTGCGACATCGCTGGTCTCGGTCACGGGGTAACCTCCTTGTTCCACATCGCGTCTCTAGCGGGCGTTCTCAAGTGGTGGGCAGGCGGATGGCTGCGATTATAGCACGGTCGCCCGGCGCCCCCGGGATGCCGGCAGTTCAAGCGCGGCGTTGCCACGCGATCGCCACGGGGCCCTTGCGCCAGGCTCCGGGCTGGCTGTCTCCGTTCACAGATCTTCCTTGAGTAACTCCACCGCCTCCCGCACCATCTCCACCGTCGCATCGTCCTCGATGGTGCTCAGATCACCAATCGTGTCACCCTGATAGACCGCCCGGATCACCCGGCGCATGATCTTGCCTGAGCGCGTCTTCGGGAGCATGCTCACAAAATGCACCGCGTCGGGCGTGGCGATCGGCCCGATCCGCTCGCGTACCAACTGCTTGATCTCCCGGGCGACGCCATCCTGGTCGGCCGGGGCAATATGCTGCTTCAGCACCGCCAGCACCAGCACGCCCTCGCCCTTCACCTCGTGACGCACGCCGATCACGGCCGTCTCGGCTACCGCCGGATGGCCGGAGATCACCTCCTCGATCTCGCGGGTACCCAGGCGGTGACCACTCACATTCAGCACCTCGTCGGCGCGACCGAGCATCCAGAAGTAGCCATCCTCGTCCTGAATGGCATAGTCGCCCGACATGTAGAGGAGCTTGCCCTGGAAGTGGCTCCAGTAGCTCTGGAGGTAGCGCTCGTCGTCGTTCCAGAGTGTCATCAGCATGCCGGGCGGGAGGGGACCGTGGTCCACCAGAAAGCCCTTCTCGCCCCGTGGGATGGGGTTCCCATCGGCATCGACCACCTCCAGGCGGTGGCCAAAGGCCGGCCTGGTGGGTGAGCCGGGCTTCACCGGCAGCAACTCCACGCCCACCGGGTTGGTGAGCATACTCCAGCCGCTCTCCGTCTGCCAGTAGTGATCGATCACCGGCACGCCCAGGGTCGCCCGCGCCCACTCGTAGGTCGGGGCGTCCAGCGGCTCACCCGCCGCGAAGAGCAGCTTCAGCGAGCTGATGTCCGCCGAGCGCATCCACTGCTCGGGGAATTTGCGCAGCGCTCGCAGGGCCGTGGGCGCAGTGAAGACGTGGGTGACCCCATACTTCTCGATCACCCGCCACCACACGCCCGGGTCCGGATGATCGGGCCGCCCCTCGTAGACGACAGTGGGCACTCCCTTGAGCAGCGGGCCATAGACGATGTAGCTATGGCCCACAACCCAGCCGATATCCGAAGTGGACCAGTAGACATCGCCGTCGCCGCAGGCGTAGATCTGGCTCATCGAGGCGTGCAGCGCCACCATGTAGCCGCCGGTATCACGGACCACGCCTTTGGGCTTGCCGGTGGTGCCCGAGGTGTAGAGGATGTAGGACGGGTCCGTGGAGGCCACGGGCACAGGCTCCACGCTCTTGCCACCGTGCTCCTTCAGCTGCTCCGCCCAGTCCAGGTCGCGGCCCTCCCGCATGGCCATCGGCGCCAGCCCCCGATTGAGCACGAGCACGTGGCGCACACTCTCGACCGTCGCCGCCTCAAGCGACTGGTCAACGATCTCTTTGAGCGGCACCGGGAGGCCCTTCCGCATCCCGGCGTCAGCGGTGACGATCAGGGTGGGGGAGGCATCATCGATGCGTGTCGCCAGCGAGCTGATCGAGAAGCCACCGAAGACCACCGAGTGGATGGCGCCGAGGCGCGCGCAGGCCAGCATGGCGAAGATCGCCTCGGGGACCATGGGCATATAGATGATCACCCGCTCGCCCTTTGCCACGCCGAGGGCGCGGAAGACCGCCGCGAGCCGGTTGACCTCACGGTAGAGCTCGAAGAAGGTGAGCGTGCGGCTCTGGCCCGTCTCGGCGCTCTCCCAGATCAACGCGGCCTGGCCGCGCCTGGCCCCGAGGGCGTGGCGATCCACCGCGTTGTAGCAGAGGTTGGTCTCTCCGCCCACAAACCAGCGGTAGAAGGGGGCCTTGCTGGCATCCAGCACGGCGTCCCAGCGGCGGTACCAGTGCAATGCCTCGGCCAGCTCGCCCCAGTAGCCCTCCGGGTCTTCGATCGATCGGCGGTACTGCTCCGCGTAGCCCATGGCGCTGCCTCCTCATTGAGGATGTACGATGGTCGGTGCGAACACGGGTGATGGACGGCCCGGGATGCGCCTCGCGGGCAGCCATGACCCTTCATCATCAGGGTGCCGCCAGGCCAGAGTCAGTGGCTGGCGGCCGTGCTCGGCGCCTGTCGCGTGGGCGCTCCGTGTGGAATGCTTGTGTTATGCCATGGTAGCGCCAGCCTGTCAAACCAGGTTAAGGGCGCTGTAAACTTTTGGTAAAGAACGGCCGCCCCCTGCCTGTGCGGGGGGCGGCGCAGTGGGTTGGCGGGGCTGGCAGCGCGTGGCGAGCCACGCGAAAGGCGCTACCGGCGATAAGAGGCGTAGGGGCCACAGGCCCCTATGCAACCCAACGTCGTGCACCCGATCAAAGAGGGTTTGATACTTACCCACCCAGCGCGACCAGGCTCTGCTGGGCGAGGAAGATAAAAGGGGTGGGGACAAGGCCGATCAGCAGGGTGGCCACACCGGCGATGATGATATCGGCGTTGAGGCCCCGATTCAGCTCGGGCTGCACCTCACGGGCCGGCTCCTGCATGAACATCTTCACCACCACGCGCAAGTAGAAGTAGGCAGCGATCGCGCTGGTGATCACACCCACCAGTGCGAGCCAGCCCAGGCCGCCCTCATAGGCCGCCGTAAAGATGAAGAACTTGGCCATAAAGCCTGCGGTCGGCGGCACGCCAGCCAGCGAGAACATAAAGAGCGCCATCGCCACCGCCAGCATCGGCCGGCGCTGGTAGAGGCCCGCAAAGTCCTCGATACTCCAGACCGACTCGCCCTGCTGCTCCAGGGCGATCACCACCCCGAAGGCGCCCAGGTTGGTGAGGGCATAGGCCAGCAGATAGAAGAGGAAGGCCTCGGCGCCACGCTCGGAGGCGACCATAATCCCGAGCAGGATGTAGCCGGCGTGGCCGATGCTAGAGTAGGCCAGCATGCGCTTGACGTTGGTCTGCCCGAGGGCGCCGAGATTACCCACCACCATGGTGATCGCGGCCAGCGCCGCCAGCACGGGCAGCCAGTAGGCCTGCACGCCCTCAAAGGCAAAGGCCAGCACCCGCAGCAGGGCCGCCAGCGCCGCGCCCTTGGTACCCACGCTCATAAAGGCAGCCACGGGCGTAGGCGAGCCCTCATAGACATCGGGCGTCCACATATGGAAGGGCACCAGGGCCGTCTTGAAGCTAAAGGCGATCAGCACCATGCCGGCCCCGGCCAGTAGCAGGGTCTGATCCTCGGCCACGAGCGTCTGGCGGCCAAGGAATTCGGCGATCCCGGCGAGGCTGGTTGTGCCGGTGGCACCGTAGACCAGGGCGATGCCATAGACGAAGAATCCAGCGGCGAAGGCGCCCAGCACCAGATACTTCATGGCCGCCTCTTCGGAGGTGAGGCGCGGGTAGGCGAAGCCGGTGAGGATGTAGAGCGTGATCGAGAGCGCCTCGATCCCCAGGAAGAGCACGATCAGGTCAGTACCCTGGGCTAGGAGGATCATCCCGGCCACCGCGAACATGATCAGCGGGTAGAACTCGCCCTGCTCGATCCCGTGGCGCGGTAAGTAATCCAGGGCCATCGCGATGCTGAGGGCCCCGACGATCACGAAGATCCAGGTGAGCGAGAGGCTGTAGCGGTCCAGCACGAGCATGCCGCTAAAGGTGCTGCCGCTGACATTCCAGAGCGGCAGACCCACCAGGCCAGCCACCAGCAGCCCGGCGATCGCGAGGTAGCCGGTCAGCTTCTTCTTACCCTCGGGAATGAGGAACACGTCCACCAGGAGCAGCGCCGAGGCCCAGCCCACCACGGTGAGCAGGGGAGCGAGCAAGATCAGGTTCACCGGGGGGATCTGCAATGGTTCCATAGCGCCTCAGGAGTCTCGTTCCGGGCGGTATACATCCGGTATTGGTGCGAATTACCGCCCGGCCACCGCCGACGCCAGATTGTTCACCACATCGGCGACGCTCTGCTGCATCGGGCCGAACAGAAACCAGGGATAGATGCCAATCACCACGATCGGCACACAGAGCGCGGCCAGGCCGAGCAACTCGCGGCGGTTCAGGTCCGGCAGGGCCTGGTTGGCGGGGTTGCTCACCTCGCCCATAAAGAGCGCCCGGTAGAACTTGAGCAGATAGATTGCGGCGAGCACCACGCCGAGCACGGCGAAGGCCAGGAAGGGCCAGCCGAGGCCGGGCGCAAGGAAGGCGCCTTGCATGATCGTGAACTCGCCGACGAAGCCGTTCAGCCCCGGCAGGCCCGCCGAGGAGAGCGCGACGAGCAGGGTGATCCCGGCGTAGACGGGCATCACCTTCCAGAGCCCGCCGTACTCACTCAGCTCACGGGTGTGGCGGCGCTCGTAGAGCACCCCGACGATCAGGAAGAGGGCGCCAGTGGAAATACCGTGGTTGATGCTCTGGACGATCGCGCCGCTGACGCCCTCGGTGTTGAGCGCGAAGATGCCGAGCACAATGAAGCCCATGTGGCTGACCGACGAGTAGGCCACCAGCTTCTTCATGTCGCTCTGGGCGTAGGCCACGAGTGCGCCGTACACAATACCGATCACGGCGAGCACGGCGATGGCGGGCGCGGCCCAGGCCGAGGCCTGCGGGAAGAGCGTCAGGCAGTGGCGGATCATGCCGTAGGTGCCGAGCTTCAGCAGAATGCCGGCCAGGATCACCGATCCGGCCGTCGGCGCCTCAACATGGGCATCGGGCAGCCAGGTGTGCAGCGGCCAGAGGGGCACCTTCACCGCGAAGGCCAGGAAGAAGGCCCCGAAGAGAAGCCGCTCCGTCAGCGTGTCGAGGGTAAAGCGCCCGCCGCGCATGTCGGCTACCAGCTGAATGAAGTTCAGCGTACCGGGGTAGTCGGCCATGCCCGCCGCACGCCCGGCCTCGCGGTTGAGCACGTAGAGCCCGATGATCGCCAGGAGCATCAGCACCGAGCCGGCGAAGGTGTAGATGAAGAACTTGCGCGCCGCGTACACCCGGTTCGCCCCGCCCCAGATGCCGATCAGAAACGTCATGGGGATGAGCGTGAACTCCCAGAAGATGTAGAACAGCAACAGATCCTGGGCCACGAATACGCCGAGCATCGCGGTGGTAAGTAGGAGGGTGAGGATCTGGAAGTTCCGCACCTCATTTTGCACCGAGCCCCACGTGGAGAGCACCACGATCGGCAGCAGGAAGGTGGTGAGCATCACCAGCCAGAGGCTCACCCCATCAATGCCCACTGTATAGCTCACGCCCCAGAGCGGCAGCCATGAGACGCTCTCGACGAACTGCATGGCCGGAGCCTCACCAGCCACTGGCACCTCGGGCCGAAAGCCGAGCGGCAGCGCCAGCGAGACGAGGAAGGTCAGCAGCGCGACGGCGAGGGCCACCTGGCGGGCACGCTCAGCGCTCGCGCGGGGCACCAGCAGCAGCAGCAGCGCCCCAAGGGCCGGCAGCCAGAGCACGAGCGAGACGATGGGGAAGCCTTCGGGGAACATAAGCGCCTCACCGCGTGAAGATGAGCACGAACCCCAGCACGAGCAGCACGCCGACGGTGAAGACGAGGGCGTAGGTGCGCACATAGCCGCTCTGCAGCCCACGCACGCCACCGCCCACCCAGGTAAAGAACCGGCCGATGCCCATCACCAGCCCATCGATGCCCTGGGGATCAAAGACACGGGCCAGGAAGCCGCCCAGGGCCCGGAAGGGCGCCACCACGAAGCGGTTGTAGGCGGCATCAAGGTACCAGGCCTCCTCCATACCATCCCAGATATCGCCGGTATAGCGGTAGGCCGGATCTTTGCCGCCCACCTTCACCCGCGCCGCGTTGCGTGTATAGACCCACCAGCCCAGGTAGCCCATGCCCACGGCGCCGGCGGTGGCGAGCAGGGCCAGCGCCAGATTGAACTCACCGGGCTCCTCGTGCAGCACGGGGTTGAGCCAGTCGGAGAGCCAGTGGCCGCCGGGGATGCTGAAGGGCAGGTTCATCAGCCCACCCAGGGCGGCGCCCACGGCCAGGATCAGGAGCGGCACCGTCATCACCCGGCCGCTCTCGTGCGCGTGGTAGCTATGGTCGCGCTGCTCGCCGTAGAACACCAGGGCCACCTGGCGGCCCATGTAGAAGGCGGTCAGCAGCGAGGTCAGGAAGAGGATGATCAGCTGTGGCCAGTTGCCGTGGCTCAAGGCGTGGGCGAGGATCTCGTCCTTGCTCCAGAACCCGGCCAGGGGCACAATCCCGGCCAGGGCCGCCGCGCCCACCAGGTAAGTCCAGAACGTGGTGGGCATGGCCGTCCGCAGCCCACCCATCCTGCGCATATCCTGGGTATCGTGGGTGCCGTGGATCACCGAGCCGGAGCCGAGGAAGAGCAGCGCCTTGAAGAGACCGTGGGTGAGCAAATGGAAGATCGCCGCGACGTAGGCGCCCATACCGCAGGCGGCCACCATAAAGCCGAGCTGCGAGACCGTGGAGTAGGCCAGCACGCGCTTGATATCCCACTGAGCCACGGCAGCCGTACCAGCGATCAGCGCGGTGAGGGCGCCGATCCAGAGCACCCAGCTCTGGGTGGCCAGCGACTCCTGGAAGAGGCTCTCAGTACGGGCCATCATGTAGACGCCGGCGGTGACCATGGTGGCCGCGTGGATGAGTGCGGAGACCGGGGTCGGGCCAGCCATGGCGTCGGGCAGCCAGACGAAGAGCGGGAACTGCGCGCTCTTGCCGGTGGCCCCGATCAGCAGCAGGAAGGAGATCCCGGTGGCCACAGCGATCGGCTGCCAGCTGGGGCCGACGGTGCGCCCGAGGATCTCGGGGATGCGCTCAAGGAAACCGGGTTGTATCACCCCGCCGATCTCTACGTCGTAGAAGTTGAGCGTGCCGAAGCTCGCGAAGATCGCCAGCATCGCCAGGATGAAGGCCGCGTCGCCGATCCGGTTGACCACAAAGGCTTTCACGGCGGCTTCGGCAGCCGAGCGCCGCTCAAACCAGTAGCCGATCAGCAGGAAAGAGCAGAGGCCCACGCCCTCCCAGCCGAGGAAGAGGATCAGCAGGTTGTTCCCCATCACCAGGAAGAGCATCATGGTGATGAAGAGGTTCAGGTAGGCAAAGTAGCGCACCACCCGCGGGTCGCCGTGCATGTAGCCGATCGAGTAGATGTGGATCAGCGCGCCCACGCCGGTGACGAGCAGCACCATCACCGCCGTCAGCGGGTCGAGCATGATCCCGAAGGGCACCTGGAAGGCCCCGGTACTGATCCACTGCCAGCCGGTGGACATGATCCTGCGGCTCTCCGCGGGCAGGCCGGCCAGGCCGATGACCGCCACCACCGCCACCACAAAAGCGCCGAGCACCATCCCGCTGGCCAGCAGGCCGGCGGGGCGTTCCCGGCGGACCACGAAGACATTGAGCAGAAAGCCGAGAAGCGGCAGGAGCGGGATGAGCCAGATCAGCCAGTTCAGGTATGCCATAGCTACCCCTTCAGGGTGCTCACCTCGTCCACGTCGGCGGTGTTCTTGGTACGGAAGATCGCCACGAGCAGCGCCAGGCCCACGGCCACCTCGGCGGCGGCAACGGTGATCACAAAGAAGACCAGCACCTGCCCATCGACGTTCAGCCGCTCGCGGGCAAAGGCCACCAGGGCCAGGTTGGCCGCGTTGAGCATCAGTTCGACCGACATAAAGACCACGATCGCGTTCCGGCGGATGAGCACGCCCAGCACGCCGATCGTGAACAGGGCCGCGCTCAGGATGATGTAGTAGGCGGTGGGCACCATAGAGCTCTCCGTCGCCAGGATGGGCGCAGCGCGCCGCACCCGCTCAACTCGCGCCAATGATCAATCGCCAGCGGGTGGTTTTGCCGGAGCCTGCTGCCGCCCACGCTGGTTCAGCACCACCACGCCCACCACGGCCACGAGCAGGATCACGCCGGTGATCTCGAAGGGCAGCAAGTAGCGGGTGAAGAGCAGGGCGCCAAGCTCGGCGGGATTACCGAAGCTCGCCGCCGCCTCGCCACCAGGGGCCGGCTGGCCCGCCGCGCCGCGCAGCGAGGCCGCCGCCGCCACCCCCAGCAGCCCGACGCCCAGCAGGATGCCCAGGGGCCGCTGCCAGGCGATCCGGTCGGGCGTATCCTCCACCTGCTCAGCGCCGAGCAACATCACCACGAAGAGGAACAACACCATGATCGCCCCGGCATAGACGGTGAGCTGAATGGTGAAGAGGAAGGGCGACTGAAGCAGCAGGTAGAGCACCGCCATGGCGCCGAAGTTGAGCAGCAGGAAGAGCGCGCTATGCACGGCGTTCCGGCTAACGAGCATGGCGATCGCGCCCACAAGCGCGACGGCGGCCGTCACAAAGAAGAGCAAGACGTCCATTACTGCACCCGTGGCAAGCGCACGATCTCCAATGGCCAGGGCCGATCGCCCGGGCGTCGCATCACAAATCAATCTGCGCGGGCGGGCTTGGGCGGCGGCTGAGCTGCTGGAGGATGGGTGGCGGATCACCATGGCCCTGATCCTCTGGCACCAGCAGCATCTCCTTGGTATAGATCGAGCTGCGCCGATCGTAGAACGAGAGCTCGTACTGATGCTCCAGCACAATCGCGTTGGTCGGGCAGGCATCTTCGCAGTAGCCGCAGAAGATGCAGCGCAGCATGTTGATCTCGTAGGTGGCCGCGTAGCGCTCGCCGTGGGACTTCGGGTTGGCCGGATCGTTCTCGGCCGGCACAACCAGAATGGCGTCGGCGGGGCAGGCCGCCGCGCAGAGCGAGCAGCCGATGCAGCGCTCCTTACCATCAGCGAAGCGCTTCAGCTCGTGGCGCCCCCGGAAGCGCTCGCGCACCGGGCGCTTCACCTCGGGGTACTGCACCGTCACCGGCTGCCGGAACATGTAGCGCAGCGTGGTGCCCAGGCCCTTCAAAAGCTCTCCCAGCATTTAGATCCCCTTCGCGCTCTCGCGCAACTCATGGTCGCGTTCTTCGCGCCCCGTGCTGGACCTCACGACCTCTTTGACGTAGGTCACGTTATCCACTGGCCTGGGCGCCGAGCTGAAGCTACCGGCGATCGCCAGGGTGATCAGGCCGAGGCCAAGCAACACGAAGGCGGCCAGGCGCTGGCTGGGCACCAGCACGTAGACCACGGCGGTGTAAAGGATGTTGAGCAGCCCCAGGGGCAACAGCCACTTCCAGCCCAGATCCATCAGCCGATCGTAGCGCAGGCGCGGCCAGGAGGCTCGCACCCACACCGAGATGAAGAGGAAGATCACCACCTTCAGCAGGAAGGAGCCGAGCGAGACGATTCCCATCACGATGGAGCCTACCACCGGGCCGGCCAGTTCCGTCATCCCCCGGCCGAGCGTCTCCAGGCCGGGGAAGCGCCAGCCGCCGAAGAAGAAGGTGACCGCAATCGCGCTGACGGCGATCAACTTGATATACTCGGCCATAAAGAAGAGCGCGAACTTCATGGAGCCGTACTCGGTGTTGTAGCCGCCGGCCAACTCCTGCTCGGCCTCCACCAGGTCGAAGGGCGCCCGCACCACCTCGGCCGTCGAAGCGATCATAAAGAGGACGAAGCCGAGGAGCTGCGGCACGATGCCCCAGATCCCGCCGTTGGACCAGCCTTGCAAGTAGACGATCTCGCGGGTGCTGAGGGTGCCGTAGGTCATCACCACGCTCAGAACAGCGCAGCCCAGCGCCAGCTCATAGGAGATCAGCTGGGCCGAGGAGCGGATGCCGCCAAGCATGGAGTACTTGTTGTTGCTAGCCCAGCCCGCCAGGGTGATCCCATAGACGCCGATGCTGGTCACGGCCAGGATGTAGAGCACACCCACGTTAATGTCGGCGATCTGCAGGATGTTGCGCAGCCCCTCGCCCGAGGCGCTGAAGCAGGCTCGGTAGTCCCAGTTGGCGATGTTCAGACAGCCGAAGGGGATCACCGCCCAGATGATCAACGCCGGGATCACCGCCATGGCCGGGGCCAGCAGGTATACCGGCTTGTCGGCCATGGCCGGGACGATATCCTCTTTGAAGAAGAGCTTCACCGCGTCGGCAGCGGGCTGCAGGAAGCCCCCGGGGCCGGCGCGGTTCGGCCCCACCCGGTTCTGCAGGCGAGCGAGCACTCGCCGCTCGAAGAGGGTGAGGTAGGCGAATCCCGTGGTGACGGCAAGGGTGATCACGAAACACTGGACCACCAGAATAAGAATATCGGCCCAGCTCATAGGCACCTCTCAGGCGACAGGAGACAGGGGACAGAGGACAGGGCCGGCCAGAGAAGTGGGAACGGGGGACGGGAGACAGGGCGAGGGGCAGCACAAGCTACGGGGTTTTGAGAAAGCTCACACCCCGGGCGTTGCCCTACAATCATCACCGTAGCGCTATGCATCATGGCTGCTTCCTGTGCCCAGTTCCCTGTCCCCTCCTGCTCCCTCTCACACAACCACTTTCACAAGGCTCACGCGGGTGCGCGGACCCGTCTGCACGGTGGCGAGGCCCACCCCAGCCAGGTTAGCCGGGACAAGCGCCACACCCTGGGGCAGATCATCGACCACGCGGGCCGGGAGGGCCAGTTCGCCGGCACTCGATGCGAGGCGCACTATATCGCCGGGGCGGATGTTCTGGCGCTCGGCATCGGCGCGGCTCAGGGCCACATAAGGTTCGGGCACGTGGGCCTCCAACCGGGAGCCCCGCAGCAACGGGTCGCCATCATAGGCGAGGGGCTGGGCGATCAGCAGCAGGGGCCGATCGTCGGCGGTGGCGGGCACGGGGAGCGGCGCGAGGTTCAGGCTGGCGCGGCCACTCTCGATCAGGCTGGGCAGCTTGATCCCCACACCCTCGGTGTTCTCGTAGTTGGTACCGTCGTAGTAGATCGCCTCATTCACCTGGCGGCCCCAACTACCGGGCTTCCCGGTGGCCGCGAGGGCGGGGTAGGTCACACCGGCGTAGCCTGGCACACGCTCGGCAATCTCGGCAGCCACATCGGCGGCGGTCAGGTAGTCCCAGCCACCGTTCTCGGCAACGGCCACCGCCCCCACCTCGACTCCACCCCGCGCGCCCCGTGCGCCCTTGCCATCCTTCGGGCCTTTCGCCGGTACGGCTGGCGCGCCAGTCGCGACCCACGCCTGCACGAGGCGCTGGGCCACACCCTGGACGATCTGCCAATCGGGGCGGCTCTCACCGATGGGAGGCCGTGCCTGGCGCGAACGCTGCACACGGCGCTCGGCATTGGTATAGGTACCGTCGCGCTCAGCCACACTGGCCGCGGGCAACACCACATCGGCCAGCCGGGCAGTCTCGGTGAGGAACAGATCCTGCACCACCACGAACTCGGCGGCATCGAGGGCCGCGCGGGCGGCGGGCAGGCTGGCGGCCGGATCGAGCCCGGCCACCCAGACGGCCCGCACGCGGCCACCCTGCACGGCGTTCCAGAGATCCCGGGCCCCGATCGTGGGCTGAGCGAGGGGCGCATAGCCGGGGCGAGCATCCGGGCGCACGCCCATATCAAGGGCGCCCCGGCTATTGCCGCCGGGCAGCAGGGCGATCAGGCCGCTGTTGGACTGGCCGGCCTTGCCGGCGAGGGCGAGCAACGCGCCGAGCGTCTCGACGACGGCCGGGCCGGCGCTGCGAGCTTCGGCACCATAGAAGATCAGCAGGTGCTCGGCGGAGGCGATGGTCGCGGCTGCCGCCTTCAGATCGGCGGCGCTCACCCCACAGGCGGCGGCCGTATCGTCCAGACTGGTCGCGAAGAGCGCGCGGCGCAACTGGTCGAGACCACTGCTCTTCACCGTCAGACGGTCGGTGCCGACCTCATCGGAGAGCGCCCGGAGTAGGCCGCGCAGGAAGGCCAACTCGGCGCCGGCGCGGTAGCGCAGGCGCGTACTGGCCGAACGATCGAGCTTGGTGGGGCGCAGATTGGCCACCAGCAAGCGAGCGCCGCGCCGGGCCATCGCCCGCAGCCGCAACACGTAGAGCGGCGCCTCCTCTTCGGGGTCGGCGCCGAGCACCAGCACCGTCGTCCCCGCGCCGAGTTGCGCGAGGTCGGAGCCAGTGCCAGGCCCGAGCAGGGCACCGAGATCGTCGAGGGCGGGTTCGCCGGGCGCGCCGATCCGCTGGTCCAGATTGTTGCTCTCGAGCACCTCGCGGAAGAGCTTCTGGAAGGCGTAGAGATCCTCATTGCTGAGGCGAGGAGCAGCGAGGCCAGCGATCGCACTGCCGCCGTGGGCCTGACGCACAGCGGCAAGCTTCTCGGCCACCAGCGCCAGCGCTTCGTCCCAACTCGCGGGGACCAGCTGCCCATCGCGGCGCAGCATGGGCGTCGTGAGGCGGCTCTCGTGATCCACGAAGCGATGGCCGTAGCGGCCCTTATCGCAGATCCAGATATCGTTCACGGCCCCATTCTCGCGCGGCATCACCCGCATCAGCTGGTTGTAGCGCATATCCAGGCTGAGGTTGCACCCCACCGGGCAGAGCGTGCAGACCACCGGCCTGGAGTCGAGCTCCCAGACACGGGCGCGGAAGCGAAAGTCGCTCGATGTCAGCGCGCCCACGGGGCAGATATCGGTCGTATTGCCGGAGAACTTGCTATCGAAGGGCGGATCGCTCTTCGAGATGATCATCCAGTTGCGGCCCCGGTTATCGAAGCCGAGCACCGGATCGTCGGCCAGTTCGTCCTGGAAGCGAACACAGCGGGAGCACAGAATGCAGCGCTCCCGGTCGAGATAGATCAGATCGCCCAGGGGAACCGGCTTCTCAAAGTGGACCTTGTCGTTATAGTCGAAGCGGCTCATGCCGGGGCCCCACTGCATCGTCAGATTCTGCAGCGGGCACTCGCCGCCCTTATCGCAGACAGGACAATCGAGGGGGTGGGAGGTGAGCAAGAACTCGAGCACCCCGCGCTGGGCGAACTTCACCTCATCGGCCACCGTGTTGACGACCATCCCCTCGCTGACCGGAGTCGTGCAGCCGGTTTGCAGCTTGGGCATCATCTGGATCACCGGGCGGCCTGCATCGTCGAGCACAGGCTGCCGGGTAGCCGGGTCGAGCCGGGGCGTACCGATCTGCACCAGGCACATGCGGCACATCCCCACCGGCTGCATGCGGGGGTGATAGCAGAAGACCGGCACGGCCACACCGGCCATGCGTGCCGCGTCCACCACATTGGTACCGGAGGGAACCTGGATGGTCACACCGTCGATCGTGACTGTGACATCGGGCATAGGAAACGCTCTCTCTAGAGACGCGGCTAGCGCTTCACGCAGGAGCGGAGTTTACCGTCGCGACGCCAGCCCCAGCGGGATGGCGTGCTGCGCCGCGGCGGGCCGGGGCTTCCCAGCGTGGCCATTCTGGCTCTGCCGCACGATCGCCTCGAACTCCTGGGGAAAGAGCCGAAGGGCCGACTTGATCGGCATCACGGCACTCTCGCCGAGCAGGCAGAAGCAGTTCCCGGCCATCTGGGTGTAGATCCCGTGGAGGGTGGGGATATCCTCAGGGTGGGCGTGGCCTTCCTCGGCCATGCGGTGCAGCACACGCACGAGCCAGTGCGTTCCCTCGCGGCAGGGAGTACACTTCCCACAGCTCTCGTGCTTGAAGAACTCGTCCATCTTATAGGCCAGGTGGGGTGCGCTGACGGTATCGTTGAGCACAATCACCGCGCCGGAGCCGAGCATAGAGCCAGCGGCGGCCACGCTCTCATAGTCCAGCGGCAGATCCAGGTGCTCCCGGGTGAGCCAGGGGGCCGAGGCGCCACCGGGGATAATAATCTTCACCGGGCGACCGCCGCGCATCCCACCGCCGTACTCGGGGCTCTCGATCAACTCGCGCAGAGGCACCCCGAAGGGGATCTCATAATTGCCGGGCCGGTTCACGTGGCCAGAGAGCGAGAAGCACTTGGTGCCGGGGCTCTTCTCGGTGCCATGGCTCCGATACCAGGCCACACCCCGCGCGAGGATACGCGGCACGTTGGTCAGCGTCTCGACATTGTTAATGATCGTAGGCTTGCCGTAGAGACCAGCGACCGCAGGGAAGGGCGGCTTCAGGCGAGGCTGGCCGATCTTGCCCTCAAGCGACTCCATGAGGGCCGTCTCCTCGCCGCAGATGTAGGCCCCCGCGCCACGGTGGACATAGATATCCAGGTCGTAGCCGGTACCAAGGATGTTCTTGCCGAGGAAGCCGGCCTGATAGGCCTGGGCGATCGCCCGCTCCACGGTGATGGCGGCGGCGGCGAACTCACCGCGCATATAGATAAAGGCGGTGTGGCTCTCGATCGCGAAGGCCGAGATTGCCACGCCCTCGATCAACTGGTGCGGGTTACGATCGATAATCTGGTGGTTGTTGAAGGTCCCGGGCTCCGACTCATCACAATTGCAGAGCAGGTAGCGCGGGTAGACACCCTTCGGGAGGAAGCCCCACTTCACGCCGGTGGGAAAGCCGGCGCCACCGCGACCGCGCAGGCCAGCCTCCTTCACCATATTGACCACATCGGCTGGCGTTTTCGTCCTCAGCGCATCGGCGAAGGCCTCCCAGCCGTCGTGCTGCCGGTAGACGGAGAAGTCGTTAATGGCGGGGATGTCGAGCTCCCGCATCACGATATGCTCGCTGAGGCCCATCGGGTCGCTCCGGTTCTAGGTGTACCTTCGATAGTCGGCATACGGCGCTACACCGAGCGCCACGACGGTCACAACGGCGAGACGCGGCGCTCGCCGCTCTCGGCTTCGGTACCGGCCTCGGGCGGAGCCATCGGCGCCGGCTCGGGCGGCGGCGGAACGGGTGTGAAGACCCGTGGGGTATAGGGAGCTTCGCGCTCAAGACGCAGGGGCCTGCCATCGGCGCCGAAGGCGTAATCCTCGGCGAAGCGGCCCGAGACGCCGCGCTTCCGCGCTTCGGCGGCGCGCTCGCGCAGGTGAGTCAGCAGCGCCTCGACGCGCTCGGCCGTCACATCGTACACGTAATCAAGATTGGCCTGCAGCACGGGGGCACGGTCGCAGGCGGCCAGGCACTTCACGCGCTGTAGCGTGAACATCCCATCAGGCGTCGTCTGCTCCTCCTGAATGCCGAGGCTCTGCTTGAGGGCGGCCACAAGCTCCTCGGCGCCGAGGTAGCAGCAGGGCACATCGTCGCAGACTTGCAACACCCAGGTACCCACGGGCCGGTTGTAGAACAGGGTGTAAAAGCCCACCACCTCAAACACATCGGTCGCCGGCAGATCGAGGATGGCGGCCACCTCGCGGATCGCCGCATCGTTCAGATGGCCGTACGTATCCTGGGCCAGGTAGAGCAGCGGCAGCACGGCACTGCGCCGGCTCGCATAGCGGCCCAGGATGGTCTCGATCTCGGAAGCGTGGGTATCAAGCAGCATAGGATTCAGGGGGTAGCAGGGGACAGGGGACAGGGAACGAAGGGTCGGAGGCCAGGGTATGCTGCCGGGCGCCAGTTCTGTTGATCCTGCGCATGCATCGAGCGAATCGCATCATGACCTGGCCTGTCCGCTGGCTCCGCTGTGCGCCATGGCCCGTCCGCTGGCCGGTGGGTGCCGTCCACTGGCCCCTCATCGGTCCACCTCGCCGAGCACTGGATCGAGGCTAGCGACAAGGGCCACGAGGTCGGCGACGAGGCGGCCCCTGGCCATATGGGGGAGACCCTGGAGGTTAATAAACGAGGGCGAGCGGAAATGCACACGCCAGGGCTTCGGGCCTCCATCGCTCACCACATAGCAGCCGAGCACACCACGGGGGCTCTCGATGCTCACATAGGCATCACCGCGAGGCGGCTTAAAGCCCTCGGTCCACAGCTTGAAGTGATGGATGAGCGACTCCATGCTATGGGTAATCTCGGCTTTAGGCGGCGGAGCCACCTTCCGGTCGGCGGTGATATAGGGGCCGGGACCCATCGCGCTCAGGCGCTCCCAGGCCTGCCTGGCGATGCGGATGGACTGGCGCATCTCAGCGACCCGCACCCGATAGCGATCATAGATATCGCCCGTCTTGCCAACGGGCACCTCGAAGTCATAGGTCTCGTAGCCGGAATAGGGGAAGACCTTGCGCACATCGTAGGGGACGCCGGTGGCGCGCAGGTTGGCGCCGGAGAGGCCGTAGGCCACGGCGGCCTCCGCGTCGATAGCGCCCACACCCACGGTACGCTCGAGCCAGAGCGGGTTCGCGGTGAGCAGATCCTCGTACTCGTCCACCCGGGCGGGCATGAGCTTTAGGAAGGCATCGACGGTGGGCAGAAAATCGGCTGGGAGATCGTAGGCGAGGCCACCGACACGAATATAGCTCGTCATCATGCGGGCGCCGGAGACGAGCTCGAAGATATCGAGGATCTGCTCGCGCTCACGGAAAGCGTAGAGGAAGACCGTCATCGCCGCGAGATCGAGCGCGTGGGTACCCAACCAGACGAGGTGGGAAGAGATCCGCTGGAGCTCCACTAGCAGCACGCGGATCACCTGAGCACGCTCAGGCACCTCGACCCCCATCAACTTCTCCACGGCCAGGGCGTAGCAGAGGTTATTGGAGAGCGGGGCCAGATAGTCCATGCGGTCGGTGAGCACCACCGCCTGCTGGTACGTCTTGCTCTCCATCGTCTTTTCGATGCCGGTATGGAGGAAGCCGACGTCGGGGGCGACGTTCACCACAATCTCGCCGTCGAGCTCGAGCACCAGCCGCAGCACACCGTGGGTGCTCGGATGGTGGGGCCCCATGTTGAGCACCATCGTATCGGCCTTGCCGGCAAGGGCAGGCCCGGTGATCTCCTGCGGTGTCGGGACATGGAGGGCCGGGGTGGTCTGGCTCATACGCGACCTCGATAGGGCGGCAACGGGACGCACCGGAGGCTACACGCACCGGACGGCGGACACATCGAACGCTACACGCATCGGACGCTGCACACAGCGTCCCTACGTCGTCGTCGGGGGAAGCGGCGCGCGGCGCCCCTACGATTTGGCGAACGGTTTCCTGGCGTAGATGGAGTCCTGGTTGAAGGTGAAGGCAACCTCCTCTTCACCCAGGGGATGATCCTTGCGCTGGGGATGGCCCACCCAGTCCTCGGGCATCAGGATGCGGGTGAGAGAAGGATGCCCATCGAACGCGATCCCGAGCAGGTCGTACGTCTCACGCTCCTGGTAATTCGCCGTAGGAAAGAGAGGCGTGAGTGATGGTACGCGTGGGCTGGCTTCGGGGGCACCCACCTTCAGGCAGACCCGATGGCCGTGCCGAAGACTTACCAGGTGGGCCACTACCTCAAAGCGCGGCTCGCGGCCCAGATAGTCTACGCCGCAAAGGTTCTCCAGGAAATGGTAAGCCAGGTCCGGATCGTCACGAAGATACTGGGCGGCGGCGTAGTAGGCGCCTGGAGCCAGCGTGAGGCTCAGATCACCGCGATGCTCGCCGACGGCGATGATCCCGGTGCCGAGGCGCTCGCGGAGGGTAGCGAGGAGATGCGCATTATCCATTGGGTACTCAGTTCGATCCGATCGCGAACCGCACAGCGCACGCGATCCTCACGGCACAGCGCGCCTACTTCACCTGGATGAGCGGCTGCTGAAGACGGACCGGCTGCTCTTTCTGGCCGCTGATCTTCTCGCGCATCACCTTCTGGTGCAGCAGCATGATCCCGTCGATCAGCGCCTCGGGCCGGGGCGGGCAACCGGCGACATAGACATCCACGGGCACCACCTCGTCCACGCCCTGGACGATCGCATAGTTGTTGAAGACCCCACCGCAGGCGGCGCAGTCGCCCATGGCCACCACCCACTTGGGCTCGGGCATCTGATCGTAGAGCCGCCGCACCACAGGCGCCATCTTGCGGCTCACGCGCCCGGCGACGATCATCAGATCGGCCTGGCGGGGCGATGCCCGGTTCAACTCCATCCCGAAGCGCGACAGATCGTAGTTGCTGGCCTGGGCACCCATCATCTCGATCGCGCAGCACGCCAGCCCGAAGAGCAGTGGCCACATGGCGTTCGTGCGGCCCCAGTTCACCACATATTCAAGCGACGTCGTGACGACGCCGAGATTGCCAGCCTTCTCCTCTATTCCCATTTCAGCGCCCCCTTCTTCCACTCGTAGACGAAGCCGACCACCAGCACGAGAAAGAAGACGCCCATGGCCACCAGCCCGGGCCCCGCCAGATCGCGGAACACCAGCGCGTAGGGATAGAAGAAGACGACCTCGATATCGAAGACGATGAACAGCATCGCGACGACATAGAACTTGACCGGGATGCGGCGGATGGCCGGCCCGATCGGCTCCATGCCCGACTCGTAAGGGGCCAGCTTGCGCACGGTGCTGCGCCGTGGGCCCAGGAGCGAGGAGACAATAATCACAAAGGCGGCAATGAAGACGGCGATGAGGAACATGACCAGGATCGGCAGGTAGGCACCTAGCACGGCTGCCCTCCCTCGGATGGACACTCAGGCTGCACTGGAATTATACCCATCTTTCCGTTTGTGTCAACGCGAACGAAGAGCTTGCAATTGCTTTGCAATGCCATAATTCGCCCTGTGCACTTCGTCGCTCCTGTAAATGATGCCTGGCAAAGTAGCGACCCCGGGATACGATATAATACCAATGAGGAGGGGCGGCAGCGAATCGTCTGGCGTTTGCCCACGGCGCTTCAGCCCACGCCGGTGGTTATCGCGAGGATCTGTGGGGTTGTCAGGCAGGGCCATCGCATATTATCCGACGAGGAGCTTGGCTAAGAATTCCTCGTTCCAGCCAGCTTTCTGCCGTTTGACCCGGATACTCTGCTTGGACGGCT
>SFCB01000267.1 GCA_004367505.1 Chloroflexi bacterium OHK40 | reverse complement strand
GGGCGGCGGCGGCCGGCCCGGCGGCGGGGGCGGCGGCGGCCGGACCGGTGGTGGCGGCGGTGGTGGCAGTCGGACCGGCGGTAGCCGTGGCGGCAGCAGCCGTGGTGGCGGCAGCGGCCGGCGCGGCCCTGGTGGCCCGGAAGAGCGTGAGGGTATTCTCAACGGGCGCGGGCGCAGCGGGAGGCCAACGACCGGGGCCCGGCCGGGCGGTAGGCCCGCCCCGGGGCCCGTGCGGCCCAGAGGCCCGGTGGAGTTGCCCAGCATCATGACGGTGCGTGAGTTCTCCGAGGCCACGGGGATTGGCGCGTCTGAGATCCTCAAGGCGCTACTGAAGGGCGGTGTGCTCGCCAACATTAACCAGCAGATCGACTACGAGACAGCCGCGCTGATCGCCGCTGACTTCTCGATCGAGACGGTTGAAAAGGTGCCAGAGCAGCTTGCCGGAATTGTCGAGAATGTCCGGGATGTCCTGGTTGCCCAGGCCCCGGAGGAGCTACGCCCACGCCCGCCCGTGGTGACGATTATGGGCCACGTGGACCATGGCAAAACCAAGCTGCTCGACGCCATCCGCTCGTCTCGCGTGGCTGAGGGCGAGGCCGGTGGGATCACCCAGCACATCGGCGCCTACCAGATCGAGATCAACCATCGCAAGATCACCTTTCTCGACACGCCTGGCCATGAGGCCTTTACGGCTATGCGCGCCCGAGGCGCTCAGGCGACCGATATCGTGGTGCTGGTGGTGGCTGCCGACGATGGTGTGATGCCCCAGACGAAAGAGGCGATCGCCCACGTCAAGGCAGCCGGCGTTCCGATGATCGTCGCGATCAACAAGATCGACCTGCCCACTGCCAACCCGGGCCGGATCAAGGAACAGCTGGCCGCTGAGGACGTGATCGTCGAGGATTTCGGTGGCGATGTGCCCTCGGTGGAGGTCTCGGCACGATCGAAGATCAATATCGATGGCCTGCTAGAGATGATCCTGCTCGTGGCCGATCTGCAGGACCTCAAGGCCAACCCGAATGCGCCGGCAGTGGGCACGATTATCGAGGCTGAGCTCGATAAAAACCGGGGACCGGTCGCCACTGTGCTCATTCAGAATGGTACCCTGCGCCCCGAGGACAACGTGCTCGTAGGCGGTGTGGCGGGGAAGATCAAGTCCATGTTCAGCGATAGCGGCAAGCGCCTGCGTTTCGCTGAGCCCTCGACCCCTGTGGAGATCCTTGGCCTTGAGGGTGTCCCTCAGGCCGGCGACATCCTCCAGGTGATGGACGATCTGGCGGTGGCCCGCGAGGTGGCCCTGCAGCGCACCCGCCAGACGCGTATGGAGGCGATCAGCACCGTGCGCGGCACCAGCCTGGAGGATCTCTTCAGCCAGGTGCAGCAGGGCAAGGTGAAGGAGCTGAACGTCATCCTCAAGGCCGATGTGCAGGGTTCACTCGGTGCGATCGAGCACCAGTTCGGGCAGCTCAGTTCCTCGCAGAACGAGGTGCAGATCCGCGTGATCCACAAGGGCACCGGCGCGATCACTGAGGGCGACGTGAACCTGGCCGTGGCCTCGCAGGCGATTATCATCGGCTTCAACGCCCGGCCCGACCCGGCTGCCCGCCGCGCGGCCGAGCAGCAAGGGGTCGATATCCGCTTCTATAACATCATCTACCAGCTCACCGACGACATCAAGAAGGCGATGGTCGGCATGCTCGCGCCCACCTTTAAGGAAGTGGTCGAGGGCTTCGCCGAGGTGCGCAACGTCTTCCGCCTGCCTAGCCGCGAGGTTGTGGCCGGCCTCTATGTGACCGACGGGAAGATTACCCGCACCGGCCAGAGCGTGCGCGTGCTGCGCAATGGCGCCGTGCTCCACGATGGGAAGATTAGCAGCCTCAAGCGTTTCAAGGACGATGTGCGCGAGGTGACCGCCGGTTATGAGTGTGGTCTGGTCGTGGAGGGCTTCGCCGACATTCAGGTGGGCGACAATATGGAGTTCTACCGGCAGGAGCGGGTGGAAGGCACCTTTTAACCAGCGCGCCATGCCACAGGCGATCGCCAGGCTCGCACCTGAGCTTCCGTGCGACCAACGCCTGTGGCATGGTACCCTGTACACTCGCCATGGCAAAACAACGCCTCCAGCAAGTCGCCGATGAGATCCAGCGGATCGTTGGCGAGGTGATCCAGTACGAACTGAAGGACCCGCGGGTGGGCTTCGCCACCGTGACAGGCGCCGAGGTAAGCGCCGATCTGCAACACGCCACTGTGCGGGTGTCGATCATGGGGACGCCGGAAGAGCAGGCCGCTACCCTGGAGGGCCTGCAGCGCGCCCGTGGCTTCATCCGTAAGCGGCTGGCCGAGGAGATGCGCCATATGCGCTTCATCCCCGAACTGCGCCTCGTACACGACACCTCCCTCGACTACAGTCTCCGTATCGCCGAGGTGCTGCGGGAGGTGGAGGAGCAGCGCCGCGCCAATCCGCCGAAGCTCGATGACGAATCCTGAGCAACCCGCTCTGCGGAGCGCCGGGGAGCCGGAGTGACCCTGGGGGCGCCGCCGGATGGCACCCCCTCTCCACTGGTATGCGGCCCTCGAACCGATGGACGCACTCGACCCCTACTACAAGAAGCGCATCTCCTATACCCTGCGCGGCCAGCAGTTCCAGTTCGATATCGGCCACACGATCTTCTCGTCGTTCGAGGTCGACGATGGGACCGACCTGCTGCTGCGCAGTGTGGCGCCCGCCAGACCACCGGAGCGCGTGCTCGACCTGGGGTGCGGCTGCGGGGTGATCGGCATTGCGCTAGCCCGCCAGTACCCGGAGGCCGAGGTGGTGCTCGCCGACGTGAATCTGCTCGCGGTGCGCTACGCCCGCCATAACGCTGCGCTGAACGGCGCCGACAACATCACGGTGCTGGGGAGCGTCGGCCTTGAGCTGGTGCCTCCAGGGCCCTACGATCTGATCCTCTCCAATATCCCGGCCAAAATCGGCGACCTGGCGATCGAGCAGGAGTTTGTGCTCGGCCCGCTGGAGCGCCTGCGCCCCGGTGGCGAATACTGGTTCGTCGTCGTCTCTGGCCTCAACCACCTTATCCCCCGCCTCGGCCCGCGCCACAACCTCCGGCTCACCGCGATCAAGAAACGCTCGGGCCACACTGTGTACCGGATCAGCAAACCATGATCGTCACCGACCCGGCGGCCGCTGCGGGCCCTTTCCGCGCCCAGATCGAACGAGCGCAGCGCATCCTGCTGCTCACTCACGTGAACCCCGATGGCGATGCGATCGGCTCGCTGCTCGGGGCAGCCCATGCCCTCCGCGATAGCGGCAAAGAGCCGATCTGCCTCCTGGCCTCGCCCGCCCCCAGCTACACCCTCGGCCTCCCCGGCGCCGCCTGGCTCGACGTCTATCGGCGCGGCGATGCCCTGCCCGAGGCCGACCTGACCTGGATGCTCGATACGGCTGCCCCGAGCCGTGTGGGCGCGATCGCCGATGAACACGGCGCGACGCTCCAGTCCCGCCCGCTGATGGTCACCGACCATCACGTGACCAACGAGGGCGGAGGGCTGGTCAACCTGATCGACCCCGGCTCGGCCTCCACCGCCGACCTGCTCTATCGCCTGCTGGACGCGATGGCGCTGCCGGTGAGCGCCGATGCCGCCACCTGCCTCTATCTGGGCGTGCTCACCGACACCCAGAGCTTCCAGCTTAGTAGCACCACGCCCACAACATTACGCACGGCGGCCGCCCTGCTGGAGGCCGGCGCCAACCTGCGCGCGGTGGTGAACGCAGTTTACTTCAGCCTTCCCGAGAGCACGCTGCGCCTCACCTCACTGGCCCTCAGCGCGCTCCAGCGTGAGGACGGACTCCTGTGGACCAGCATCACCCTGGAGCAGCAGGCCGCTACCGGCGCGGGCGATGAGGCCGGCGACGATCTGGTGATGCGCATGCAGCGCGTGGCAGGGATGCGGATCTGCGCGCTCTTCAAGGAGCGTGCCGATGGCACCGTCAAGATCAGCCTGCGCTCGGTGCCCGGGATCGATGTGGCGACGATCGCTCGCACCTGGGGCGGTGGGGGCCATACCCAGGCCGCCGGAGCGACCCTGCCCATGGGGCTCGCCGCCGCCCAGGCCGAGGTACTACCCCGGCTGCGAGCCGCCCTGGCCGTACACGGGTAACCCGGTATGCACGGCTTCCTGACGATCGATAAGCCCGCCGGCCCGACCTCCCACGACGTGGTGGCACGAGTGCGACGGGTGGCCAGGCGCGGCGTGAAAGTCGGCCACGCCGGGACGCTCGACCCGGCGGCTACTGGTGTGCTGCCCGTGGCCCTCGGTTACGCTACCCGCCTGATTGAGTACCTGGCCGACGCTCGCAAGGGCTACATCGGCACGGTTCGCCTTGGCGTAACGACCACCACCGACGATGCCGAGGGCGACGTGCTGGAAACGAGGCCCGTGCCATCCCTCGATGACGCGACGATCGAGGCGGCTGTGGCACCCCTGCGCGGTGCCATCCTGCAGGTGCCACCGATCTACTCGGCCCTGCACCACGCGGGTCGCCGCCTCTACGATCTGGCCCGCGCCGGCCAGGCCCCCACGCTGCCGGCGCGCCCGGTGATGATCGAACACCTGGTGTGGTCCCGGACCGATCCTGAGCACCTGCAACTGGAAGTTGTCTGCGGCAAGGGCACCTACATCCGCAGCCTCGCCCGCGATATCGGCGCGGCCCTGGGCTGTGGCGGCCACCTGGCCTCGCTGCGTCGCACCTTCGTGGGGCCATTCCGTCTCGCCGAAGCGCTGGCGCTCGAAGATCTGCCCGCCGACCCCGCCACCCTCGCTACGCACCTGGCCCCCCCCGAACTGGCCCTGGCCGGCTGGCCCGCCGTGCGCCTCGACGCCGCTGCAGCCGGGCGGGTAGCCCACGGGCTCGCCCTGCGGCTCCCCGACCTGGCGGGTGAGCGCGCCCGCGCCCACGGCCCCGATGGCGACCTGCTCGCCGTGCTGCGCCGCGAGGGCGACACCTGGCATCCCGAAAAGGTCTTTGGTAGCTGACACGATGCCGGGGGTTTAGCAGAGGCATGCCCATGGATACCGCTCACCTCGCCGCGACCCGGCGGCTCTACTACGACGATACGTACCTCGTCGCGTTCGAGGCCACGGTGGTGGGCCTCGGCACGGTCGGGGGTAGACCGGCGATCGCCCTGGACCGCAGCGCCTTCTACCCGGAGGGAGGCGGCCAGCCCGCCGACCGTGGCACGCTCAACGGGCTGCCGGTGGTCGACGTTCAGGCACAGGGCCCGATCGTGTGGCACATCCTGGAGCGCCACGGCGACGCGGCCGCGCTCGCGCCGGGCACCGCTGTCCACGGCGTGATCGACTGGGCGCGCCGGCTGAACCATATGCAGCAGCACTGTGGCCAGCACCTGCTCACGGCGGCCTTCATCGCCACGGGCGGGCCGGCAACCCGCTCATTTCACCTGAGCGACACGAGCGTAACGATCGACCTGGACAGCGCAGCGCTGACGAGCGCCCAGATCCACGCCGCCGAGACCCTGGCGAACCAGGTCATCTGGGAGGATCGCCCGATCAGCGCCCGCTTCGTGAGCGCGGAGGAGCTTGGCCAGATCACGCTGCGCAAAGCGCCAGCGGTGGACGGACCGGTGCGGGTGGTCAGCATCGCGGAGTTCGACCACTCAGCCTGTGGGGGCACCCACCCGCGCAGTACGGGCAGTGTCGGACTGATCGCCGTCCTGCGCAGCGCCAGGCAGCGGGGAGGCACGCGGGTGGAGTTCGCCTGCGGCGGGCGGGTGCTCCGTGAGCTCCGGCGTATCAGCGCGGCAGCAGGCAATGCGGCGGCGATGTTGAGCGTCGGGATTGATGAGCTCCCCACCGCGGTTGAGCGAGCGCTCGAAGCTCAGCGCAGCCTGGCGAAGGAGCTAGCCGAACTGACCGAGGCTATGGATCAGGGTGAGGCGCAGCGGTGCTACGATGCCGGCGAGCCTGCCGGCGCGGCGCGGATCGTCTGCGCGCGGCTCGATAGCGTGGGCCTGGAGCGGCTCCGGCGCCTCGCCCAGGCCATCGCCGCGCAGCCGGGGGGCGTGGCCATCCTTGGGCTGGGCGGTGAACGAGCCCAGATCGTGGTCGCCTGCGCGCCTGAGAGTGGCCGCGAGGCGCAAACGATCGTGGCGGCAGGACTAACGGTGCTGGAGGGGCGCGGGGGCGGCAGCGCGACCCTGGCACAGGGCGGCGGGCCACGAGGCGATCGGCTCGACGCCGCGCTTGCCGCCATGGCGATGGTGGCACGCCAGGACCCAGGCTCGCCAGCACTCACCAAATGACAAGAATCTTATCCCGTTGCTGGCACGGCTGGTTGCGACGGGGGGACAGGCGTGCTATAATCGCCCGCATTGCGCAGTGCGGGCCACGAACGCCTGCACCACGCACCATAGCACTCATCAAGAGGGGCTGAGGGACTGGCCCGACGAAGCCCGGCAACCGCTGAAGGAACGCACTATCCACCACCTGAGCTGCAAAATGGCCCGCTCACGGGCATTTTGCTTCCTCTGAGCTGATGGTGATTCGCTTCGGAAAGGTGCCAATTCCAGCGGTGGCGCGCATGCCCGCCGAGAGATGAGAGGAACGACGACGGGGCCTCTCGCCATGCGAGTGGCCTTTTGTGTGAGATGAGCGAGGAACTCCGCACAGTCTGGTGGGATGGCGAGGCCCTCGGCCTGATCGACCAGCGTCGCCTGCCCCACGAGCAGATCACCGTCCGGTGCACCGACGTTGAGGCCGTCGCCCACGCGATCAAGGCGATGGTCGTGCGCGGGGCGCCGGCGATAGGCTGTGCCGCCGCCTACGGTATGGCCCTCGCCGCCCGCGCCGGGGCAGCAAACGATAGTGGCGACGGAGAGGCACGCGCCCTGCTGGAGCGGCTGGCGCAGGCCAAAGCCCTGCTCGACGCCCAGCGCCCTACGGCGGTGAACCTGGCCTGGGCCACGGCACGAGTGCTGCGAGCCACAGAGCGCTTCGTGGAGGCCGGCACGAGCCCCACCACCGCAGCAATCGCGGCGCGCGTGCTGGAGGAGGCCCACGCCATCATCGCGGAAGATCTCGCGATGTGCCACGCGATTGGCGAGCACGGCGCGGCGCTCATCCCGGCGCGCGGGCGGGTGCTCACCCACTGCAATGCCGGGGGCCTCGCCACGGCCGGCTACGGCACCGCGCTCGCCCCCATCCGTACCGCCCATCGCCAGGGCCGCGCCGTGCACGTGCTGGTTGATGAGACGCGCCCCTTCCTCCAGGGCGCCCGGCTCACGGCCTGGGAACTGCGCGAGGCCGGGATTCCACAGACCCTGATCACCGATAACATGGCCGGCTACATGATGCGTCGTGGCGAGGTGGATTGCGTGATCGTTGGGGCGGACCGGATCGTCGCCAACGGCGACGTTGCCAACAAGATCGGCACCTACAGCCTGGCGGTGCTAGCCAGGGCCCACGGCATCCCCTTCTATGTAGCCGCCCCCTCCTCCACCATCGATCTTGGCCTCGCCAGCGGTGAGCAGATCCCGATCGAGGAGCGCGCCCCTGAGGAGGTGACGCACCTGAACGGCCAGCCGATCGCCCCCGCCGGCGTCGCTGCGGCCCACCCTGCCTTCGACGTAACTCCGCATGAACTGGTGAGCGCGATCATCACCGAGCGCGGAGTCATCTACCCGCCCTTCGCGGAAGGGCTTCGCAACGCAGTGATCACCGAGGGCCAGCCCCGGCAAGGCTGAGGCAGCCCTCCTCTGAGCATCCGCCCGCAGCTTATGGCGCTTTCGTTCACCCCCGCCTGCCTCCCGCTACCCCGTGGTGGCGCGCCCCAGCTCAGCCCCCAGGCTGCGCGGGCCGCCGCGCCGCGCCCGATCGTGGCGCTCGCCCAGCGGGGCCCGCGCGATACGGCCCTCGCGACGAGTGCGGCGGGCTTTCCGGGCCTGGTGATCGACGCTGCGCACAGGCGGGCCATCGTGGAGCGCCTGGTTGCGGAGCGGGCGATCGACCGGATCGGGCTCGCCTTCCTGCGGGCCGATCGTAGCGCTGGCACACCGCCGCCCGATCATCACGCCGCCCTGGCCGACCAGCTGCGCCAGGTTGAGCCTGGCCGCCCCCGGGCCATCAAGGTTGAACTGCTTGGCCCGATCAGTCTGGCCCTGCGGATCACCGATGAGCAGGAGCGCCCCCTGGCCTACGACCCGGCCCTGCGCGAGGCCATCGGCCAGTTTGTCGCGTTGCGCGCCCAGTGGCTCCACGACCAGATCGCCGCCGCTGGCGCCAGCCCGCTCCTCTGCCTGGACGAGCCAGCCCTCGATGCGTTGAGCTCACCGTTCTGCCCGCTGGACTGGGAGAGCGGCGGCGACCTGCTGGCGCGCACGCTGGCCGCGATGCCAGGGAGCAAGGGGCTGTGCATCGCCGGCCCGCCTGACTGGCCGGCTCTGCTGGCGCTCCCGGTCGAGGTGGTGTTCTTCGATGCCTATGAATACGGCGCCAGCGTGGTGCAGAGCGCCGCCGCCGTCGCCGACCACCTCGGGCGCGGTGGGGCGCTCGGCTGGGGGGTTGTGCCCAACGATCCGGCCGCGCTGGCGCCAGAGCGAGCCGAGACGCTGGCACGACGCTTCGTGAGTACCGCCGAGTACCTCGCGGCGGCCAGCGGCGTGGCCATGGAGCGCATCGGCGCCCTGGCCTTGATTAGCACCAGCGGCGACCTTGGCCACCTGCCGCCTGAGCAGGCCGGGCAAATTGCCGCCCTGTGCCGCGAGGTCTCCGCCGTGGCACGGGTTATGTTCAAGATCGATGGCGAACCACGGCCCGAGAAAGAGCAACGCTAGCCCGGCCAGAGCGCCATACGGCGCGACGTCGGGAATCGTATCGCGTAGCGAAGAGGAGAATGTATCGTGCGGATCGTCGTGACCGGCTCCCTGGCCTTCGACTACATCATGGACTTCCCCGGCTACTTCAAAGACCATATGCTGATGGAAAAGGCCCATATGCTCTCCGTCAGCTTCCTGGTCGACTCGATGCGCAAGATGCGCGGTGGCGTCGCTGGCAATATTGCCTACAACCTCGCGCTGCTCGGTGAGCGGCCGCTCCTGGTTGGGGCCGCAGGCCACGACTTCGGCGAGTATCGAGCCTGGCTGGAAGCCCAGGGGGTTGACACGAGCGGCGTCGTGGTGATCCCGCACGAGTTCACGTCGTCGTGCTTCATCAACACCGATATGGCCAACAACCAGATTGTGGCCTTCTACGCGGGTGCCATGGGCCACGACCATACCCGCTCGCTTGCCGAGCGCGGGCTCGGCGACGACGATCTGGTGCTGATCTCGCCCACGAGCCCCGAGGCGATCGAGCGCTTCGCCGTGGAGTGCCAGCAGCACGGGGTGCCATATATCTTCGATCCAGGCAAGCAGACGCCCCGGCTGGAGGCTGAGCACATTCGCACCGGCCTGCGCGGGGCCAGGGTGCTGGTGGGCAACGACTATGAGTTCGGCATGATGGCCCGCAAGCTTGGCATCCCCGAGGCCGAGTTGATCGCCGCCGTCCCGCTGACCGTCGTCACGCGCGGCGCCGAGGGCTCGCTGATCTACACCGAGGGCCGCCTCGCGGCCGAGATCCCTATCGCCCCCGTGAGCGAGGTGAAGGACCCGACGGGCGCCGGGGATGCTTACCTGGCGGGGCTGGCCTTCGGCATCGCCCGCGATCTGCCCGTGGAGGTGACAGGGCGGGTGGCTGCCCTCGCGGCGGCCTACGCCATCGAGCAGCGCGGCTGCCAGGAGCACCGTTACACACGCCAGGAGTTCGCTGCGCGCTACCACGCCGCCTTCGGCGCCGAGTTGCCGTTGGAGCTCCTGACCACATCGGGGGCAGTGCGCTAACATGCACGGGCAACTGCCCGTGCGGGACTGGCTCGCGCCGCCGCTCCCGGAGACGACTGGCGCGCTGCGGAGAACGACACCACACGTCTGGATCTGCCCTGTCAGGCAGACGCACTAGCTGGACCGGCGCTCACCGTGTCCTGTCAGGAAGAGGAATGGCACACTGGGGCATCATCGGGACGGGCAGGATCACGGGGAAGTTCGTCACCGCGCTGGCGGCCTCCGCGAGCGAGCGCGTAGTGGCGATCGCCAGCCGCGATGCGGATCGAGCGGCGGCGGCGGCCCAGGCACTCGGCATACCAACGAGCTACGGCAGCTATGCCGCCCTGCTGGCCGACCCTGAGGTGCAGGCCGTCTATATTGCGCTGCCGCCCAGCATGCACGCCGAGTGGAGTATCGCGGCCCTCGCGGCGGGTAAGCATGTGCTCTGTGAGAAGCCCCTGGCCACCAGCTATACCGAGGCGGTGGCGATGTTCGAGACCGCGCGCCAGCACCGCCGCTGGTTGATGGAGGGATTCATGTACCGCTTCCACCCCCAAACCCGGACGGTGGAGCGGCTGATCAGCGAGGGGGCGATCGGCGCCGTCCGACTCGTGCGGGTGGCCTTCGGGATCTCCATCGCCGATCCGGGCAACATCCGGTTGAGCGCCGATCTCGGCGGCGGCGCCCTCGGGGATGTCGGCTGCTACTGTGTGAGTATGGCGCGCCTGGCCGCCGGCGCGGCACCCACACGGGTGAGCGCCACTGCTCGCTACAGCGCCAGCGGCGTCGATGAACTGCTGGTGGGGACACTGGAGTACACCAGCGGTACCGTCGCACAGATAAGCTGCGGGCTGGGCCTCTCGCGCCACCAGCGCACGCAGATCGTCGGCGATGCGGGCAGCATCGAGCTCGACGAGAGCTTCTCGATCGCCCCGGACCAGGAGCTCAGCATTCGCCTGCTACGGGGTGGGGCCAGGCCCACCGAGGAGCGCATCCCCATCCCCGCCGCCGACCACTTCCGGCTCGAGGCCGAGGGCTTCAGTGCCCTGATCGCCGCCGGACCCGAGGCCCACGGCCTCCCCGCCATGCCACCGGCGGAGAGCCTGGACACGATCGCCACGATGGACGCGCTCCGCCGGAGCGCCCGCGAGGGCCGCCCGGTAGAACTCGGCTTCCCCCCGGCTCGCGCCGGACAACCCGGAGAACGATAGAACGGCCGACCCACGTGTACCGCGCGTGTCCAGGCCCAATCAACAGGAGTCAGACCCGCATGACCAGCTACGATGTCAAGGACCTCAATCTGGCCGAACAGGGCCGCAAGCGGATGGACTGGGCTGAGCAGGAGATGCCCGTGCTCCGCCTGATCAAGGAGCGCTTCGCCCGCGAACGCCCCCTGGCAGGGGTGAAGGTGAGCGCCTGCCTGCACGTAACGACCGAGACCGGCAACCTCATGCGGGCGCTCTCGGCCGCCGGCGCGGATGTGGTCCTCTGCGCCTCCAACCCCCTCAGCACCCAGGACGACGTGGCCGCCGCGCTGGTGCAGTTCGAAGAGATCCCCGTCTATGCGATCAAGGGCGAGAGCAACGAAGTCTACTACCAGCATATCAAAGCCGCTCTGGACCATGACCCCCAGATCACCATGGACGACGGCGCCGACCTGGTGAGTGGCATCCTGAAGGACCGGCCCGACCTGATCACACGCATGATCGGCAGCACCGAAGAGACGACGACCGGGGTGATCCGCCTCAAGGCGATGGCTGCCGAAGGCGCCCTCCCCTTCCCGGTGATCTCGGTGAACGACAGCGACACCAAGCACATGTTCGACAACCGCTACGGCACCGGCCAGAGCACCCTGGACGGCCTGATCCGCGCGACGAACATCCTGCTGGCCGGCAAGACCTTTGTTGTGGCCGGCTACGGCTGGTGTTCGCGCGGCATCGCCGAGCGGGCGCGCGGCCTCGGCGCCAACGTGATCGTGACCGAGATCGACCCGATCAAGGCGCTTGAGGCGGCCATGGACGGCTTCCGCGTGATGCCGATGGAGCAGGCTGCCCCCCTGGCCGACTTTATCGTCACGGCTACCGGCAACAAGCACGTGCTTGACAGCAACGTCTTCGCCGTGTTGAAGGACGGCGCCGTAATCGCCAACAGCGGCCACTTCAATGTCGAGATCAATATCCCAGCGCTGGAGCGGATCACGGTGGAGAAGCGCCAGCCGCGCGCCTTTGTCGACCAGTATGTGCTCAGCGATGGGCGCCGCGTGAACCTGCTCGGCGAGGGCCGCCTGATCAACCTGGCCAGCGCCGAGGGCCACCCCAGCGCCGTGATGGATATGAGCTTCGCCAACCAGGCCCTCGCGAGCGAGTACCTGCTCAAGAACCAGGGCAAGCTCCCCGTTGGCGTCCACGCCCTCCCCAGAGAGCTCGACCGCGAGATCGCCGCGCTCAAGCTCCGCGCGATGGGCATCCATATCGATACGCTCACCGCTGAGCAGACGGCATACCTGAACAGCTGGCAGGAAGGAACATAAGCTATGCCCACAACCTTCAGCACCGCCCCCCGCTTCTACTTCACCAGCGAAAGTGTGAGCAGCGGGCACCCCGACAAGATGTGCGACCAGATCAGCGACGCCATCCTCGACGCTTTTCTGGCCCACGATCCCCGCGCCCGCGTAGCAGTGGAGACGGCCACCACCACCGGCCTGATTGTGGTGCTCGGTGAGGTGACCTACGAGCAGGGCTACATCCCGGTCGAGGAGATCGTTCGCAAGACGGTCAAGGAGATTGGGTACACCAGCGCCGAGTTCGGCTTTGATGCCGATACCTGTGGCGTGATGGTGGCGATTCACGGCCAGTCCCCCGATATCGCCATGGGCGTGGATAAGGCCCTTGAGGCCCGGACGGGCGAGATGAGCGATGCTGAGGTCGAGGCGGTGGGTGCCGGCGACCAGGGCATGATGTTCGGCTTCGCCTGCAACGAGACGCCCGAGCTCATGCCCGCCTCCAGCGCCCTCGCCCATCGCCTGATCCGCCGCCTCGAGAAGGTGCGCCGCGACGGGACCTTGCCCTACCTGCGCCCCGACGCCAAGAGCCAGGTGACGGTCGAGTACAGCTACGGGAAGCCTGTGCGTGTGGACACCGTGCTGATCTCAACCCAGCACGCCCCCGATGTGAGCCAGGAGCAGATCCGCACCGATGTGATCGAGCACGTGGTGCGTGCCGAGATTCCCGGCAACTGGCTTGATGCCCAGACGAAGTATTATGTCAATCCGACGGGCCGCTTCGTCGTGGGCGGCCCCATGGGCGACAGCGGTCTGACCGGGCGCAAGATCATCGTCGACACCTACGGCGGGGTGGCTCGCCACGGCGGTGGCGCCTTCTCCGGCAAGGACCCGAGCAAGGTCGATCGCAGCGCCGCCTATGCGGCTCGCTGGGCCGCGAAGAACGTGGTCGCCGCTGGCCTTGCCGAGCGCTGCGAGCTCCAGGTGAGCTACGCGATCGGGGTGGCCCGCCCGCTCTCGCTGAGTGTGGAGACGTTCGGTACCGGCACGGTGGCGGACGAGACGATCATCAAGGCCGTGAGCGAGGTCTTCGACCTGCGCCCCGGCGCGATTATCCGCGACCTGGGCTTGCGCCGCCCGATCTACCGCCAGACGGCGACCGGCGGCCACTTCGGGCGCACCGACATCGATCTGCCCTGGGAGCGGACGGACCGCGTTGAGGCGCTGCGGAGGGCCGCCGGCCTGTAGCAACGCCATTCAGGGCCAGGCGCCGTGGGACGATTCCCGGGCACTTATCAACGACGGCCGGCGCACGAACGCCGGCCGTCGTCGGTTGCCGCAATCGTACCCTGCCGTCTCCCCGTCGGAACATTCACCAGGAGCCGTCATGCCAGAGCAGGATCACGCGCTCACGCTGCGCCCCGGCTGGGTTACCGGGATGCTGGTCGTCGCAGCACTCCTCTTCACGATTGCGAATGTCGTGGCGCAGATCTTCCGCTATGTGCTGGGCTGGGAGACGGCCTACCTGGTGATTGACCGCTTTGACCTGAATGGCGAGGCGAACTTTCCGACCCTCTTCGCCGTACTGATGCTCGTGCTTGCGGCGCTGCTCTTTGCCGTGATCGGCGCGGCGAGCCGCCGGGCCCAACAACCGTACGCCCGCCACTGGACGGCGCTGGCCATACTCTGTGGCTACCTGGCCATCGATGAGTTTGCCCAGGTCCACGAGGGGATCAGCGCCGCGCTAGCCTACACGGCGGGGATCAGCGACGAGCGCCGCTTTTACCTCTGGCTGCTGCCCTTCGCACTGCTCGCCGTGTTGATCGCCATCTCGCTCCTGCGCTTCTTCTTCCAGCTCTCCCATGCCGACCGGCGCCGCTTCGCACTGGCCGGCGGGCTCTATCTGGGCGGCGCGCTGGGCCTGGAGGCCGTGGCGGCGCTTCACGCTGCCGCCGGGGGCCTCAATACCTTCGGCCACGCGGTGATCTTTACGCTGGAGGAGCTCGCCGAGATGCTGGGGCTCGCCGCACTGATCCACGCTCTGCTCTGCCACCTGGGCGAGCGAGGCCATGGCCTGCGCCTCCTGTTCGCGCCACCGGCGCCCACCCCCTGATCCGGCCCACTGGCATGGTCGGCCCGGAGGTGCTAAGCCTTGACGGCGCGCGCGTGCACCAGGAGGGCCACGAGCAGAAGTTGCACGAGGCCGAGCGCCGGCACGTGGCGCACCACCCCATCGCCGCGCACCTGGCCGAGTTGATCGAAGGGCAGCGGTTCGATCGCCGGCAACTGCTCCCAGATCATCGCCGCCGCAGCGGCAGCCGCGTCCGGGTCGAGCGCACCAGCGATCTGGACCCGATCGCCCGGACGCTGATCCTCATCGACACAGCCACGCACCACACGGAGCCCCGCCAGGCCAGCCCCCTCCAGCCGATCGCAGAGCGCCCCGAGTGGGTGGGGCACAGAACCGTGGCGCAGGAGCAACTCCGCATCGAGCTCGGTGCCACGGGCATCTGGCGCGGGACGGAAGCGCACGACCACATCCGCCCGGGGGCGCTGCACGCGAACGAAACGCGCCGCGTCACGCTCGCGGGCCGGGGCGCGGGCCGCCACTTCGTCGGCAGTGTAGCCGCGCTCGCTCACATCGCGGGCCAGACGCCAGGCGCGCCGCAACGCTTCGTCCGGGTCGAGGTATACCGTCAGGTCGAAACGGGCGGCGAGCTCAGGCGTGGAGAGGGTGAGCATGCCATAGGCCACCACCAGGCTGGTGGCGGCCACCACCTCGGGCCCCCGCAGCGTACCGGTGCGGTGGTCATAAACGGGCTTGCTGATCTGGCCACCAGCACGCAGCACATCCAGATGCTGGACGACCAGGGCCAGGTTATTGGCGGCAGGATCGGCGGCGGTAAGGCCACGGGCGAGCAACTCGGCTCGCGAAAAGCGATGGTAATCGTCCAAACAGAGGGGCGTCACGCCATCGCGGCCCAGCACGCGCACCACCCCGCGCACGAGGGTTGTCTTGCCGGCGCCGCTGTCGCCGACGAGGCCAAGCATCAGTGGCCGGCTCGCGTCCATCCCCATCGGCCCGTCAGGCGCGGCTCTTCCAGTCGGCGAGGAATTGCTCGATGCCCCGGTCGGTGAGGGGATGCCGCATCGCCTGCTGAAGCACCTTGAAGGGGCAGGTAGCAATGTCGGCGCCGGCGAGGGCCGAGTCGATGATATGGCGGGGGTGGCGGATGGAGGCCGACAGAATCCTGGTGGTGATCTGCGCGTCCTGGCGGTAGATCGCGCTGATCTCGCGGATGAGCTGCATCCCATCGATGCCCGTATCGTCCACCCGACCGACGAAGGGGCTGATAATGAAGGCCCCGGCGCGGGCAGCCATGAGCGCCTGGGCGGCGTTGAAGCAGAGCGTGACGTTGGTCCGGATGCCGCGCTTCGCCAGCTGATAGACGGCCTTGAGACCCTCGGTGGTGCTGGGCACCTTGACGATGACATTGGGATGCCAGCTGGCGAACTCCACGCCCTCCCTGATCATCCCGTCGGCATCGAGCGAGATCGTCTCAGCACTGATCGGGCCATCCACCAGCTCGGCGATCTCGCTGATCGTCGCTTTGAAATCAGCGCCCTTCTCACGGGCGATCAGGGTGGGGTTTGTCGTGACACCGCTGAGCACGCCCCAGCTAGCGGCCTCGCGGATCTCGTCGAGGTTCGCCGTATCCAGGAATAGCTGCATCCTGCGCCTCCTCACAGGTGTTGGGGAACGGGGCCAGCCGCATTATAGCATAGCGAGGGGGCGGGTTTCGTGTGATGCACAGATCGGGTGTGACGTACTGTTCGAGCCGGCGCGGGTGCCCGCCTGGCCTGGACGCCCGCCGACGCGGGCGTGACCGACCACCCTCAGTCTCACCCCACGCACGCGGGGAGCTGGCGAATACGCGGGCGCGTGATCCGCTCGCGCCGCTTCTCGCCCTGCGCACCCGAAGAGAAGATCTGGCGCGGGCGCGCGGCCGATCCGTATACGACCATGGTCTGCCTCCCGATCGCCGCTCGCCTTGACGCCCCGCCCACCGATCGCGTACAATCTGGCGCCAGATCGCAGCGAACGGAGCCGTGATGCCGCTCTTCCTCGTGACCGTCGCCCCCCGTGAGCCCCCCCCCTCCGGCGTTTCCGCCCAGACTCTCTACCTGCTCGGCGGCTCCGCCCTGGAGGGCGAGGCGGTAGCGTTGCTTACAGACACCCTCCTGCACGACCCGGTGGTGCAGACGGCCACGTGGCTCCCGCTCACCGCCGAGGCCCTTGCCGCTGAACCGCGCCCGATCGCCAGCAGCGTGATCGAGATCGCCTACCGACCGGGCGTCACGGACAATACCGGGGAGATGGTGCTCGAGGGCGCCCGCCGCCTTGGCGTGGCTGGCCTGGGCCAGGCCCGCGCGCTGCGTCGCTATCTGCTCCCCCCCGACGCCGACCCGGAGGCTCTGGCCGCCCAGTTGATGATCGAACTCGTGCAGACGCGGCTCAGTTACCGCCCCGGCGAAGCCATCGCTGATCGCCTGGCCTTTTATCAGGCCCTGGTGGCCCCCCCTGCCGAAGCTCGCCCGCGCGTGGCACGGGTGCCGCTGCGCCATGCCGACGACGATGAGTTGCTGCGCATCAGCCGCGAGGGGGTGCTGGCCCTCGACCTCGCCGAGATGCGCGCGGTGCGCGCGCACTTCGTTGCCCTTGGCCGCGATCCGACCGACGGTGAGATCGAGACGATCGCCCAGACCTGGAGCGAGCACTGTAGCCATAAGAGCTTCAAGGCGCGCGTGCGCTACCGTGGCACGGCCCAATCCCCGCTCACAGGGGACAGCCCCGACGCGGCCCTGCACCCCATGCTCAACCGGCTTGCGCAGGGCGATGTGGAGCTTGATAGCCTGATCAGAACCTTTCTGATGGCAGCCACCACTCAGGTGCTGGAGGCTCGCGCTCGCCAGCCGGTGGCCGGCGACGACCCGGACGCACCGTGGGTCCTCTCTGCTTTCGTTGATAACGCCGGGATCATCGCCTTTGGCCCCGACCACGAGGTCTCGATCAAGGTGGAGACCCATAATCACCCGAGCGCCCTGGAGCCCTTCGGCGGAGCCAACACGGGCGTGGGTGGCGTGATCCGCGATGTGCTCGGCGTCTCGGCCGAGCCGATCGCCAACCTGGATGTGCTCTGCTTCGGGATGCCCGATACGCCCGCCGAAGATCTGCAACCGGGCGTGCTGCACCCGGCGCGGGTGGCGGCAGGCGTGGTGGCCGGCGTGCGCGACTACGGCAACAAGCTCGGGATCCCGACGGTCGCCGGCGCGGTGCTCTTCGACCCCGGCTATACCGCGAACCCGCTCGTCTACTGTGGCACCGTCGGGATCGCTCCGCGCGGCGCCCACCCGCGCCATGTGCAACCAGGCGATGCCATTGTGGTGCTGGGCGGGCGAACCGGGCGCGACGGGATCCACGGCGCGACCTTCAGCTCCGAGGAACTCACCCATACTTCCGCCGCCACTGTGGGCAGCGCGGTACAGATCGGCGACCCGATCACTGAGAAGAAGTTACTCGACGTGTTGTTGCAGGCCCGCGACAGGCGGCTCTACTCAGCGATCACCGACTGCGGGGCTGGCGGCCTCTCATCGGCCGTGGGGGAGATGGGTGCCGAGTGCGGCGCCAGTGTGGCGCTCGAGCGGGTGCCCCGCAAGTACGCTGGCCTTCAGCCGTGGGAGGTCTGGCTCTCCGAGGCGCAGGAGCGCATGGTCCTCGCCGTGCCCCCGCAGCAGCTTGAAGCCTTCCTCGCCCTCTGCACCGAGGAGGATGTAGAAGCTACCGCGATCGGGCAGTTCACCGATGATGGGCGCCTGCGGGTGAGCCACCACGGTGAGCCCGTGGTTGATCTCGCGATGGCCTTCCTCCACGATGGCCGGCCCCAACGGATGCTGGAGGCGGTGTGGGAGGCACAGGAGTACACACGGACAGAGGGGCAAGGAGCGCCTGATGCCATCCCTCCCCTGTCCGAACTGCTGCTGCGCCTGCTCGCGCACCCGAATATCGCCTCCAAAGAGCGCATCGTGCGCACCTACGACCACGAGGTCCGGGGCGCAACGGTGATCAAGCCGCTGGTAGGCGCGCGGATGGATGGCCCCGGCGACGGGGCCGTGCTGCAGCCCCTGGCAGCGCGGCCCGAGGGCCTGGCCCTGGGCTGCGGCATCAACCCGCGCTATGGCAAGATCGACCCGTACTGGATGGCGCTCGCCGCCGTGGATGAGGCCCTGCGCAATGTGGTGGCCGTCGGCGGGGACCCGGGGCGCACGGCGATCCTGGACAACTTTTGCTGGGGTGATCCGCGACAGCCCGACCGCATGGCCGGCCTGGTGCGCGCCGCTGCGGGCTGCTACGACGCCGCCGTCGCCTTCGGCACGCCCTTTATCTCCGGCAAGGACAGCCTGAACAACGAGTACCGCGACTCAAGCGGCGCCCGCGTGGCCATCCCCCCTACCCTGCTGATCTCGGCGCTGGCCTACGTGCCCGATGTGCGCCGCTGTGTGACGATGGATCTCAAGCGTGCCGGAAGCCTGATCTACCTGATCGGCGCCACGGGGCCAGATCTGGCGGGCGCGCACGTCTGGGATGCGGGTGCCAACCCGGGCGCCTATTCCGGCCCGCTGGCGCTCCCACGGGTGAACCTGGCAACGGCCAGAGCGAGCTTTGCAGCGCTGCACCGCGCGATCAGCGCCGGGCTGGTGCTGGCCTGCCACGACCTGAGCGAGGGTGGCCTGGCCGTGGCCGCCGCCGAGATGTGCATCGCCGGCGATCTGGGGCTGGCCCTGGATGTGACCGCCCGTGATGCATCGGCACACCCGCTGGTTGCCCTGTTCAGCGAGACGCCGAGCCGTTTCCTTGTGGAGATCGACCCGGCTGCCGCCCCCGCCTTCGAGACGATCATGGCCGGGGTGACAATGACCAGACTGGGGACGGTTACGGCGGAGCCGCTGCTGCGCATCCACACAGGGGAGACGGATCTGCTGGCACTCGACGTCGCGGCCCTGCGGGTGGCGTGGCAATCCGGACTTGATGGGATCGAGCTATGAGCGACGAGCCCGTTCTCGATGTGGAGACCTTCGCGGAGGCGATGGAGCAGCGCCTGCGCGCGCAGCCAGCGATCACGGTGCGCGAGCGCGATGGCCTCACGCTGCGCCTGCATATGGGCGAGAGCGACATCACCCTGACCCTCGACAACTTCTACCGGAGCTACACGCAGCAGCCTGCCGACCTCGATCAGGTGGCCGACCAACTCCTGCGCTCGCTGCGCACCTATGACGCGGCCCGGTCGATCAGCAGCTTCGAGGCACTACGCGAGCGGGTCTTCCCGATGCTCAAGCCGGTGAACCTGCTGCTCACGGTGCGCGAACGCAAGTTGCCGATGCTGATCTACCGGCCCTTCCTCGCCGATCTGATCATCTGCTATGTGATCGAGGAACCGAGCAGTGTGGCCTACATCACCGAACAGCACCTGGAGCGCTGGCAGTTGAGCGAACACGAGCTGCACGAACAGGCCCTGACGAACCTCCGGCGCCGCACCGACGAGCGCGGCAGCTACACTGCGACCGGTGACGGAGCCCAGCGGCTGGTTATCTTCAACACGCAGGACGGCTACGACGCCACCCGGCTGCTGCTCCCGACCCTGCTTGAGCGCTGGCGCACCGAGATTCCCGGCACGATGGTGATCGGCGTCCCCAACCGCGATTTCCTGATCATCTTCTCCGATGCCGACCGCACGATTCTGGGCAACGTAGCCCGCCAGATTCAGCTCGACTCCGCCAACCGCGAGCATGGACTCACCGATCAGCTCTTCACGCTGGAGGAGGGGCAGGTGCGTGAGTATGAGTGGGACTAGATGGAATTCGCAGCAACCCTGCTCCTGCTGATCAGCTACGGCCTCGCCTGCTACCTGGGCTGGACCCAGCGCACGCCCATCTACCTCTTCGCCATTGTCGGCGGCCACCTGAGCGCGCTGGCCTCGCCGCTATGGCGCGGACTCTACGGCGTGCGCTACAGCCTCGACCTGGCCACCGTCCAGACCCTGCCGGGCCAGCCAGTGCCGCTGCCGGTATTGATCGGCGCGGGGTGGTACTATCCGCTGCCCGCGCTGGTGGTGCTGTACCTCTACACCACCCGCTGGTGGTTCCCCGGTGGCTTGACCGGCGTGCTCACCTACCTGGTATTTTTGCTCTACCATCTGCTGCTCGAGGCCCTCGGCCTGCGCACCCAGACGTGGGCCTACAGTGGGGTGACGCTCCCCTTTGGCTTCAGCGCGCCGCTCCTCTCCGCGATGATGTCCGGCCTGATCTCGTACGGGCTCCTGTACATGCTGCTCGCCACGCAGCGGAGCACCTGGCCGAGCATGTTGCTTGCAGTGGTGCCAGCCCCGCTCGTGCTCAGCCTGCTGGTCCACGGCCTGCTCGGAGCGCCGCTCTGGATCGCGCGGCTGTTACAGGGCGAGCCCTGGGCGGTGGCCGCTGGCCTGATCAGTTGCCTGGTGCTGCTGGGGTGGGCCGCCCAGATCATCACCGGGGGGATCAGGCGGCTGCACGCTCGCTAAAACAATACCCGGTAGGGAGCGCCACGCACGGAGTTGGCCCGGCGCGCCTTCGGCGCCTATACGGACGCAGCCATGCTCACTGCAGATCTGCTGATCGCCGCGTACAGCCAGGGGATCTTCCCGATGGCCGACGACGAGGGCAGGATCGGCTGGTATGAGCCGACGGTGCGCGCGATCATCCCCCTGGAGACGTTCCACGCGCCCCGCCGCCTGATGCGCACCGTACGATCAGGCCGCTTCACCGTGCGCTACGACACCTGCTTCGAGGCGGTGATGCGAGCATGCGCAATGCCCGCCCCTGGCCGGGAGAGCACCTGGATCTCTGAGGAGATGGTGGCCACCTATACCGAGCTCTACCGCCGGGGCTACGCCCACAGCGTCGAGTGCTGGCGCGATGACCAGCTGGTCGGTGGGCTCTACGGCGTGGCAATTGGCGGGCTCTTCGCCGGCGAGAGTATGTTCCACCGCGAGCGCGACGCGAGCAAAGTAGCGCTGGTGCATCTGGTCGAGCGGCTGCGCCGCAGCGGCTTTGTACTGCTCGACTCGCAGTATCTTGGCAGCGAGCACCTGTTGCAGTTCGGCCTGATCGAGATCACGCGGGCTGAGTACCACCGCCGGCTGCGGGCGGCCCTACAGGTGCGCGCAGTTTTCTAAATGGAATCACGTCGTTCGGTCGCATGCGCAAAAACTCGGCGGCTATGAGGCGCCGAACGAGCAACGTGGTTCCATTTCGCGCACGAACAGAGCGCCAGCAACCGGAGAATCGGAAGCGGACGTCGTTCTCACGCGCCCCAGCCCTCCGCAAACGGCTCAGCCGTTCTGCGAATTACATTACTCGGTAAGGCCGCGACGGCCAACCCTGCGCCACAGGCGGCCGAGGAGGCGCCGACGGCGGCGGCGGGCCTGGCGCTGGGCGTAGAATGGGTCAGTGCAGCAGAGCTGGCGGCGAACGCGCAGGCTGTAGCCCGTGAAGAGCCCGCCGATGAAGACAGTCAGATCGCTGACGGAAGCCACCTTGTCGGCCAGGGCCAGCACCCAGCCCTCACGGCTCGTGGGCCGTGGGCCGAGGGGGTACATATGGCTCACGATCGCCTGGGAGACGCACTCCGGCTCGCCCATTTCGGCCGCGACCCTGGCGGCAATCGCGCCGTGCGTCGTGAGCGTGCCCAGGCGCGAATCCAGATCGTGCAACAAAGCGGCACGCACAACGGTTCGGCGGTCCGCGCCGAGGAGCGGGGCGAGGTGGTAGGAGTAGCGAGCGACGCGCATGATGTGGTCGTGCTTGGGGATGGAGTGGTGCAGGTGTTGCCGCGTCTCGAGCACGCGAGGATGTTCGAGTAGATCGGCGATCGAAGCGTGGTCCATGTCCCTCAGAGCCTCCTGAAGCCTCCAGGTGTCCTTTCTCGACGCACAGTGCTCACCACGTGGAGCGCTATCGTCGTCGATCGCCCACGTCTCCCTGAGCGCCACCGTCCTTTAGACGTTATACTACCACGGACGGTTGCACAGCAATTCTACCATGGGTCCCGTTTCGAGGTAGTGCAACGCGGGCAGAGCTGAGAGCTGATCGCGGGCTGCACGGGCGGGCTGCGCCTTCCGTGGCCAGGCCCTCTGGCCCGGCCCCGCGTCTGTGCTTTACCTCTTAGAAAGGGGACAGGGAACTGGGTAGAGGGGAGAGGGCCGCAGCAGCAGCAAGCCCTGGATGCGCCCAAACGGTCAAGCGGCCGGAATCTTTGCCTTATCTCGCGCGCGATACCGGCCCCTGCCCGCACGGGACGCCAGGTTCCCGCGCGGTGGGCGGCGGAACGTCCTGCATACCAGCACGCGGTGGTTGACACCGCTGCGGCACGTAGGCGTGTCGCGCGCCCGGCGGCCGTGGGCTCCTGCCTGGCGCAGAAATCTCCGACACACCCCGCGCACGGGCCGCTCGGGCGCGTGCCAGGGCGCGATGGTATACTAGTGTTATGGCCACAAGAACTCTCCGGCAAGTGCAGGTGCTCCAGGCGGGCTGTGTGCCCTACGACGAGGCGCTCGCCTGGCAGCGGTGCCTGGTGGCGGCTCGCTCAGCCGGGCAGATCCCCGATACGCTCTTGCTGCTTGAGCACCCGCCGACAATCACCCTCGGTGTGCGCGCCAACCCGGCACACGTCCTGCTCTCACCAGAGGAGCTTGGCCGCCGGGGTGTGGCACTGGTGCAGAGCGACCGGGGCGGCGATGTCACCTTTCACGGGCCCGGCCAGATTGTCGGCTACCCCATCCTGAAACTCTCACAGCATGGGGCCGACCTGGGCCGCTATGTGCGCGCAATCGAGGAGACGATTATCCGCACGCTGGCGAGCTACCGGGTCACGGGTGAGCGGGTGCCGGGGCTCACGGGCGTCTGGGTCGAGGGTGGGCGCGCCAAGATCTGCGCGATCGGGGTGCGGCTCAGCGCGGCCGGGATTACGTCGCACGGCTTCGCGCTCAATGTGAGTACTGACCTGGCTGGCTTCGCTCAGATCGTTCCCTGTGGCATCGGCGACCGGTCCGTGACGTCGCTGGAGCGGCTCCTCGGGATCGCCCCTCCCGCTGAAGAGGTGACCGAACGGCTCCTTGCTGCGTTTGGCGCCGTGCTTGACGTAGGGCTGATAGTGCGCTCGCCCACGGAAGTTGCGGTAGAATAAAGCGCCCTGGTTCGACGCCCGCCATCCGCCCTGGAGCGGCTGGTGGCGGCCACGGCCGGCCTTTCTGCTAGAAAGTTGACAGTCATGGCTGAGCTCATTCCCCTTACGCCGGCCTCCGCGCCTACGCCGCCTGCGGCGCCCGCGCGGCCCCGGCGCCCTGAGTGGCTGAAGGCCCGCGCCCCCTCCGGCGAGAACTACGCCGATGTGCACCGGCTGATGCGTGAGAAGGGCCTGCACACGGTCTGCGAGGAGGCCCGCTGCCCGAATATCGGTGAGTGCTGGAACCATCGCACCGCGACGTTTCTGCTCCTCGGCGACACGTGCACCCGTGGCTGCCGCTACTGTGCGATCGGCAAGGGGAAGCCTCAGCCGATCGATGAGGCTGAGCCCGAGCGCGTTGCCGACTCGGTGGCGCACCTGCGGCTGAAGTTCGCAGTGCTGACGTCGGTGAATCGCGACGATGTGCCGGACGGCGGGGCCCATATCTTCGCCCGCACGATCGAGTTGATCCGCGCCCGCGTGCCCGAGTGTAAGGTCGAGGTGCTCATCCCCGACTTCGATGGCAACTGGGATGCGCTAGCGACGGTGCTGGCCGCTCGCCCCGATGTGCTCAACCATAATATTGAGACGGTGCCACGGATCTTTCGCCGCTTCCGCCCCCGCGCGACCTTCCCCCAGAGTGTTGAGCTTCTGGCACGGGCACGCGCCTTTGACCCCGCGCTTGTGACGAAGAGCGGCATGATGGTGGGCGCCGGCGAGACGAACGCCGAAGTGCTGGAGGTTATGGACGCGCTGCGCTCGGTCGATGTGAATGTGCTGACGATCGGGCAATACCTGGCCCCGGATAGTAGCTACTGGCCCGTCGATCGCTATGTGACGCCCGCCGAGTTCGCGATGTTTAAGGATGAGGCGCTGCGCCGTGGTTTCCGCCACGTCGAGAGCGGTCCTCTGGTGCGCTCGAGCTATAATGCCCATACTCACGTGGGCGCGAGCCAGCACTGAACACGATGCGCGCGAACGGGCGCGGGTGAGTTGGCGCTGTGTTCTATCACGCCTGGCTTGAGACCATGCACCGGCGGGGAGGGGCCGCAGGCCCCTGCGCAAGCCAGCATCGCGCACCGATCAAGCAGGGGGTGCTATCAGGGTGCGCCCGGTGTGCTCTCCAGTGATTCGATGAGCCAGGATCTGAGCGCTGCATCGTCATCCGGGAGAAGCGGGATGGCCGCTGTGCCGCTGGCGTAGCGCTCGGGGCGGCCACGGCCAGGGTAGAGCAGGGCGCAGGCAAGGGCGGCGCGGGCGCCTGTTGGGGTGCCGATGCTGCCCAGATAGCTGTAGGCGTCGGCGAGGGCATCCTCGGGTACGCCGCCGCTTGCGTCGAGACGGTATTTGGCTTCGAGCACCAGCAGGCTCGGGGATACACCAGGCCGGTGGATCTCCAGGGCCAGGTCCGGCACGCGGGTGTGGCGGTCGAGGGAGCGAAGGGGTGCGCCCCGGGGCGTGTAGCGCGGCTGGTAGCGGAGGGCAAGCCGCCGGTCACCGGGGCCCTGGAGCACCACGAGGGGCTCGCCTTCGGGCACGGCGAGGAGCGCTTCGCCAGCCTCCAGGCGCACGATCGCCTGGGCCACCAGGGTGGTGCCGGCAAGTTCGGCGAGCGCCAATGCGACTCGGGCGGCGCACCAGCGCTCGTAGAGCCGGGGGAGCTCGGCTACGGGCAGGCTGAGTGTGGCGGCATCCCAGACGAGCAGCGGGCGCCGCCGCAGCATGCGCCAGTAGCGGTAAACCGTCCGGTAGTCCGGGTCCCGCTGGAGCCGAGGTGTGGGGCCGTTGTAGTCGGCCAGAGGCGGCACACCGGCGAGGAAGGGGAGCGCCCGGAGGCTCCGCAGCCGCTCACGGGCGGCTATTGCCACGCCGGCCCGGGCGATGGGCAGGCCGCCACCGGACGTCAGGCGCTCCAGGCGGTGCCAGAGGGTGTCGAGCAGGCGGCGGAGCAGGCGGGCCTCGTAGCTGTCGTAGGTGGGCGCCGGAGCATCCAGCGCGGCGGTCTCGCGTTCGGGGCGTACCTCGCGCAGACGAGCCGCGTCGCGCAGGCGGCCCAGCGCAATCTCTTCCGTGCCAGGTCGCATCCGGTCGGGGGGGCGGCGGGCCAGGCGCTCCACGGCGGCGGCCAGGCGCTCAAGCTCGGTGCCGAAGAGGGTGTGCAGCTCCTCGGCGGGCGTAGCGGGCAGATGGTCGGCCTCCGGGGGCAGGGCGGCGGGCTCGAGCCCGCCGCCAAGTGCCAGGACCAGGGCCCGCCCGAGGCGCTGCAGGTCGGCGAGCAGGGCCGCGTAGCGTTCGGCGTCGAGCTTGCGCGGGGCCACGCGCAGGCTGGCGCGCAGATCCTCGACGCTTCCGTCGGGCCAGGTGGCGCGGAGGCGCAGCGGATAGTTACCCGCCGCACCCGGCGCCATCCAGCGCCAGTGCCATTCCGGGCCGCTCGGGCGCAGGAAGGGCTCCAGGGCGGTGCCGGCTATCTCGAGCGTGAGGGTAGCGCCCGCCGGCGGCGTTGCACTGAGATCGGCCAACTGGCCCTCGGGAAGCTCCAACGCAGCGTCGAGCGGGCGACCGTCACAAAAGAGTTCCATTGCAGGCCGGTGCCGGCGCCTCGCGTTCGGCAACCGCTCATGAGCCCTGGAGCCGGGCAAGGTAATCGTCGCTGAGCTGGGCGAGCAGCTGATCGCGGCGGTCGTACAGGCGCTTGTGGGGACGCGGCGCGGCAGTGGCCAGGGCGTAGGCCGCCAGGATGGGCAGCGCGATGGTGCTATCGGCGTAGCAGACAACGGTATCGGGGAGCTGCTCAGGGTCAACCTTGCCCCACGTCATCGCCTCGGAGGGGGTAGCGCCGGAGAGACCCCCGGTATCGGGGCGAGCATCGGTGAACTGGATGAAATAGTCGTGGCCCTTTTCATCGAGTCCGAGCACCTCCTGGATCTGAGGCTCGGTCTGGAGGATGTAGTTCTTCGGGGAGCCGCCGCCGGCGATCACCACCGCGCTCTCGCCGCCACTCCGCTTGGTATCGTAGACGATCGCGGTGCTCTCATTCACATCGCGCTCCACATCGAAGCGGCAGCGGTTGCCCTCAAGGGCCAGAGCGGCCACATTCATGCCGAGGGTACTGTCGCCGGGGCTAGAGGTGTAGATCGGCACGCCGGCCTCGTAGGCGGCGGTGAGGATGCTCACATAGCCGCTGCCGAGTGCCTGCTCGCGGGCCTGGGTGTAGCGCCCGAGCTTGTAGTGCAGCTCGGCCGTGCCCATGGTGGCCTGGAACTCCTCGGCGCGCAGGCACTCGCGCACAAAGGCGTCGCTCTCCAGCAGCACATCCTGATGGAAGAGGATGTCGTAGATGCGGATAATCTTGTGCTCGCGGAGCTCGATATCGTTCGTGAAGGGCGTGGAGCCGAAGAGCTCGAAGCCAAGCGAGCGGTGCATGTCGTGGTAGAGGTTGGCGCCGGTGCTGACGATCCAGTCCACCATCCCGGCACGGATGAGCGGGACAATCGCGGCCGTTCCGAGGCCAGTGGGAGTGAGCGCGCCCGAGAGCGTGAGGCCAACCGTCACCCCGGGCCGGGCGATCTTGCGCGCGAAGAGCTGGCAGGCCTCGCGTAGTCGCGCGCCGTTGTAGGCGTAGAGATGCCGATCGACCAGCTCCCGCACGCTCAGATCACCGGTGATTGGCGTGGGGTCGAGTTTGACGCCATAAGACATGGAGCTACTCCAGTTGCGCATGGACGGCTCGAAGGACACGCGACGCGCACCGCGCCTTCGAGATCATCGTTGCCTCAGCGGTTCCGGCCCGGCGCGAGCGGGCGAGGGTCGCTTTAGTCTACCACCACTTGCGGCTTCGGAAGAAGGCTCCAAGGGCAATGCCGGTGACAAGCATAAGCCCCAGGGCGAAGGGGTAACCCCAGCGCCAGCTGAGCTCGGGCATGTAGGCAAAGTTCATGCCGTAGATGCCAGCGATCAGCGAGCAGGCCATGAGAATGATCGATGAGAGCGTGAGGGTCTTGACCAGTTGGTTGAGCTGGTTCGACTGGAGCGAGAGGTAGCTGTCGAGGGCGCTGGAGAGCAACTCGCGGTACGAGTCGATCGAGTCGGTGACCCGGACGATATGGTCGTACACGTCCTGCAAGTAGATCAGCTCGGTCGGCCTGAAGATCGGGGCCTCCTGGCGCAGCAATACGTTGAGCACATCGCGCTCGGGGGCCACGACGCGCCGCAAGAGCAGCAGATCCTTCTTGAGGCCGAAGATCTCCTCGATCGCGCCGGTACGGAAGCGGCTGAAGATCGTATCCTCGAGCTCCTCGATCCAATCAACCACCTGGTCCATCAGGCTGAAATAGTCGTCAACGATCGCGTCGAGCAAGGCGTGGAGCACACCGCTCACGCTATAGCCCAGAGGCGAATCGGGCGCGTGCCAGCGCGCGAGGGTCTCGGCCACCTGGCTGATCGGCCGGCGGCGGATCGTGACGATGAAGTTCTTGCCGGCGAAGATGCTGAGCTGGCGGAGATCGATCTGGGGCTCGCGCTCGGTGGAGGCCTCGTCGGGGGGGCGATAAGCGGCTGAGTAGAAGACGATCAGGTAGTAGCCCGCGTAGGCATCCACCTTGGGGCGCTCATGGTCGCGCACGGCGTCCTCGATCGCCAGGGGGTGAAAGCCGAACTCCTCGTGCAGCAGCGCGACCTCCGCCCCGTCCGGGGCCTCAAGATCGAGCCAGACGAGGGTCTCCGGCTGCTTGAGATAATCGCTGATGGCGGCAAGATCCTCGACGGCGCAGAAGACGCCAGCCTGGCAGATATGGAGCGTGTGCATAGCAATGCCATGTGCACATTGCATGCGGTGCAAATGGCAACTGGCCTTTCTTCTGCGAAGCCTCCGGGATCACATCCGGACGAGCGAAGGAATCCTACCCACCACGCCGCTACGTGGCAGGAGTTCAGGCGGCTGGCCTCACCAGCGGGAGGCCAGGATCCGGACTTGCGGTTCCGGCTGCGTTGCTCGAAACGGTTGAGCCACCTTATGATTATGGTTCCGTATTGTCGGGCTCCCAGACGAGCAGGGTGGCATCATCATTGACGAGCTCGCCGCCATCGACGTAGTTGCGCAGCACGGCGCGGACGGTGAAGCCATTCTTGAGCTGGACGGTGAGGGTCGGGTCAACCAGGCGGCCAGCGACGACCTCGGCGATATACTGCTCGACGCTGAGGCGGTCGCTGTGGTGGTGATAGCCGGGAAGGGCGCCGCCGGCGACGATCCCGCGCATGCCGAGGCGGCGCACAAGCTCCTTGCGGGTGCTGTAGAGCATGGTCGCGATATGGCGACCGCGATAATCGGGGTGAACGCTCATATCGGCGCCATAGAGCCACTCGCCCGCCGGGTCGTGGTTGGTGAAGCGATTATGGCCAGTGATCCCACGGTAGGTGTGGGGGGCCAGGGCCAACGCGCCGCTAACGCGGAAGGTGCTGCTCTGGCCCACCACCCGCTCGCCATCCAGGGCCACGTGCTGGCCCTCGGGGAAGACGGCGATCTGGGCGGCGAACATCTCCGCATCCATCCAGTCATCGGGGTTCATGGTGGGGAAGCAGAGCCGCTGGTGCGCGACGAGCTGGGGGATATGCTCGGGACGGGTGTTAGTGATCGTGATCGACATAGGCATGCACCGGGCAGCGCACGTCGGACCCTACGCGTGCGCGCGAATCGCCTCGATCAGGACATCCAGGCCCTCATCGAGCTGCTCGTCGGTAATAATCAGGGGGACAAGGAGGCGAATACAGTTGGCGTAGAGGCCGGCGCGCATGGCGATCAGGCCCCGCTGCAGCGCGCGCTCGAGAATATCGAGAACGGCCTGGGCCGGAACGGGGGCGCGGCTCTCGCGGTCCTGCACGAACTCGAGGGCGAGCATCGCGCCGAGACCGCGAATGTCGCCCACGAGGGCCGCGCCGGTCTCCTCGTGGAGCAGGGGAGCGAGCCGCTCACGGATGCGGGCGCCGATCGCGGTGGCGCGGGCGAGGAGGCCATCACGCTCGATCAGCGTGAGCACCTCCAGGGCGGCCACACAGGCGAGCGGGTTCCCGCCGTAGGTACCGCCGACCCCGCCGTAGTGGGCGGCGTCCATGGCGGAGGCACGGCCGGTTGTGGCGGCCAGAGGCATACCGGCGGCCAGGCTTTTAGCGCTCACAATCACATCAGGCTGGACACCGAGCTGCTCGATCGCGAAGAGCGTGCCGGTCCGGCCGAACCCACACTGCACCTCGTCGGCGATCAGCAGGGAGCCGTTACGGTCGCAGAAAGCGCGCAGCCGGCGCATAAACTCGGCGGGCACCGGGATAAAGCCGCCCTCACCCTGGACGGGCTCGATCAGCACCGCAGCGATCGCCTCCGCGTCCACCCCGGCCACCAGCAGGCGCTCGAAGGCGGCCCAGGCCTGCTCCACCGCCGCCGCTTCGCTGAGGCCCATGCGGTAGGCGTAGGGGAACGGCGCCCGGTAGACCTCCGGGGCGAAGGGGCCGAACTTCTTCTTGAAGAAGGTGCGGCTGGTGAGCGTGAGGGTGAGCAGGGTGCGACCGTGATAGGCGCCGTCGAAGACGACGATCGCCTGGCGTCCGGTGGCGGCGCGCGCGATCTTTACCGCATTCTCCACGGCCTCGGCGCCCGAGTTTGCCAGGAGCGTCTTCGCGGGGCCGCCCAGCGGCGCCAGGGCATTGAGGCGCTCACAGAGGGCCACGTAGGGCTCATAGGTGCCCACCAGGGCCGAGAAGTGGATGAGCCTGGCCGCCTGCGCCTGCACCGCCGCGACGACCTCGGGCGGGCAGTGGCCGACGGCGAGGGTACCGATCCCGCTCACGAAGTCGAGCAGGGTGTTGCCGTCCACATCGGTGACGAGGGCGCCGCTCGCTTCGGCGACGGCCACGGGGGTAGCGCGGCCGAGCCCGGCGACGACGGCGGCCTCACGGCGGGCGAGGAGCTCACGGGAGCGAGGGCCGGGAATCGCGGTGCGCAGGCGGATGCTGCGCGCATCGGTTGCGGTCATGGCTTTCTCCGTTCTGCGCTGCGGTGATGGGGCGGATGGTACTACCAACCGCTCACGGCGTCAATGGCGTTCGGCATAGGCGCTGTAGCCACCCTCGTAGAGCCGCAGCGTCCCGTCTTCCACGGCGAAGATCCGGTCGGCGACCCGGTCGAGGAAGTAGCGGTCGTGGGAGACGACCACCACCGTGCCGGGGAACTCCTCGATGGCGGCCTCGAGCACCTCGGCGGAGGGGATATCGAGGTTGTTGGTAGGCTCATCGAGCAGGAGCAGGTTCGCGCCACTGAGCATCAGGCGGGCGAGCTGCACGCGGCTCTTCTCGCCGCCGCTGAGCCGCGCGATCGGCTGGATCGCCGCTTCGTAGGGAATGAGGAAGCGCCCGAGCTTGGCCACCGCCTCGCTCTCCGTCATCGGCCGCAGCGCCCGGAGGGCGGCGATCGGCGTCTGCGCCGGGTCGAGCGTCTCGTGATGCTGAGCGTAGTAGCCGGGCGTGATACTGGGGCCCACGAGCACCTCGCCACCGTCGGGGGCGAGGTGCCCGGCGATCAGGCGAAGCAGCACCGACTTGCCGGCGCCGTTCGGGCCGAGCACGCCCACCCGCTCGCCGTTCTGGATGAGCGCCCGGGCATCGCGGAGCACGATCCGTGCACCAAAGCGTTTATCGACGCGCCTGAGTTCGACGGCCCTGGCGCCACCACGAGCCTGGGGGCGGAACTCCAGGGCCATCTTGTGCCGCTCGAGGACGGGGCGCTCGATTTTCTCCATTCGGTCGATCTGGCGCTGTTTGTTGCGCGCCTGCTTGATATGGCGCTCATTGACGACGATGCTTGCCCAGAGCTTAAACCGATCGATCGCGGCCTCGAGGCGGGCGATCTCCTTCTGCTGGGCCACATAGTCGGCTTGCTGCTTGAGCAGGGCCAGCTGCTTTTCGGCCACATAGGACGAATAGTTGCCCTCCCAGCGGCGCAGGCGCGCGCCGGTGGCCGCCGGTTCCAGCTCGACGATCACGTTCACGGTCTCGTCAAGCAGGTAGCGGTCGTGGGAGATCAGCACCACCGCGCCGCGAAACTCCCCGATCAGCGCCTCGAGCATGGCCTTGCGCGCCATGTCGAGGTGGTTGTCGGGCTCGTCGAGCAGCAGCAGGTCGGGCTCAGCAAGCAGGCAACGAGCCAGGCCCACCAGCTTGCGCTGGCCACCGCTGAGCTGGCCCATGGGGCGCTCCCAGTGCTGCTCGTCGAGCCGGAGATCCCGCAGCAGGCCCTCGGCCCGGCCGCGCAGGGCGGGCCCGCCCAGGTGGGCGTGCTGGTCGCTCAGGCGGGCGTGCTCGTCGAGCACAGCGGTGAGGGCGGCCAGATCGGCGGCGAGAGCCGGGTCGGCCAGGCGGGCCTCAAGGGCGGCAAGACGCGCTTCGATGGCGGCGATATCGGCGTGACCAGCGAGCAACTCGGCGAGCACGGGGCGTTCGGGGTCGCCGGTGTACTCCTGGGGCAGGTACGCCACCCTGGCGTGGCGACGGAAGGTGATCGTGCCGCGTTCGGGCAGCTCTAGCCCGGCGATCAGGGTGAGCAGCGAGGACTTGCCCACACCGTTGGGGCCGACAAGGCCGATCTTCTCGCCAGCCTGGATCGTCCAGTTGAGGCCGTGGAAGATCGTCCGACCGCCGTAGACGCGGCTTATCTCGCTGAGGTCTGCGATGATCATGAGGTGGCTCCGTTGCCACAGCCCGGCGCGCCTACCAGGGCGCCTGTATACCAAAAAGCGCCGCTGACGGCCTCACCGGCCCGCGGCGCTCATCTGCTACTTCAAAAAAGTCCTTACACAGGCAGCCAGGCGCAGGGCACAGTGATCCGATGTCCTGCGCCCAGCGTGGACCCACGGGTGCTTCTCCAGGTAGTGGTGGTGAGGTTCCAGCGCATCCCTGTGTGGCTCCTGAACCATGAATACCGGAGCTATAGTAGCACGGGGCATGGTCACGGGCCATCAGACTTTTGGCGGGGCTGCCAGGATGTGACCGCCACGAACGGCCCCCGACGGGGCCGCTCTCTGGTACAATGGGATCGCCCCACCGATCGACGAGCGGAGGCCCTTTCATGACACTCACCCACGGCTTTGAGCTGCTACGCGACGAGCGGATCGACGAGCTCAACACCCGCGCCCGGCTCTATCGCCATGCCCGCACCGGTGCTGAGCTGCTCTCGCTCGAAAATGATGATGAGAACAAGTGCTTCGGTGTCACCTTTCGCACCCCCCCCGCCGACCACACCGGCATCGCTCACATCCTCGAGCATAGCGTGCTGTGCGGCTCGCGCAAATTCCCGGTGAAGAAGCCCTTCTTCGAGCTCGTAAAGAGCTCGGTGAAGACCTTCCTCAATGCGCTGACCTACCCGGACAAGACGGTCTATCCGGTGGCATCGACCAATCTGGCCGACTTCTACAACCTCGTTGATGTTTACCTCGACTCGGTCTTCTTCCCACGGATCACCCCCGAGGTGCTCAAGCAGGAGGGCTGGCACTACGAGCTCGAGCGGAAGGGCGAGCCCCTGGGCTACCGCGGCGTGGTCTTCAACGAGATGAAGGGTCAGCACTCCTCCCCCGACTATCTGCTCTACCGCGCGGCCCAGTCGGCCATCTTCCCCGACACGACCTACGGCTTCAACTCCGGCGGCGACCCGAAGTACATCCCGGATCTGACCTACGAGGCCTTCAAGCGTTTTCACGCCACGCTGTACCACCCCTCCAATGCGCGGATCTTCTTTTACGGCGACGACGACCCCGAGCGCCGGCTGCTGATCCTCGAGGCCTACCTGGGCCAGTTCGAGGCGGCGCCCGTGGCAGCCGAGATTGCGCTCCAGCCCCGCTTCGACACGCCCCGCGTCTTTGAGCAGCCCTACAGCGCCCCCGCCGATGGCGGCAAGAAAGGCCTGGTGACCGTCCACTGGATGATCGGCGCCGAGACCGAGATCGAGCGCATTCTGGCCCTCGACATCCTCAGCTACATCCTGGTTGGCACTCCCGCCGCCCCCCTGCGCAAAGCGCTGATCGACTCGCGTCTGGGCGAGGACCTGACCGGCAGCGGCTACAACGACGGCCAGCTCCAGCACACCTTCGCCGTGGGGCTGAAAGGGATCGACCCGGCCGACGCCGAGCGGGTGGAGCAACTCATCCTCGACACGCTCCGCCAGCTCGCCGACGAGGGGATCGACCCCGATCAGGTCGCGGCCGCCATGAACACGATCGAGTTCTCGCTCCGCGAGAATAACACCGGTTCCTTCCCGCGCGGCCTCAGCCTGATGTTCCGCACGCTCGGCACCTGGCTCTATGGCGGCGATCCCCTCGCCCCCCTGCGCTTCGAGGCGCCCCTCGCCGCGATCAAGGCCCGCCTGGCTGCCGGCGAGCCCCTCTTCGAACGCCTCATCCGCGAGACGCTGCTGGAGAACACCCATCGCGCCCGCGTGCTGCTCCGCCCCGACGCCAGCCAGGCCGAGCGCGACGCCGCCGAGGAGCGCGCCCGTCTCGACGCGGCCCAGGCCGCCATGAGCGACGCCGACCTGGAGCGGATCATCCAGGAGACGAACGAGCTCCGCCGCCTTCAAGAGGAGCCCGACCGCCCCGAGGACCTGGCGAAGATCCCCACGCTCAAGCTCGGCGACCTGGAGCGCCAGGGGAAGCGTATCCCGACCGAGGAGCGCAGCAGCGGCGGCGCCCCGCTCCTCTTCCACGACCTCTTCACCAACGGGATCGTCTACCTCGACCTCGCCTTCGACCTGCGCGCTCTGCCCGCCGAGCTGCTGCCCTATGTGCCGCTCTTCAGCCGGGCGCTCACCGAGATGGGCACCGAGCGTGAGGACTTCGTGCGCTTGCTGCAGCGCATCGGCCGCGAGACGGGCGGTGTGTACGCTAGCTCGCTCACGGCCACCCACGTGCAGAGCGGCGAACCGCTTGGCCGCCTGGTGGTGCGTGGCAAGGCCACCCTGCCCCAGGCCGGGCAGTTGCTCGCGATCATCCGCGACATCCTGCTGCACGGGCGCCTCGATGACCAGGAGCGCTTCCGCCAGATCGTCACCCGCTCCAAGGCGAGCCGCGAGTCGGCACTGGTGCCGAGCGGCAACGCCTTCGCCCGCAAGCGCCTGGCCGCCCGCCTCGATGCCGCCGAGTGGGCCGACGAGGCGATGGGCGGGATCAGCGGCCTCTTCTTCGTGCGCGAGCTGGAGCGCCGGGTGGCCGAGGACTGGCCGGGCGTGCTCGCCGAGCTTGAGCAGGTGCGCCGCCATCTGGTGAACCGCGCCGGCCTGCTCGCAAACGTCACCCTTGACGCCGAGAGCTTCCGCGCGCTCGCCCCTGCCCTCGACGAGTTCATCGCCGAGTTGCCCGATGCTCCCTACACGCCGGCCGCCTGGCCCGTGGCGCCAACCGGACCCAACGAGGGGCTGACGATTCCGGCGAAAGTGAACTACGTGGCCAAGGGCGCCAACCTGCGCCAGCTGGGCGTTGAGGTTGGCGGCGCCGCCAGCGCCATTACGCGCTTCCTGAATATCAGCTACTACCTGGAGAAGATCCGCGTGCAGGGCGGGGCCTACGGCGCCGGCAGCAGCTACGACCGCTCCACCGGAATCTTCGTCTGTAGCTCCTACCGTGATCCGAACCTGCTGCGCACCCTGGACGTCTTCGATGGCACGGGGGCCTTCCTCCGGGCCGCCGAGCTCGACCCGACCACGGTGGAGCGGAGCATCATCGGCACGATCGGCGACATCGACGGCTACCAGCTTCCCGACGCCAGAGGCTACACGGCCATGGTGCGGGCGCTCTCCGGCGTGACCGACGCCTGGCGCCAGCAGATCCGCGAGCAGATCCTCGACGCCAGCGCCGCCGACTTCCGCGCCTTCGCCGAGGCCGCCGACGCGATGCGCGACAAGGGCGTGATCGCGGTGGTGGGCTCCCCCGAGGCGATCGAAGCCGCGAACAAGGAGCGTCCCGGCCTGCTGACACCGGTGAAGGTGCTCTAAGTGTCCCACGAGCGCGACCGCGCCCACCCGACCGATGCGTTCGGGCTGCCCGAGGGGCTCCTCGCCGCGATCAGCGGCGCGCTGTTGCTCGTCGTGGTCTTCGCGGTTGAGACGGCGACAACGCCCATGCCGCCGGCAGAGCGCTGGGCAGCCCTGACGACCTTCACCCTGCTCGCCGTGGGCGCCACCCTCCCCGGATGCGCGGCGCTCTACGATGCGCTGGGCGCGGTGGTGCGCCGGGATTGGCGCGCCCTGGCCGTGCTGGCCGCGCTGGTGCCAGTGCTCTACGCCGCCTACGCCCTGGCGGTACGCGAGCTCACACCGGGCGGCCTGGGCTCGGCGCTGCTCTTCGCCGCCGTGCCCACACTGGCCTTCGGGCTGGCCCGTGGGAGTCGCCGCCCGACCCCCTTCGACGCCGTGGCCCTCGGTTACCTGATCGCATCCCTTGCCCTCGGCTTGCTCCCCCGGCTCATGCTGCCGCAGCAGGGCGGACTGGTGCCCTTCTTTCAGTTTTCCACGGTGCCTCTGCTACTCTTGCTCTACGCCGGGCGCGGCTGGCCGGGGCTCGGCTTCACCTGGCACCTCAGTGGCCCCGAACTGCGTGCTGCGCTGCTCGCTGCGATCCCGGCGATCCTGGTGATGGCGCTGGCGGGCCTCCTGGGTAACGAGGTGGCGATCGGCAGGCCCGGCGCCGGGGTCCTGCTCGTTGGCGCGCTCGGCGCCTACTTCTTCGGAGCTCTGCCCGCCGAGTTGCTGCTGCGCGGCGGCGTGCAGCGGGGGCTAGAGCGCGCACTGGCCGACACCATGGGCGCACCGCTCGCCGCGTGGGTCGCCCTCGGCGCCACGGCGGCGCTCTCGGCGCTCGTTGGGCTCGCGTTGGGCGCCGGAAACCCCTACAGCACGCTGCAGGGCGGCCTGATCGGCCTGGCTGCCGGCTGGGCCTACCGGCGGACCGGCAAGCTCACGGCCAGTGCCGTCACCCACATGTTGATCGTCTGGTCGGTATCCATTCTCGCTGGAGGCGTGTAGGAGCACTCTGATGACCGCCACGAACGCGGCCGCCACCGACGACCGGCGCGAGCAGATCGGCTGGTACTTCTACGACTGGGCGAACTCGGCCTTTTCGACCACTGTGGTGACGGTCTTTCTCGGCCCCTACCTGACGAGCGTGGCCGAGGCGGCGGCAGACGCGCGCGGCCTGGTCTACCCACTGGGCATCCCGGTGGCGGCAGGCGCCTTCTTCGCCTACATGGTCTCGCTCTCGGTGCTGCTGCAGGTCTTCTTTCTGCCGATCATGGGGGCAATCGCGGACTACTCGAACGCCAAAAAGCCCCTGCTGGCGATCTTCGCCTACATCGGCGCGCTGGCCACCATGGGGCTGTACTTCGTGCAGGGCGAGCGTTACCTGCTGGGGGGGGCGCTCTTTCTGGTGGCAAACCTGGCCTTTGGCGCCTCGGTGGTCTTCTACAACGCCTTCCTACCGGAGATCGCCAGCCCGGAGCGGCGCGACACGGTGAGTTCGCGAGGATGGGCGATGGGCTACCTGGGCGGCGGATTGCTGCTCCTGTTGAACCTGGTGCTCTTCAACAGCCGCGAAGCTCTGGGGCTCCCCACCGACGTGGCGGTACGCATCAGCCTCGTTTCGGCGGGCCTGTGGTGGGGCGGCTTCACCCTCATCCCGCTGCTGCGGCTGCGGAGCAGGGGAGCAGTACGGCCGCTGCCGCCGGGCGAGCGCTACCTGACGGTGGGTTTCCGGCAGCTCGGGCACACCTTTCGGCAGATGCGGGGTTACCCCCAGACGCTCCTGTTCCTGGCGGCCTACCTGCTCTATAACGACGGCATTCAGGCAGTGATCGCGCTGTCCTCACAGTTCGGCGCCGAAGAACTGGGGCTGGACCAGGGCGTGCTGATCCCGGCCATCCTGATGGTGCAGTTCGTCGCCTTCGGCGGCGCCCTGGGCTTCGGCTGGCTGGCGCGACGTATCGGCGCCAAAGCGGCCATCCTGCTGAGCCTGCTACTCTGGACCGCCGTAGTGAGCTACGCCTACGTCATGCCGGCCGGAGTGCCGGCCCAGTTCTTCCTGCTCGCGGGGGTGATCGCGCTGGTGCTGGGGGGCAGCCAGGCCCTGAGCCGCTCGGTCTTCTCGCAGATGATCCCACGGGGGCAGGAGGCCGAATACTTCAGTATCTACGAGGTGAGCGAGCGGGGCACGAGCTGGCTGGCACCGCTGCTCTTCGGGCTGGCCTACCAGAACACCGGGAGCTACCGGATCGCGATCGTCTCGCTGATCATCTTCTTCGTTGCTGGCTTTATCCTGCTCTGCTTTGTGAACATCCGCAAGGCCGCCGCCGATGTGGGCAACCCGGTGCCAACAGGCGCGGCCCTGTAACCGATACTCGCTGGTATCGCCACGGGTACCGCCCCACCGATACCACGGCTCGGCCCCCTTCCGCTTCAATAGGCGCAGGACCAATGTGCCATTGAGACGGAGGGGATGGGCAATGAGCCACACACTGCCTGAGCAGCAACTGCGCTGGCTGACCACCGAGGCCCGGCCTGACGCGATAATCCAGAGACGCTATCAGCGCGCCCGCACCCGCGCCGCGCTCGCCGCACTGTACGCCCGCGTCCTCGGTCGGCACACGGCGCTGCCTTCGCTGGCCGAGCTCCTCGCCGGGAAAACCGTGCGCGGCGCCCGCACCGGCGGCCTCCGCAGTGTGCCCCTGGCCCGAATCGTTGCCAGCGAGGGGCGAAGCGCCGACTTCGACCACCGCTTCCGCCCACGCCAGACCCACACCTGGGACCGGTGGCGCGCCATCGCGCAGGCGCTGTGGCGTGGCGAGGTGCTACCGCCCGTGGAGCTGATCGAGGTGCGCGGCAGCTACGCTGTGCGCGACGGCCACCACCGTATTTCGGCTGCCAGCGCCCTTGGCCAGGACGCGATCGACGCCGTGGTGACGATCCTGGAGGTGTGATCTGACCAGCGGCAACCGGGCGCCAAACACATTCGCTCCCGACGCTCCGGTACGGCAGAGCAGGCCCGGGCTCAGAACGTCAGGGCAAGCTCTGCCGCCGCGTCCAGGCTCAGCCGCTGCCCCTCGGCGCGGGCGGCCGCGAGCGCCGAAGGGCTCAAGAGCGTAGCGATACGGGCGAGGGTACGCTCCCATTCGCGGAGATTGGCGGGCTCGAGCAGGCTACCGCTGGCATCCATCGCGTGATGGGTCGCCTCCATGGCGCCGATCAGACGGGCGGCAAGTTCCGGCTTACCCCGCTCGGCGGCCACAGCGGCCAAACCTCCTACGGCGTCGGCCACGCTCCAGGTGTAGCCGATCGCGCGAAAGGTTTGCAGGCTAGCCCGAAAGGCCTCCTCGGCCACCTCAAGCTCGCCCCGGGCGCAGGCAATATAGCCGAGGTTGTGCCGCATGGCTGCTTCGCCCTGCCGATGGCCGTGTTCGTGGAAGAGCGCCAGGGCCCTCTCGTAGCAGGCTGCCGCTCCGGCAAGATCGCCCTGACAACGGCGAGCATCCCCGGCGTGACCGGTGGCCCACGCCAGATCGACCGGGTTGCCCGTGCGAAGGAGCAGATCGGCGTTCGCACCGAAGAGCTCCACGGCCTGGGCGTAATCACCGCTGTGGTAGGCGTCCCAGGCCCGCGCGTGCAACAGGTCGTGGAGCTCTGCATCGGCCGCCGCGCCGCGCATCAGGGCCAGGCTCTCGTTAAACAAGGCACGGGCACGCGGCAGATCGCCCTGGAGACGCACGAGCTCACCCAGTGACCAGCGCACCTCGGCTTCAAGCCAGGCGTGGGGTTCGCCCTGCACCAGGGCCAGCGCCTCCTCGAGTTGAACCGTGCCCTCGGCGAGCCGGCCGAGGCGCTGATAGACCCAGCCGATGTCTGCGAGGGCCTGGACCAGTTCCGCGCGATCGTCCGTGGAGCGCCAGTAGGCCAGGCTCGCATAGCTGAGCTCCAGGGCGGCCAACGGGTCGGCCTGCTGAGCCAGGCCCCAGGCGAGGGTACGCTGGGCCCGCGCCTGACCACGCCCATCGCCGAGAGCGGCGAAAAGGGCCACGCTCTCGCGAGCCTGGGCCACACCGATAGCATAGTCGCCCTGGCGCAGAGCGAGGTCGGCCACGGCGTGGAGGGCACGGGCACGCATCACGCCGTGGGCAGCCGGGAGGGTGAGCAGGCGTTCCAGCCAGGCACGGCCCTCGGCTAGCATGGCTCGTTCGTGCCAGAACCATCTGCAGGCGACGCCGAGGCGGAGGGCCAGGGCCTCTTCGCCAGCCTCCAGAGCCCAGTCCAGCGCGGCCCGAAGGTTGTCACTTTCGCGCCCCAGCCGGGCAATGATCGCCCCACGGGCAGTGGTGGTGAGGGCCGCCTCGCCGGCCTCAGCGAGGGCACAGAAGTGCTCGGCGTGGCAGCGGTGGGCGAGGGCGCCGTCGCCAGTGGCCAGGCGCTCGCGCGCGAAGGCCCGCACCGTCTCAAGCATGCCGAATCGCAACTCACCGCCCTCCGCAGCCTCGACGCGCACCAGGCTGTGGTCGATCAGCGTACCGAGCAGATCAGCGGCTGAGGCAGGCGCGGGCAGGGCGGCGGCAGGCGCGGCCCGAGCGGCCCACGCGAGCACCGACTCCAGGTCATCAAGCGTACAGCCACCTGCGAAGACACCCAGCCAGTCGAGCAGCAGCCGCTCGGTCGGCCCGAGCAGTTCGTAGCTCCAGCCAATCGCGCTGCGGAGCGTCCGCTGGCGGTCCGGCAGGTCCGGCGGCCCGGTGGTGAGCAGATCGAGCTGTCGATCGAGGCGATCGAGCAGCGCCTGGGGGGAGAGGGTTCGGGTGCGGGCCGCGGCTAACTCGATCGCGAGCGGCAGTCCATCGAGGCGCTCGCAGATCGCTGTCACCACCGCGAGGTTGGCCGGCGTGAGCCGGAACCCGCCCCACACGGCGCGGGCGCGCTCCACGAAGAGCTGCACGGCGGGGGCTGGGGTCGCACCGACAGACCCGCGAGCCACCGTAAAGCCCAGCGGAGGCACAGGGAATTCGTGCTCGGCGCGCAGGCGCAGGGCCGCACGACTGGTAACGACCACGCGGAGGTCGGCTGAGGCGGTGAGCAACTCGGCCACCAGCGGGGCAGCGGGCAGCACCTGCTCGAAATTGTCGAGCACGAGAAACTGGCGGCCCTGGAGCCGCCCAACGAGCCGGCGGAGCAGCGGCTCACCTGGCACCGGAGTGACATCGAGCGCCTGAGCCAGTACCGTCGTCACAAGCTCGGGATCACCGAGGGGCGCAAGGGAGACGAACGAGACCCGATCCTGACCCAGCCCGGCGACGCGGTGAGCGAGCTCAAGGGCGAGGCGCGTCTTCCCAATACCCGGTGGACCCGTAAGGGTGAGCAGGCGCAACTCGGACCGCTCCAGTGACTCAAGCAGCAGGGCAAGCTCGGCGTCACGGCCGATCAACGGCGTGGGCGGCAGGGGCAGCGCAGCGGCGCCGGAGGATGCGGGCAGTTGATCGGGGCTGAGGGCTGCGCGGGCGGCGAGGAGGAAGCGAGCCCGCACGCCGGGCTCGAGGGCAAGCTGGTCGGCCAGCATTGCCGCCACCTGGGGGGAGGGGCGGCGCTCATCGGCCTCGATCTTGCGCACCGTCACCTCGGCCACGCCCACGCGCCGCGCCAGATCGCCCTGGGTGATCCCAAGCGCGCGCCGGCGGGCCTTGAGCCACGCGCCGAAGGAGAACGTCTCGCTGGGCCGGGTGTCCATACCGGGAAGTATAGCGCACTTCAGGGGGGAGGCCCGGCACTGAGCTACCATCGGAGTGCGACACAGCCCTCAACCCACCACGGAGAGGCGACGAGCCCCCTACTTGCGCGGGCGCCGGGGCGCGTGGCGCGTGCCAGCCCGGCCACGCTGGACCATCGTCTGCCAGGCGCTATCCACATCCACGGGGCGGGTGAGTTGCTGGTCGCTCACGCGGTTGGCCTGGGCGTCGTTGAGCGAGGCGATCTCGCGCTCGCGCTCCTCCTCCTCAGGCGTCAGCCGGGCATAGTCGCTCCAGAGACGCCAGATCAGCGCCAGGAGCCCGACGAGCAGCAGGGCGGCGATGCCGAAGAGGATGTAGACCGTCACCGGCGGCCCTCCTGGCGCAGCTTGAAGTAGATCCCCGCCGCCTCGGTGCGATTGCCGGCGCCGAGCTTCTGGTAGATGTTCTGCAGGTGGAACTTGACGGTATTGTCGCTCACGGTGAGGCGCTGGGCGATCTGGGTATTGGTGAGACCCTGGGCCACCAGCGCGAGCACCTCGGCCTCGCGCTCCGACAGATCCGCTGCGGGGCCAGGGCGCTGGCGCTGTTGCCGCAGCCAGCGCTTGGCGGCCTGCGGAAAAACAAGCTGGCCCTGGTAGACCTGGCGGATGCAGGCCACTGTCTGCTGGGGAGCTTCGGTCTTGAGGGCGAATCCATCGGCCTCGGCCTCCAGGGCCGACTGGATCGTATCGCCGTCGTAGAAGGCGGAGAGCACCAGCACTTTGGCTGGCAGGCCCTCAGCGCGGAGTTGCTGCAGGCAGGCGATCCCGCCCATGGAGGGCATCTGCAGATCCAGCACCACCACATCGGGCTGCAGCGCCCGCACCGCATCGAGCACCGCGTCGCCGTCGGAGGCGGTGCCCACGACCTCGATATCGTCCTCGCCTTCAAGGAGCGAGCGCAGCCCTTCGAGCACGAGGGCGTGATCGTCGGCGAGAAAGACCCTGATCACTGGCACGGTACCTCGACCCGTACGCGCGTTCCCTGGCCCGGCGCGCTCTCCAGGCTGAAGCGACCGCCAAGGAGCCGCACGCGCTCGCGCATCCCCTCCAGACCGAAATGCCCGGCGAGAGGGCGCTGCATCACCAGCGGTACATCAAAGCCTCGGCCATTGTCGGAGACCTCCAGCGTTACCGAGCGCCCGTCGCTGCTGAGGGCAACCGTGTGCTGATCGGCCTGGCCGTGGCGTACCGCGTTGGAGAGCGCCTCTTGCACGATCCGGTACAGGCTAATTTTAACCGGGAGCGCCACGGGCGGCAACCCCCCATCGATCTCTAGCCGCACGAGGTTACCGGTCAACTCCTCGTGCTGGATCAGCAGACCTTCGAGGATCGCCACCAGGTCGCGGCGCTCGAATTCGGGCGGCCTGAAGGCGCCCATGAAGGTGCGGATCTCGTTGAGGGCGTGTTCGAGGAGCGAGATGCTCCGGCTCAGGCGCTCCAGTTCCTCGGCATGCTCCGGGCCCGGCCCGAGCCGGCGCTGCACCACATAGAGCTGCGAGAGCGCGGCGAAGATGTTCTGTACCGGCCCATCGTGAATGTCGAGGATGATCCGGCCTACCTCGCGCTCGGCGATCTCCAGGAAGCGCCCCGCCGGCTCAACACTGTCGCTGATCGGTTGACCGCTGCTCATGGCCCGATCACCTTTCGAGAGAGGAGATGCGGCGGACACCTGGTGCGCGCAGGCCAGCGAAGGCGGCTGGCACGTCGCTGGTGGAGAGGGGCGCCATTCGCGGCGCGGCACGAAGGGCCAACAACCATAGTATACACCTCCGGCCACTCGATGGGGGAATGCTTCCCCGCGAGTGGGTGGGGCGTCCCATCGTGCAGGCCAGCCCACCCCCGCGCCGGCTGGAGAGCCTCCCCCGCCGGCGGGCACGCGCTCGGGTACCATCCGCTATAATGGGCGCCATGGCCCACCAACCGGATACAAGGGAGTATCACCATGGACTTTACGGCCGGCTACGGGATGTTTCTCTCGGAGGAGCACGAACTGCTCCGCCGTACCGTTCGCGAATTCGCCGAGCGCGAGGTTGCACCCCACATCCGCGCATGGGATCGCTCGGGCGCCGAGGTCGGCGAAGGGCCCGAGCGGCGCACCCATATCGTCCCCGTGCTCAAGCGGATGGGTGAGCTCGGCCTGCTCGGCATCTGCATTCCCCAGCGCTACGGCGGCGCCGGGATGGACTACCTGGCCCTCGCGGTGGTCTGCGAGGAGCTTGAGCGCGTGGACAGCTTCCTGCGCGTTGTGATGAGCGTCCACACCGGCCTGAACTCACTCTCCCTGCTCCAGTGGGGCACCGAAGAGCAGAAGCAGCGCTACCTCGTGCCCCAGGCCAGCGGTGCCCAGATTGCCGGGTACTGCCTTACCGAGCCCAACTCCGGCACCGACGCCGTCGCGATGCTCGCGACCGCCCGCCGCGACGGCGACAGCTACATCCTCAACGGCGAGAAGATCTGGATCAGTCTGGCCGATGTGGCCGACAACTTCCTGGTGATCGCCAAGACCGACCCCGACAAAGGCGCCCGTGGGATCTCGGCCTTTCTCGTGGAGCGCGCCTGGCCCGGCGTGAGCAGCCATCCCATCCACGGCAAGCTCGGCGTACGCGCCGGCAATACCGGGGCCGTGGTCTTTCAGGACGTGCGCGTGCCCGCCGCTAACCTGCTCGGGGAGGAGGGCGAGGGTTTCAAGATCGCCATGGCTGCCCTCGACAATGGCCGCTACACGGTGGCTGCCGGCGCCACCGGGCTCATTCAGGCCAGCCTGGAAGCCAGCCTGCGCTACGCGAAGGAGCGCAGCACCTTCGGCAAGCCGATCGCCGAGCACCAGCTCGTCAAGCGCATGATCAGCCACATGGTGCGCAAGCTCGATACCAGCCGCTTGCTTGTCTACCGCGCTGGCTGGATGAAGAACCGTGGCGAGCGCAACACCCGCGAGACGACCCTCGCCAAGTGGCATGCAACCGTGAGTAGCTTCGAGGCCGCCGACGATGCCATTCAGATCCACGGCGCCTACGGCTATGCCGACGAATACCCCGTGGAGCGCTACCTGCGCAACGCTCGCGGCGCGATTATCTACGAGGGCACCCGTGAGCTTCAGGAGCTGTTGCAGGCCGAGTTCGCCCTCGGCACGCGCACGAACCGGCCCCTGCGCAAGGAGTTGCCCCCCTACGACCCGGAGCTCTGGGGCTAAGGCCATCCTGCCTGCACTGGCACCATATGTACGGATGCAGCGTGCTGCGTCCGGCGAGCACCACCCGGCAGGCGGCCTCGGATGTGACGGCATGTGCTGCATGCCTGTGCCTCCGCCCCCGATCCGCCCGTCTCTGCCTGCCCTCGCCTGCGCGTGCGGGAAGAGGGCGTGCACCTCCAGGAAGCCCGACCCCGTAGCCCGGGATGCGCCACGGCCGCCGATCCTGTCGAACCATCGGTCGCACCCGGCTGCTTCTTCTGAACGCTAGTGAGCGGCGTGATGTCACACCGCGTCATGGAGCAGCGGAACCGTGGTACAATCCGTAACATCGCTGCCCCGGAGCCCCATCCGTATTCAAACAAGGAGCTGGTATGCACATCGTCGTGTGTATGAAGCAGGTCCCACGTGATAACTCGGTCAAGATCAACCCCGACCTGAGCATCAACGCCGACGGGATCGAGAAGATCATGAACCTCTTCGACGAGTACGCCGTCGAGGAGGGGATCGCCTGGAACGAGCGCCACGGTGGCAAGCTCACCGTGCTCTCGCTGGGCACCGAGGAGTGGGTCGAGCAGATGCGCCGGGCCCTGGCGATGGGCGCCACCGACGCGCTGCTCCTGAGCGACCCGGCCTTTGCAACGCTCGACCCGCTCGCTGCCGCGAAGGTGGTGGCCGCCGCCATCCGCAAGCTCGGCGATGTGGACCTGATCTTCTGTGGCCGCAATAGCACCGATGACGAGAGCGGCGCCTTCGCGCCAGCCCTGGCCCGCAGCCTCGGCTGGCCCCAGCTCACCTACGTTGGCAAGGTGCTTGAACTCGACCCGGCCACGAAGCAGATCCGTGTCGAGCGCCACCTGGAGGCCGAGGTTGAGACGGTGAGCGCCCCGTTGCCCGCCGTGGTGAGCGTGATCAAGGATATCAATGAGCCGCGCTACCCGGCCCTGCTGAAGATTCGCAAGGTCGCCCGGGTTGAGCCGCCGGTGTGGAGCGCCGCCGATCTCGGCCTGAGCGATCTGGCGCCCGCCGCCACCCTCACCAACCGGGTGCCGCCGCCGGCGCGCCCCAAAGGCGAGCTGATCAGCGGGCCCGACGCGGCGAGCAAGGTGAAGACACTGGTAGACAAGCTGCTGGAGAGCCAGGTGCTGTAGGTTGTATCGGTCCTGGACATGCAGGCACCGCCGGGCGCGCGCCTGCTTCGAACGGGGAGCCGACCTCGATCGAGACGGAGGCAATCCGTGACGGCGACAAACGGCAGGTTCTATGTTGTCGCCAGTCTCCACTAGGAGCTTCAGGAGAAACCAATGCCAGGCGTACTGGTTTATATCGAGCAGATCGACGGAGCGGTGGCGGGCATCTCGCGGGAGTTGCTTGGCAAGGGCAAAGAGCTTGCGGCAGCCCTCGACGGGCCACTCAGCGCCGTTGTGGTCGGCCAGGGGGTGGCCGAGGTGGCCCGGCAGGCAGCAGCCCTTGGCGCCGAAACGGTTTACAGTGTGGACGACCCACGGCTGGCACGCTACACCACCGACGGCTATGTCGCGGCGGTGCGCGCGGCGGTAGACGCGGCCCAGCCGGCGCTGATCCTCGGCGGCAGCGGCTTCCAGCTGCGCGATCTGGGAGCGGCCCTCGCGGCCGATCTCGACGCCGGCCTGGTGGTGGATGCGACGGCGCTGCAAGTCGAGGACGGGGCCGTAAGCGCGGTGCGACCCTCGCACGGCGGGAATGTGCTGAACCACTACCGCTTCGCCGCCGGGCGCCCGGTAGTGGCCCTGGTGCGCAAGCAGAGTTTCGCCCCGGCCCAGGAGGGGAGCGCGGGCAGCGTGCAGTCCCTCTCCCTGCCCGAGGTAACGATCCGCACTGAAGTCACCAGCGTTGCGCCGAAGACGGGTGCCGTGAACCTCACCGACGCCGCGATCATCGTCACCGGCGGGCGCGGCCTCGGCGACAAAGAGAGCTACTACCGGCTCATCCCGCCCCTGGCCGAGGCGGTGGGCGGGGCCTACGGTGCCTCGCGGGCGATCGTGGACGCCGGCTGGGTGCCCTATGAGCACCAGGTGGGCCAGACAGGCAAGACCGTGAGCCCCAAACTCTACATCGCCTGCGGTGTCTCGGGAGCCATTCAGCACCTGGCCGGCATGCGCACCAGCCGCACGATTGTGGCGATCAACAAAGATCCCGAGGCGCCGATCTTCCGGGTGGCCACCTACGGTATCGTCGGCGATGTGCAGGAGATCGTGCCCCTGCTCACCCATGAACTGAAGAGCCGGCTGGGTCGCTGAGCGAGCCGGAGACGGCAGGCTGGGGCTGGCCTGAACAGGCCCGGCAATCCGTGCGATGCTCCGGCGGTGACCGACACCCCCACAGGGTCCTGGTGCTCACCACGCTGGCCGCAGGGTGGCCGTGCCCCCATGCCTGCCAGTCGCCCCACGTTGCCCGGCGCACCTCCTCGCTCACGGCGGGCAGGGTGAACCACGAAAAGGGGTACGGAGCGCGTTCAAGTAGTTAAAATCGCGTTAACGCGGGAGCTCCGCATGATCCGTCCCCTCCTCGCCCTGCTCTGTGCCACCACCTTGCTCGCCACGCTCGGCCCCACCAGGCTGACGGCCGCCCCGCCAGCCGGGTTCGAGTCGGCTATCGTGCCCGGCCTGAACAACCTGAACGGCCCCACCGCCTTCACCTTTCTTCCGGGCGGCGCCATGCTGATCGCCACCAAGCCAGGCCAGCTCCTGCTCTACAGCGGCGGCAGCCTGCGCGGCACCCCCGTCTTCGACCGGGTGGCCTCGATCTGCGCCAACAGCGAGCGCGGCCTGCTGGGCGTGGCCGTTGACCCCCTGTTCGAGATCAACCGCTACGTCTACGTCTACTACACCTTCAACAAGCACGGCAGTTGCTCTACCAACGTGGCGAGCACGGACCCGGTGAACCGCGTGAGCCGGCTCACCCTCAGCGAGCAACTCACCACCGCCGCCGAGACCGTGCTGATCGACAACGTTCCCTCGCCGAACGGCAACCACAATGCGGGCGACCTGCATTTCGGCAAGGATGGCTACCTCTATGTGAGCACCGGCGACGGCGGACGCAATGACACGGCCCGGCAGCTCCACAACCTCGACGGCGCCATCCTGCGCATCACCCGGGACGGCGCCATCCCCCCTGGCAATCCCTACACCGGCAGCGATAGCGCCCGCTGCTACGACCCATCCCCGGGCGGTAACAAGGATGGCTTTGTGACGCCCGGCATGCGCTGCCAGGAGATCTACGCCTACGGTCTGCGCAACCCCTTCCGGATCGCCTTCGACCCGAACGCGGCCGGCACGCGCTTCTTCATCAACGATGTGGGCCAGGGCAACGTTGAGGAGATCAGTGCTGGACAGGCAGGGGCCGACTACGGCTGGAACTGCTACGAAGGCACCAACCTGCGCAAAACCGATGGGGTGTGCAACCCGCTGCCCCAGAACACCATTGCCCCCACGTTCGAGTACAAGCGCAACCCGACCCCAAACGGCCAGCCAGATTACTTCAACGACTGCGCTTCGATCACTGGTGGCGCCTTCGTGCCGGCGGGGCTCTGGCCGAGCACCTACGACGGCGCCTACCTCTTCGCCGACTACGTCTGCGGGCGTATGTTCGTCCTGCTGCCGGATGGCGGCGGCTACACCAGCGCCCTCTTCGACGGCGCTGCGGGCGCGGCCACCCACATGGCCTTCGGGCCCGACGGCGCGCTCTACTACGCCAATATCGGCGCCGGCGACATCGTACAGGTGCGCTACACTGGCAGCGCTAACCGCTCTCCCACCGCCCGCCTGAGCGCCACGCCCGACTTCGGCGAAGCTCCGCTCACCGTCGCCTTCGACGCCAGCGCGAGCAGCGACCCCGATAGCGGCGATAGCATCGACACCTACCGCTGGGACTTCGGCGACGGTACAATCCTGGACACGACCACGCCCTTTGCCACCCACGAGTACCGCGCCAACGGCATCTACGATGTCACCCTGCGGGTCCGCGATAGCCGTGGCGCCTTCTCAGCCAACCCCGCCACCATGCGCATCGACGTCGGCAACGATCCTCCGACCCCGGAGATCCTCGCCCCGGCGAACGGCGCCACCTTCACCGTCGGCGAGCAGATCACCCTGCGGGGCAGCGCGAGCGACCCGGAGGATGGCAGCCTCAGCGGCACGCAGCTGCGCTGGGAGGTACGCCGCCACCATGACACCCATTATCACCCGTACCTGGACGCGACGGGTGCCGAGGTTACCCTTTCCGGACCCGCGCCGGAAGACCTGGCAGCCGTGCGAACGAGCTGGCTGGAGATACGCCTGACGGCCACGGACTCGCTGGGCCGCAGCACCACGGTTACCCGCGAGCTGCAACCGCAGATCGTGAGCCTGCGCTTCGAGACTGAGCCGCCGGGGCTGCAGGTCTCGGTCAACGACGGCGTGGGAACCCTCACCGCCACCACCCCCATGACGGTGGAGACCTGGCCCGGGCACCTGCTCACCTTCAGTGCGCCGGCCGGGCAGAGCGCGGGAGGAACAGCGCAGCAACTCTGTGGCTGGCGTCACGGCGGGGAGCCCACCCACAACTGGGGCGCCCCGATCGCCGACACAACCTACCGAGCACGCTTTGCCCCGGCGGGATCGACCTGTCCGGCCCAGGTGGGGGACGTGCGGGTGTTTGTGCCGCTGGGGGACTGAGTCAGCAAGCGGTTTCGGCACTGGATGCCCGCGCGCCCTCCCACCGCCGCGCGGCGGCTGCTCAACTGGCTACGCGACGACCTGGGCCTGACGGGTGCGAAAGAAGCTTGTGGTGCGGGCCACTGCGGCGCCTGCTCCGCACTTGTCAACGGTGTGCCGCTCCTTGCCTGCGGCACAGTTGCTGGCACTCAAGGTGAGCTGAAGCGCTACGCTGTTCCCTCGGTGGATTTCCCCCGTGGCTCACCGATCGGCCTCCAGGCCAGCAGGCCGAGTGAGAGCAGAAGGAGGGCCGCGCCGACGAGGCTAGCGGGGCGAGCCGCTCGCCGAGGAACGCCCAGGCGAGCAGCGCGCCAGTCAGCGGCTCAAGCAGCGTGATCAGGGTTGCGACCGTCGCCGTCGTGCGACGCATGCCGCTCAGAAAGAGCAGGTAGGCGAGTGCCGTGGGCACCAGGCCCATGTAGAGCAGCAGCCCCCAGCTCAGCGGCGTGTAGCTCGTTACCAGGCCAGCCGGCAGCGTCCCTGCCAGTAGCAACACCGCGCCGGCACTGAAGGCCACCGCATTCGCCTCCAGCGGTCGCGCCTGTGGGCTCAGCAGCCGCCCGCAGACGGTGATCGCGGCGTAGCCCAGAGCTGAGGCCAGGGCGAACAGCACGCCGACAACAAGTCGACCGCCTTCCGCACCCTCCGGACGCACGCCCACCAGCAGACCAGTACCCAGCAGGGCGCCCGCAAGGGCCAGCGCCACCACGCCGGTCAGGCGCTCGCCAAGGAGCAGGCCGCCGAGCAGCGCGGCGATCACCGGGGCGGTGCACAGCGTGACGAG
>SFCB01000185.1 GCA_004367505.1 Chloroflexi bacterium OHK40 | reverse complement strand
GCCGAGATCGACCACCGTGATATCCGGACCGCCGACCGCCTCGAACGGATGCAACTGCCCGACCGGGAACCTCTCCAGCCGTTGCTGCCACTCGCCGACGGTCAGATACAGCCGCTCCGGCGGCAGCGGCTTGTAGGGCGCGCCGCCCTCCTCCAGTCCCCGCTTCATTGCCGCGAGGCGGGCATCGTAGTGATCGGCAATCGCCTTGAGACGCTCGTCGGCCGCATCCGCGGCGAGCGGGTCCAGCGTGACTGCCGCCTGCGGCATGTAGTCGAGCACGGTCGCCATCTTCTCGAAGAACAGCGGCAACCAATGCTCCATGCCGATCTGCCGCCGCCCGGCCGAGACCGCCTCGTAGAGCGGGTCTTCCTTTGTGACTGCGCCGAACAACTCACGATAGCCGCTGCGGAACCGGTTGATCGCGTCCGGATCGAGCGGCACCTCGCTCATCGGCGTCAGCGATAAAGCCTCTACCGTATCGATGGTGCGCTGACTGGCCGGATCGAAACGGCGAATGTTCTCGACTTCGTCGCCGAAGAAATCCAGGCGATATGGCGCATCGGCGCCCGGCGGGAAGAGGTCGACCAGACCGCCGCGAACGGCGAACTCGCCCGGCTCCATCACGGTCGAGACGCGGCTATAACCGTTCCGGCTGAGATACTCGACCAGCACCTCCGGCTTGATCCCGCCGCCCTTGGCGGCGCTGAAGCCGGTGCTGCGCAGATAGTCTGGACCCGGCAAGCGCTGCAGGGCGGCATTCACCGTCGTCAACAGCAGCCATGGCGCGTCTGGCCGCGCACCGCTGAGCTGGTTCAGCGTATCCATCCGTTTCGCCGCGATATCGGCATTGGGCGAGACGCGGTCATAGGGCTGGCAATCCCAGGCCGGCAGGCTCAGCACCGGCAGCTCGGGAGCGAAGAACCGTAAAGCCGCCTCCAAGGTCGCCATGCGGGCGTCGTCGCGGCAAACATGCAGCACGCCCTTGCCCTTCTGCCGCGCCGCCAGGGCGATCAGCAGGCGGGCGTCCTGCCCCTCCGGCGTGCCGGCCAGCGCCCAGCGCCCCGGCCGGGTCAATATGTCCGGCAACTGAAAGGTCATGGTCTCAGAGCGGCAGCTTGTAGGCCTTGAGCAGCTTCATCACCCCGGTATCGAGATGCGGCGGAACCGGATCCCGCCCGATCGCCCAGGCATAGATCTGGGGATCGTCGTAATTCTCCAGCAGCGACTCGTACTGGTCGAGCTCGCGCTCGGTGAAGGTCGGCAGGTGCCTGCGGGCGAACCCGCCGAGCAGGATGTCGACCTCCTTCATGCCGGTATAGAGGCTGCGGTGCAGCAGCCGCTTGCGGCGGGTCTCGATATCCTCGCGCTGAGGCTGGGTCATAAGGCTGTCTCCGGGGCAGAGGCAGGATATAGTACGGCAGCCCTCGGATTCTCAAGGTTTCCGCCGAAATTTCAGTCCGCATGCGCCCGGAATCGCTGTTTCCCGCCTTCGTGCCTATCACCAGCCTGAAAGGCTGCGGGCCGCGGCTTGCGCCACTGGTCGAGAAGCTGGCCGGCGGCCGCGTGCTGGACCTGTGGTGGCACCTGCCCAGCGGACTGATCGACCGCCGCTATCGGCCCAGCATCGCCGAGGCCGAACCGGGCCGCATCGCCACGATTACACTGACCATCGACCGCCACCTGCCGCCGCGCAATCCGCGCCTGCCCTACAAGATCATCGGCCATGACGGCAGCGGCCGGCTGACGCTGGTCTTCTTCAACGGCCGCGAGCTGACCACCCTGGAGGAAGCAGCCATGCAGCAGGTGCGCTGGAAGGGCATCTCGATGATCTTCCAGGGCGCAATGAACGCTCTCAACCCGGTGCGCACCGTCGGCGACCAGATTGCCGAGGCCATCATACGCCACGAGCCAGACTGTCCCAGAAACGAGCTGCGTGAACGAGTCGACAAGCTGCTGGATCTGGTGGGTATCTCTGCGCAGCGCAGAGATCATTACCCACACCAGTATTCTGGCGGCATGCGCCAGCGCGCCATGATCGCCATGGCGCTGGCATGTAATCCGCAGGTGGTCATTGCCGACGAGCCCACCACCGCCCTGGATGTGATGATCCAGGCGCAGATCCTGGAACTGCTGGCCAACTTGAGCCGCAAGCTGGGCCTTTCGGTCATCTTTGTCACCCACGACCTGGGGGTGGTGGCCGAGATGTGCGACCGCGTGCTGGTGATGTACGGCGGCATGACCGCCGAGTACGCCGGCGTGGATGCGATCTACAACCAGCCCCTGCACCCCTACACACAGGAGCTGCTCAAAGCCTTTCCAGATCTCAGCCACCCCGGAGAGCGCCTGGCTTCGATCCCTGGGGTTCCACCCCGCCTTGACGCGCTGCCGCCAGGCTGCCGCTTCGCCCCACGCTGCCCGGCAGCATTCGAACGGTGCCGCCAGGAATTGCCCGCCTTCCACCAGCCGCTGCCCCAGCACATCGTGAGCTGTCACTTGGTCGAAGGCGCAAACTTTGCGAGCGCGCAAACATGAGCGACACGATCCTCGAGGTGCACAACCTCTACAAACACTTTCAAGCAGGCCGGCCTTCCCTCTTTTCCAGGCAGGAGCGCTTCGTGCACGCTGTGGATGGCGTCAGCTTTACCCTGGCGCGGGGGCAAACCCTGGCGCTGGTTGGTGAAAGCGGCTGCGGCAAGTCCACACTGGCCTTGACTTTGATGGGGCTGGAAGTGCCCACGCGCGGCGAGATCATTTTCAACGGGCAAAACATCGGGCAACTGGATCACAATGGACGCCGCCAGATGCGCCAGCATATCCAGATGATCTTCCAGGACCCGTACGAGTCGCTCAATCCCACTCAGACCATCGGCGAGATCGTCGCCGAGCCGCTGCACGTGCACCGCCTGGCAACCGAGCGCAGCGAGCGCGAGCGGCGGGTGATGCAGGCTCTGGAAGACGCCGGGCTGAAACCTGCACAGGAATACCTGCATCGCTTCCCACACCAGCTTTCGGGCGGTCAGCGCCAGCGCGTGGTGATCGCCTCCGCCCTGGTATTGGAGCCTGCCCTGCTGCTGGCTGATGAACCGGTATCCATGCTGGATGTCTCGATCCGGGCTGAGATACTCAACCTGCTGGGCGAGCTGCGCGAAAAGCGCCAGATTTCTGTGGTCTTCATCACCCATGACCTGGGAACGGTGGGCTATGTCGCTGACCGGGCAGCGGTGATGTACTTGGGACGCATCGTAGAGATTGGCGATACCCGGCAAGTGCTGGAAAACCCGCAGCACCCCTACACCAAAGCGTTGCTTTCGGTCGTTCCGGTGCCCAACCCGCGCCTGCGCCGCCAGCGCATCATCCTGCAAGGCGAAACGCCCAACCCGATCGACATTCCAGGCGGCTGCCGCTTCCACCCGCGCTGCCCGCTGGCAACCGCCGCCTGTCGGGAAAGCGAGCCGGCGCTCATCCAGCTTGGCGAGCAGCGAACTGGCCAGCCCGCTGCCGATCACCAGGCTGCATGCCTGCTGCT
>SFCB01000148.1 GCA_004367505.1 Chloroflexi bacterium OHK40 | reverse complement strand
GCCGATCGACGACGACCTGCAGGCCCTCGCCGCCGAGATCGCCGCCACGACCGGCGCCTCAACCGAGACGGCGCTCCAGCTGGCCATCGCCCAGCGCCCTGCTCTCCGACAGTACGCCCGTCAGTGGGACGCGGCGGCGCGGCGCGCCCGCACTGCCATTCAGGCCCCGCCGGCCGCGACTGACACCGCCGAGCCTTCGCACTCCTGAGCTCTCCTGGCCCGGAAACAAAGGGAAGTCAGAACCGGCGTATGGATTCTGGCTTCCCTTTGTTTCCCGATCTCCCAACGAAAGGCACCCATATGATCGTCTGCTCCGAGCAGCGCCGGCTGCTGATCATCGCCTGCACGTCGACAAAGAGCCCCGATGTGCGGCTTCTTCCGGCGATCGACCGTTACCGTGGGCCATCGTTCCGCGTCCTGCGGCGCTGGCTTAGCGACCACCCGGAGGCTGCGGCACGCCTCGACGTGTACATCCTCTCGGCTGGGTTCGGCCTCATCCCAGCAATCCAGCCGATCCCCGACTACGACCGACGCATGACCGCCGCGCGGGCCTGCGAGCTCTGTGACCAGGTTCGCGCGACGCTCGGGGAGCTGCTCGCGCTGCGCTCGTACGCCAGCGTCTACCTCAGCGCCGGCAAGGTCTACCGCCAGACCCTCGGCGATCTCTGCACGATCGCTGGGCTCCGTAGTCTCACCACCGCGCCGGATGGGGCCGGCATTGGCGCCCAGCTTGGCGCGCTCAAGCGCTGGCTCACCGCCGAATCCTGCTGACACACAGCCGCTGGGGAGCCCCTGTCCCCGGCGGGCAGCTGGTGCGCCCCGGCCTACTGGAGATGCACCAATGCCTGCTTGCTCTCTACCGGCTCCTCCGCTCCGCGAGCTGCCGCCGCACCCGAGCCTCGGCGCTTCGCCGCTGCCCGCCCGGCCCAGCATAATCGTCGGCAGCAGCAGCGGCGGCAACGACAGCCACGCCGCGGTGCTCTACGCCCGCTGGCGCTGGCCTGAGGCGCCGATCATCATCTGGCACGCCCTGCTCGACGAGATGGACTGGGAGCAGACGCCGGCGGCGCTCGACGCTCTGGCCAATCGCGTCGGCGGCCGGCGGGTGACGGTGCAGGCCGTCTACCGGCGTACCGGCAACCTGACCCCGACCGGGAACCACGGTGTCACGCTCGCCGCGATCCACGACGTGGACGCTCTCGGCCCGGCCACCGCTGCCCAATATCCCGACGGCATCCGCACCCTGCTCGACTTCGCAATGGCGGCGCGGAACGGCCAGCCGCCAACTGCACGCATCCGCTGGTGTACCCACTACTTCAAGATCGCGCTCTTCGACGCCTGGGCGCGGCGGAATCGACATTTGCTCGGCGACCAACCGGTGCTGATCACTGGCGAGCGCTGGCGCGAGTCGCCCGGCCGCGAACGCCGGCTGACCACCTGGGAGTGGCGCGACGCGCTCACGCTCCAGCCGGGCCACGCCGAGCATCCCGCTGGCTGGCGGCTGCTCTGGCTGCGACCGGTGATTGACTGGGCCTGGCACCAGGTCAACGCCTACGTCCACGCCTGCGGCCTGCCCTTTCACCCTGGCTACGCCGCCCAGGGCGAGACCCTGGAGACCATGCTCGACCCGCACCGCGATGAGCGGCAGGGCCGGGCGCGTCTCTCGTGTCGCTGCTGCATCTTCACCCACCCGCGCCACCTGGCCGCCGCGCTCCAGAACGACCCGGTCGCCATCGCGCCGGCGATCGCACGGGTGCGCGCCTACGAACAGGCCAGCGGCTTCAGCTGGCAGCAGCGCGGCCCGATCGACGAACTGCTGGCAGCCGAGCCTGCACCACGCTACCGGCAGCAGCTGTTGCTGCCGACTGACTGAACACTCGCATACGAGGAGACGCTATGCACGCAATTCCACCGCCAACCCCCGAGGAAATCCACGCCTGGGGCTGGGAGATGGGCGTCGAGGCCGGGCGCCGCCTGGCCGACGAGAGCGACGCCTTCATCGGCGTCACCATCCCCGGCCTCGACGCGCCTGCCGCGCTGGAAATCTACAGCCGCGCCTACCTCCGCGCCCTGATCCAGGGCTATCGCACCGCGCTGCGGCGGTATCTGCGCGACCGCGCAGACATTGCTGCCGACCAGCGCCGCCGTACCACGACTGCCACACCGAAGCTCAATCAGAGAGGGGAAGACCGATGACCACGCCGACGACCATGTTTGACGGCCTGCTCGACGACGATGCGCCGACGACTTTGACTGCCCGCGAGCAGGCCGATGCCCAGCTGAAGCGGGAAGGTACTCCATCAGCGCCGTTAGCGGAGCTGGCGCGAAGCGCTATCGCTCCTGCTGACCCGGAGGATGGTGACATCCCGACTGATGGCCCGGCTCACGTGCCAGCTCTGGACAACCCTGCTGGGGCCACCGAGAAGCTGGTGATCGTCGAAGGCCAGACCTTTGTCGTCGATGCCACGATCGATAACGAGACCATCCGCGAGCACCTCATCCGCCAGGGCTTCGCGAACCTCGCCGGGGCTGAGATCCGCACCGGCGCCCGCCAGCACCAGGGGCAGACCGTGCCAACCGTCGACTTTATCAAGCGCGCCGGCACCAAGGGCTAGCTGGGCGCTACACCCCAACGCACTGAAGGGCCGGGGATAGCTCCCCGGTCCTTCGTCTTGGAGGAACCAGACCGATGACAACCCCAAACCAGGATTGCCAGTATCACGCGCTGATTGCGCTGCTTGGCGAACTGCCGGCCCAGCCAATCGCGACGCACAACCCGCTGGCCCTGCTCCGGCCGCTCTTCGACGGCTCGATGACGATCGAGGTGGCGCTGTCGCCGGCGATCCAGGAAGCAATCGCTGCCTGCGAGCAGCTTGCTTATCAGCGTGACGGAAAGGGAAGAAGCCTATGCGAGCGCCTCAACGATCTGCCAGCCATCCCGGCCATCCACGCCATCGACGGCTGGTGATGATCCGACGCTCGCGCGACGAGCAGACGCGGGCCGCTGTCCGCAGCGAGCAGTGGGAGGCGACCATGATCGGCCTTCGCGCCGCCGATATCCTGCGGCAGCGCTTCGCCGACTTCTACGCAGCCCATGTCGCCGGCCTCAAAAGCCACCCCTCCCACTTCGTCGGCATTATCCAGGCGCTCTTCTCGCTGGTCGAAGCCTGCGGCGTCGAGCTCCCGGACTTCCTCGACATCCGCACCGAGCCGCACAATCCCGCGGCGGCGCTCCTCGCGCTTCCTGCCCATCTCACGCGGGATGAAGACGCCCTGGCGGCGCTCGACGAGTGTCGCTGGACACTTGAGGCGTTCCACCCGATCGTCTACGGCCTGACCCACGAGATCGAGCCACTCTTCGACGGCGGCCGGCAGAACCTGTTGCTGCTCCTGCTCTGGGCGCTTGCCGACCAGACCACATGGTCGCCAGGGGCCGCGGACATCCAGGATGTCATCGACTATGCCCTCAGCGAGTTGAGCGCGGAACGCCAGGCTTTTGCCGAGCGCATCGTGCGCCTGCGCGACCAGCGCTGGCCGGGTGACCTGCCGATGGACGAGCTCGCCCGGCAGCTTGACCAGGTGATCTATCGCGAGCTGAACCTGGGCAAAGCCGTCCGCTACGCCTTCGCGGCTACCGGCCTCCACTTCGCCGATCTCAGCCTGGAAGAGCTCGACGAGATGGGCTGGACCGGGATGGACTGGTACAGCGTTGACTTCGCGACCATCGCTGCTGAGCAGGCCGAGGCCCGCGACTTCCTCCAGCACTACTACGACCTCGACAACCTGGTATCAGCTCAGCCCGAGGTCTTTGATGAGGTGGTCGCGCTGCTGACCGAGGCAGTTGCCCGTCTTGAGACGTCGCCTCCGACGAGCGCCTGACGGCGTTCACGGCGCTCAGTCTGGGCCATTCGAGCCCTCCCGATCACCTTGCATTGCTGCAAGGTGACCTTTGTTGCTGCGTTCCGCGCCCTGATGCCCGAAACACCGCCATTCCTGCCTACAAGAAAGCCGACCGAATCGAAGCGCCATGCCGGGTGCTGTCAAGGCAAGGTCGCCTTCGGTTCGTAGATGGAGAACGATGGATGAATACCCAAAAAGAAGAGCTGCCAGCGCTGCGCCGGCGGCCCTGGCTCCGCCGAAAACCCCGCCCGATCCGCCAGACCATGGTCATCGACCGGGCGCCGGAGGTTCAAATCGGCATCTTCGAGGATGCGATCTACCTGACGCGCCGGCAGGGCCGGGGCTGGGTCACCTACCCGATCAGCCCCGAGGATCTGGCTGCCGCACTGAGCAAGCTCCCGACCAGCTCGGGACTGCTGCCGCCCAATACGCTGGGCACCGGGACAGTGAACGGTCAGCGCTTTTACGTGCTCTACGTCCTGCCGCGCCCTGCCGCGCTCCGCATCGTGAACCGAAAGCAGCCACACACGATCCAGACCCCACCGCTCATCTGGGCCGGCTGCGGCCAGGACTATCGCATCTTCGCCTTGAACAGCCTGGAGCCGCCGCAGGCCCACAGTGCGCTCTACCACGCCCCCTTCCCCAACACCTATGACCTGGGTTCGATCTGCTGGGGGACGGCAGATCGGCGGAGTGACGCTGCGCCGGAGACGATGCTGGCCGCGCTGACGCTCTACCTGGAGGGCTCGTACTTCAACAGCCATATCGCGCAGAACCGTAGCCGCAGCAAACCGCGTAGCGTCATGGCGCTCTACCGCCGACTCAGCGCCGAGACACCCTACCCGCTGGACGATCTCGTCCCCGCCGGGCATGACCTGGACTGGCTGCTCTCTGGGCAGGCCTGGCGCGAGCGGGGGCTGCGATGAGCGGAGGAAATCAATGCAGACGTTGACCGTCGAACACCCGGTTCCCTTCGTCCTGCCGCCAGGCCAGCCAATCCAGGTCGCCCTGGTGGGCTGTGGCGGCAATGGCTCGCATATCGCCCTTTCCCTTGCCCGCCTCGCCTACCAGGTGCGCGAGCAGAGCGGCCCGCCGCTGGCGCTGACCTTCATCGACGGCGACCTGGTCGAGCGCCGCAACATCGGACGGCAGCTCTTCACCGCCCGCGAGATCGGCAAGCCGAAAGCGCAGGTGCTGGCCGATCGCCTGAACGCCGCTCTCGGCCTCCACATCGCCGCCGTGCCGGCGATGGCAACCGCCGGCCTCCTTGCCGAGCTCCAGCCAGGCTACCAGACCATCGGCATCCTGGTCGGCGCAGTCGATACCGCGAGCGGGCGGCGCGCGATACACGAGGCCCTTGGCCGCTCCACGTGGCGCCTCTGGCTCGATGTCGGCAACGAGCGCGACTGGGGCAAGGTGCTGCTCGGCACCACAGCTGAACCCCGCGCGCTGCGCGGCGCGCTGGCCCTCGGCGGGATCTGCACCGCCCTGCCCGCGCCAACCCTGCGCTACCCGCACCTGCTCGACGACGCGCCGCTGCAGCCGCGGGCTGATTGTGCCCACGCCGCCACAGACGGCGCCCAGAGCCTGATGGTCAACCAGGCGATGGCGGCCGTCGCCGGCCAATACCTGCACCAGCTGGTCATCGCCCGGCAGATCACCACCTGCGAAACCGCGCTCGACCTGGTGACGCTGACGATGCGCTCGACCCCGATCACCGCAGAGAGCATCGCCGCAGCCGGCGATCTTACGGTCGCTGACGTGACCACCCTGCCCGAGACAACGACGAAACGTAAAGGAGGACACCCATGACCCAGCCATCACACGACGAGACCACTGACCAGCAGCTCGTGCTCTTCGATCTGGGTAGCCAGGAGCCGATCAACATGACCAGCCCGGCCTTCCTGCCCCAGCTGCCCACTCCACCACCGGCCCGTGGGAAGGGCAAGAAGGCCAGCGCGCCAGCCAGGACCTCCCAGCAGACCAACGGCCACTCGCCGGCTACCCTCGCCACGCCCACCCGGCTGGAGATCAGCCTTCGGCCGCCGCTGCCGGAGATCCCGCCGCTGTTGCTCGCCGGGGTACGCGCGGCCCTCTTCCAGACCCTGGCCCAGGAGGCCCACGCCATCTACCAGGCCCTGCTCACCCAGCAACCGGCCGATCAGCACGGCCAGGTGGTGCTCGCCGTCGAGCCAGCGCGTCTCGGCGCCTCCGCCCAGCTGCTCCTCGACTCGCCGTCGCTCAACGCCGCCGTGAGCCTGCTGGCGCTGGGCGCCACGCTCACACAGCGCACATAGCTTCGCAGTACGTCGTAGCGCATAGCAGAGGGCCAGCGCCGGAAGGTGCTGGCCCTTTTTCTTTGCAACGCCAGCACAGAGAGCGCTGCTTCTCCTACCGACTAATGACTGAACTCTTGCAGATTTTTGGTCAAACTCACGCGAGGGCAAGCTGATGCTGTATTTCGGGCAGACTCATGCCGCGTTGGGCATGCTCAACCGCCCAGGCAAGAGTATTGCTGAGGGTTTCGCGTGCGATGCTCAGACAGGACTCGCCGATGGTCATCAGCTGTTGGAAACCACACCTGACCGCATCCGGGTTCCGCCCACGCTGCCAGGACCAACAGGGCAAGGCTTGGTGAGCTTGTTTACCCGTGGGCTGAGCGCGGCACGCCGGCCACTTGGACACGGACGTATTTGGCGCCGGCTCTGGCTGCGCCCGAGCGATCTGCCTGGCCCTATCCTGGCGTCAAAATAGTGTTCTATCGTAATCCGAAGCCGGATATCCTACCCGGCCATTACATACCCCAGTAAGGGTGGGATCACCCGCAGATGGAGTGATTCCTTAGCGTACCACCCTATCAGTCCAAAAAGGAGGTAAGAGGCGCAGTTCTGTTATTTCCTCTGCGACGCCCATATCCATCATTTTTGAGCATCCACAAACTGTGTAATTGGCCCCGCACTTGGTGCATCGAGAAGCGATCTTCACAAAAGCCATTGCGGGAAGAATAACTTCTCTCTCAAGAGCCTCTATCAGCGCAGGGTCATCAGTGGGTGGAATGAAAGCGATCCCAACCCCTCGTTCAGCTTGCTCATACTTGGCTTCCAGTTTCTCTTCCAAGCGCTGTCGCTTCATTAAAAGTATGCCAGTACTCATAAGGGTTTCAAACAGAGGTGGGGTCTGTGTATTCTCACGGTAGGCTCTCTTTAGATAGTCTGCAACACTCTCGCCCCATTCTTCCAATGCCATTGCGTCTGTAGGAGGAACACATAGCGAGGTCGATAGCCAATCCACTAAGTCAGCTACATGTCCGAGTACAGAAATTCGGGCTTCCTTGTCTTGGATCGGAAACCCAATGCTATAACTCATAACTAGATCATGACCTCGATTGTGAAATGCTGTGGTCAACAGGCGAATGCCTTCAACTGTTGTTCGAAGATGAGCTTGAGTGTCTTCTTTTCCATGCATCACAAGAGAAAGATTGATGTACGAGTCCTTATAGCTAACTAAGAGGGCTTTTTTAGGCATCTCGATTGTGCCGCCAGCACGTGAAATGGCCTTGACTAACTCAACACACCAAGCTTCAACATAACTGTGTAGTTCCTCGCCATTGGATAAGACATCAAGCGGAACAAAGAACCGTTCTTCAGGGGATGGGTTGTCGTACGGATGGAAAGACAGAGCAATACGAAGGCCATCACCTTGCTGCATTGAGTGTGGCACGTATTTTTGGACAACATCACCTTCTTCTGGCTCCGGCTCAGGCAGTATTTCATTATCCTCAGGCTCCGCACCTAGATACTCTCCGACTAAACGATTGTCCCGAAAATAATCAGAAACCAAGCTCTTCCAGAGGTTAATGGGAATACTGCCATCAATTCTCCACAGCTTCAGATACTCCGTATGTCGGCCGGCACGCGCAATGTCGGTTTCTAATCGGGCTATCATTCCTTCTTCGGAATATCGACGCACCGCGCCATCAAGATGGAAAATACTACTTGTAGTCTCATCAACAATAGAGTGCACATAACGGCAGCCATATCTCGTTTCGCCGTTAATATGTACTGGTATATCTCGTAACTCCTCGGCCTCAAAGATGTGCTGATTGTCTCTTGACTGCCACCAAAATTGGGTGCCCGATATACCGTGAAATATTCGCTCATGTTCATGTGCCTCGTGATGGGTCACACCACGCTGTATATCTGTGAGGGCATCACTGAATTTTGGCCCCCACCAATATGCGTGTTCCTGATATTCTCGATACGTCTCTGCAAGGCCCACAGCATCTCTGTCAAGTGCTATTTTAGCAGTCGAACCATCCAATTTGGCATTCTGTAGTAGTCTCAGGAATGGGCTATTGAGAGTGTTGGTTCTTGCCAACGAGCGGCGAAAGAAGTAGTGGGCAAATATTGCCAGTTCACCAATAACATACACGCCTGGGCCGATAGGAGTGAGTTGGTTCAAGGGCACAAGGCCATCTTTATCAGCAGTTTCAAAGAGGCGTGGAAAAGCTCTTTCGCATAGCCCATCCTCCACCAATGCCAAACACTCTTTGCCGGGTAAAATCTTTTCATTCCCCAACACATATGGTGCAAGCAACTGCTTCAATCGTTCTATCTCTTTTTCGTAAGGGGCTGCCATTTGCACGGTGTGTGAGTTGATGGCTTTGCTGAGCTGGTCTGATTCCTCTTGTGTCTCAACCAAAACACCAACACCAGTAAGGCGCGACAAGCCAGGTGCAAAATGAACCGTACGCGGATAGCTCCAGCCGATAGCGCGGAGCATGTCATGTGCCATAAGCATCGGCACGCCGATATCATGCTCTTGCCAAAGCGTTGAAACAAGAGATGTGACACTGAACCTTGTACCATAGAGATTCGGGCTATCTGTTGTAAACACGCTTAGCAACTGTTGCATCAGCATTCTCTTATGGAAGTATGAAATCTTGAAACATAACTCCGGAAGCGCCTATACATTATACTGAGGGCTGCGACCCGTGTCGAGGTCAACCTCAACACAACTCGGATTTTCGTGTGCTACCGGTGACGGGGCAGATGAGCTTGGGATGGTGCGACTTCTTTGACGCTCGCTGTGTAACAGCGTACTATACGGTAGACATGTACAGTCTCAACTATCAGGAGGCCCGCTCTGACCAAACAACTCTTCATTACCCAAGTCTCGTGCCTGCTTGACCGAGGAAGTGGGAGCGCCGAGGATGCGGCCTACTTCACGGATAAGCGCCATGACGTTCTGGTGGCCGAGTTCCAGGCATACCTAGAGATGCATGTCGGACTGCTCGGGCAACTCCACATTGAGCGTACTCAGGCGCTCAATGACCATGGCACCGATCTCCTAGTGAGACAGGGCGAGTATAGCATCGGGTTTCAGATAAAAAGCCATTTCGACGTTTCTGAGGACGATTTCGCCACAAAGGTCAAAAGGCAGATGAGCGAGTCCTTTGCTCACGGACTGGACAAGTGGTATGTCCTCATATGTTCTCCGCTCCGTGTTGCTAGAAACGACTTCTCGCAGAGAATAAGTCACCTTGTCAACGAGATAAGTTTCTACAGGACACACTACCCTGCCATCTACGGGCCACTGAATACCATCAAGTATTTCAACCAGCCTACACCGGTATCGCAGGAAGACTTTGCGCTCGAACTACAGCGCCGGATGTTTCAGCAAACGACATTGGATGAATTGCTGGCTGTGCTACGAAACCCACCCGCAGCTGCTGCACCAGCGCCGCTCACGGATGACTATGATGCTCTACAGCCGACGTATCCACGCACGTTGGAAAAGTTTATGCCGAATGAGCAAATGGATCTCACCAACGAGCAACGTCAGTCAACAGTAGACATGATACCACCTGTAGTAGATCGCCTTCGCAGTCTTCCTGTGCCTTCGCGCGAATTCTTCTCCATCATCGTTCAACGCGCCAGACCGCGTCATGAACGCGATTCTGGATTGAGCATATTGGCTGGGGAAGTTATGCGCTCTACCCGCATTGACCGTGATACCCTGGATGAAGAACTAGCTATTCTTGAGGGCCACAAGTTCGTCCGGCTTGAAGAGGAGCGCGGTCAGATACGTATCGACGTCGAGGGAATAAATCGTGACTGGGTATTCTGGCCCGAACTCAAGGAATTCTGCCAGCAGCAGGGTATCCAACTAAGGGAGTTCGTAGTCAACCTCAATTTCCAGTTACTTGACTAATACTGGCACCCCTGCACGAGTCGCGCCTCTAAACTCGCTGTTCGCTAGTGTTAGTTGTCAAGCGACGCGTTTTTCTTTCACCCGCATGGCGTCACGAAAGATCGGCCGAAACTCGTGGAAGAGCCATTTACGTCCGATACTTGACACCGGCCATTACATACCCCAGTAAGTCCCCCCTCCCCTGCCTCGAATTGCCCCAAATTTGACTCATTTTCCCCAATTGACACATGTGTGCGACAAAGGTAGCATGGCGGTATCCTTTCGGCAAGGAGGTGATGCTCCTCATCATGGATAGCGCCGGGTGTACCAGGATGCCGTGATCGGGTACACTCGTGTGACCACCAGCGGCGCTTGGAGTCTGTCCAGGCGTCTTGACACTGCTGAAGTATCAGCGTAGCATGGTGGCACTGTATACACGGAGGAGCTATGGCCGGGAAAGACCGGGCCGATGAGGGACGCCAGGCGGGGGTGCCCGCCCGGATCTCCGAGACAACCCACCGCGAGCTGCGCTATGTTGCCGCGGTCTGGTCGCTTGGCGCGAAGGACGGCGCGCCGACGACCATTCGGAGCCTGATCGACCTGGCCTGGGAGTCGCTCAAGCAGCAGCGGCCCGATGTCGTTGAGCTGCTGAGACGCGCCGAGCCGGCCGACAACGAGTAGCTACAACACAATCGATTCTGACGCCTCCCGGCGGTGAGCGGTCGCCACTCCTTCCACCACCGGCAGGCCTGACCAGGAGACAATCTATGGGCTCGCTGACCGATCGCGGTCGGCAGGGTCTGAACGCCTGCACCCTGCAACCGTCCCGCTTCCCAGGGTGGAAGCGCCTGAGCTGTACGTTACCAATCG
>SFCB01000270.1 GCA_004367505.1 Chloroflexi bacterium OHK40 | reverse complement strand
GGCCCGGGGTCGCCGGGCACCGGACAACGCGGCCAAGCGCCTGGGCCTGTGCCCCGCCCGGGCGCACGAGCCCGGGGGTACGGGGGCGGCAGCGCCCCGCGCAGGCCCGGAGCCGCCAGCATCGCCCCCCCGGGCCGTGGTACACTACGCGCTGGTGACACCGACCACCGACACCCGCCACCACAGTGGAGCCCCTTATGGCCGATGAACTACGCGCCCTCCTCGATTTTGCCCACCAGATCGCCTGGCAGGCCGGCAAAATCACCCTGCGCCACTTCCAGTCCGAGCTCGCCGTGGACCAGAAGGCCGACGAGTCGCCCGTGACGGTGGCCGATCGCGAGGCTGAGGCCTTCCTCCGGGCCGCTATCGCTGCTCGCTACCCGGGCCACGCGGTACTCGGCGAGGAAGAGGGCCTCAGCGGCGACAGCTCCGCCACCTACCGCTGGGTGCTCGACCCGATCGATGGTACCCGGTCCTTTATTCGTGGCGTACCGCTCTACGGTGTGATGGTCGGACTGCTACGGGAGGGCGAGCCCGTCGCCGGTGTTGTAAATATGCCCGCGCTCGGCGAGATCGTCTATGCTGCCCGTGGCCACGGCTGCTGGTGGAACGGTCGACCATGTCGCGCCTCCGCCGTAACCACCCTCCGTGAGAGTCTGGTGGTCGCCACGGTGGCCACTGGCTACGAGCAATACGGTAAGGGTGACGCCTTTGCCCGCGTCCTCGCGGAGGCTGGTATCTTCCGCACCTGGGGCGACTGCTACGGCCATCTGCTGGTGGCCACCGGCCGCGCCGAGGCCGCCCTCGACCCGGTGATGAACGTGTGGGACGCCGCCGCACTCTTCCCCATCCTCGCGGAAGCGGGCGGCACCTACACCGACTGGCGCGGCACGCCCACGATTGAGGGCGGCGAGGGCCTCTCCACCAACGGCCACGTCCTGTCCAGGCTGCTCACGCTGATTGGAGCTTGATCCCGTGGATGCCAACGACTACCAGCGGCTCGCCCTGCGCACCGAGGCCCCCGGCCGCGACCAGCGCGACCGCCTGCTCAACGCTGCGCTGGGCCTGGCCGGCGAGGCCGGTGAGTTCAGCGATAGCCTGAAGAAGTGGGCCTACCATTCCCACGAGCTCAACGAGGCCGAACTGCGCAAGGAGCTCGGCGACGTGCTCTGGTACGTAGCCCTCGCCTGCGATGCCCTGGGCCTGCGCATGGGCGACGTGATGGACGCCAATATCGAAAAGTTGCGCCGCCGCTACCCCGAGGGATTCAGCAGCGAGCGCAGCCGTAACCGGGCTGAATGATGGAGCAACGCACCAGCACTATTGAGCGCAGCACCGGCGAAACGACGATCAGCCTCGCGCTGAACCTCGATGGCAGTGGCCAGGCCGAAGTGAGCACCGGTATCGGCTTTCTCGATCATATGCTCACGCTCTGGGCAAAGCACGGCCTCTTCGACCTGCGGGTACGGGCTACGGGCGACTTGCATATCGACGAGCACCACACCGCCGAGGATACATGCATCTGCCTCGGCCGCGCCATCGACGCGGCCCTCGGCGAGCGGCGCGGGATCGTGCGCACCGCCCACAGCTTCGTGCCCATGGACGAAGCCCTCGCTTTGGTTGCGATCGACCTGGGCGGACGGCCGTACTGCGTGGTACGGGCGGAGTTCGTCACTCCCCGCGTCGGTCAGTTGGGCACCGACCTCGTGGCCCATCTCCTGGAGAGCGTGGCCAGTCACGGCCGCCTCAACCTGCACGCCCAGGTGCTCTACGGCCGCAACGACCACCACAAAGTTGAGGCGATCTTCAAGGCCTTCGGCCGCGCGCTCGACGCAGCAACCCGGCCCGATGCGCGCCTCGCCGGCGGCATTCCTAGCACCAAGGGCATTCTCTAGCGCATCCCTGGAAAGAGCGCATCCCTGGAAAGGTTGAGCCGTCTATGGGGGCGCTGGAGCGCGTCGGAACGCAACCGGCTTGCGGTTCTCCGGTTCCTGTTTCTCGGTTATTGCTCTAGCGCGCGGAGCTTGCTATGGCCTTTCTCCTCGCGGTGCTGCTCAGTTTCGGCCCCGCCTTCTTCTACGCCGCGATCGTCTACTGGCTCGACCGCTTCGAGAAAGAGCCGGCCCGGCTGCTCGTCGGGGCCTTCCTCTGGGGTGCCTTCGTAGCCACGATCGGCGCGATCATCTGGACCGGGGTGCTCCAGCTCAGCGTGACCGCGCTCACTGGCGATGCCATGCTCGCCGACCTGACAGGCACCACACTTTTCGCGCCGATCGTCGAGGAGAGCCTCAAGGGGCTGGCGGTACTGATCATCTTCCTCGCCTTTCCCCACGAGTTCGACTCGGTGCTCGACGGGATGGTGTACGCGGCGATCACTGCCCTGGGCTTCGCCGCCACAGAGAATGTGCTCTACCTCTTTTTCGCAGGCTACGGCGAGGGCGGCTATGAGGGGCTCACGGTACTCTTTGTACTACGTGTGATCCTCGGCGGCTGGGGACACGCAGTCTACACGGCCTTCATCGGTATCGGCCTTGCAGTGGCTCGTCTGCGACCAGGGTGGGCCATCAAGGTCATCGCGCCCGTACTCGGCTGGATGGTTGCCGTCTTCCTGCACGCTCTGCACAACACCATGGCCGTGATCCTGGCGGGCACCTTTGGCCTCGGCGGCCTCGTCGCAACCCTGATTGTAGACTGGATGATCTGGGGGGTGGCGTTCGGCATCGTGGCCTGGGCCATCTTCCGCGAGCGGCGCTGGATGCGCACCTACCTGCGCGAGGAGGTGGCACGCGGGCTGATCAGCGAAGCCCAGTACCGGGTGGCCTGCTCGCTGCGGCGCCAGGTGGGCGCCAGCATGCGCAGCAAAACAGCGCGGCGCTTCTACGCGCTCTGCGCCGAACTGGCCCAGAAGAAGCACCAGCTTGCGGTACTCGGCGATGAGCGCGGCAACTCGGCGCGGATCGAGCGCCTGCGCGCCGAGATCGCCCAGATCGGCGCAATGGCCTAGCGGTGTGGCACGGTGATGCGGGTGATGGGTCGTTCTGACGTATCCGCCAGCCTGGCGATGGCTGTCAGGCACCAGCCTGCCCCGGCATTAGCTGCCCGCTGCCATAGGCTCCACCGTACAGGTTACGGGTAGTGCCGGGGCCTGCTCGCCGAGGTAGCGCACAATCAGGCGGCGGCTGCGGTCGTAGGCGCGCTCGTAGAGATTTACCGCAATACGCTGCTCCGCGAGCACGTTGCGCCGCTCGGCCTCACACGCTTCGGTGCGCTCCATCGCGCGGGTCAGGGCCTCGCGGGCGGCCTGAAGCTCCGCGAGTAGCGCGGCGGCAAAGGGTGGGCGGGGCAGCAACAACTCGAGTGAGGCCTCGATGCGCCGCAGCTCGTGCAGCAACTCGCCAGGAGTGATGGCACCGCCGGGGTGGGCTGGGGCAATCAGCTGCGTGTAGGCAGGATCTGCACCATAGTAGGCACCCAACTGCTGCTGAGCCAGGCGATAGACGCGCTGCGCCTGAACCTCACGCTCCCAACGCTCAGAGATCGCAGCACGCCAGGCGCTCAAGGCCCGGGCCGCGAGATCCTCGTGCTGGGCAAGGATGCGAGAGAGGGTACGATGCCGGCGGAGCTCTTCGCTCAGGGCGGGGTAGGTATCACAGTGGCGTTCGAGTAGCGCCACCAGCCCATTGATGGTATCTGTGGAGAGCGGTGGGGAGAAAACCATCCGGATCACGGCAGGTCCTTTCGGTGATGGAGTGGTGCAGTGTTGCGCCTGCCGCTCATATAGTACGGAGCGCTCCGGAGGTTAGCCATAGTACTTGCGTCGCGTTGGCCCGTGGGACTTGGACACAAGCAGACGATGGCCACTATGCTACAATTTCGGTAGCTGCACCCTGAGTCGCTGTTCGCGCGTCATAAGGGTGGGACACACAATCCGTGTGGCAGGCGCTAAAGGAGGCGTAGCGTGGGGTTTCTCGATAATCTGAGCAAGACGATCTCGCAGGGCGTGGATCGCGCGAAGTTCGAGGCGGAGAAGTTTCAGAAGACGACACGGCTGCAGGGGGAGGCGAATGAGCTACGCCGGCAGATCGACGCGCGGCTCGCCGAGCTTGGCCAGAAGGCCTATGAGCTCTACCGGGCCGGGCAGATCAGCTCGGCAACGGTCGGCGAACTTGCGACGGCGATCGACCAGCTGCGCAGCGCGCTCGTGGTAAAGGAAGAGGAGTTGAAGCAGGCCCAGGCCGAGGTGTTCGTCGAGCCGACACCCACGCCGCCGCCGAGCCCTTCGCAGCAGGTGCCGATCAGCTACGAGGCGCCAGCCCAGCCCCAGGCCGCCGCCACCAAGCAGTGCGGCGTCTGTGGGTTTACCATGCCGACGACAGCGATGTTTTGCCCGAACTGCGGCACGCGGGTGGCGTAGGGAGCGACGCCGGTCCCTGGCCTCGGACATCCCTCCGAGGCTGTTTCTCCGCACGCGCTCGACTCGACCGATGTCAGTTGCGCCGGACCCTGTTCATCGTAGTGGGCGCGGCGCCGAGCATCTGGGCGAGTGCCTCCTGGGGGGTACGGGCCGTCCGGACGCCGGTGAGGCTCACGCCCAGGTGCGTCATCGTTGCTGCGATGCTCGCCGAGATCCCGGTGATCGTCACGTCGCAGCCCAGGAGCCGCACCGCCTGCACCGCGCGTAGCAGAGCCTGGGCCACGGCGGTATCGACGGTGGGCACACCGGCGATGTCGATCACCACGTGGGACGCGCGTGAGGCATTGACATCGCGCAAGAGACGATCGGTGAGCCCTGCGGCACGCCGGGTGTCCAGGTGGCCGATCACCGGGGCCAGGAGAACGCCATCCGCCAGCGCAACCGCCGGGGTCTCCAGGGTGGCCACGAGATCAAGCAGCCGGCGCTGCTCCTCGTTCTGGCGGGTGAGCTCAGCGGCTTTCAGGGCCAGTTCCTTCGCCTGAGCCTCGGCGCGCCTCAGCGCCTCCTCGGCACGCGCGGCGTTGGCCTCGGCCGCGTTCTGAGCCGCATCTGTCACCAGGCGCGAGAGGATGATCCCACCCGCAAACATGGCGACGAGGATGAGCGTGGGTAGCTCGGCGTAGATCCCGGTGCCACCCGCCCGGAGTGCCAGGCAAACGACGATCGTGACGACACTCCCAAGGACCCAGCCCGGGTTGGTGAGGATGAGCGCGAGCACCGGAGCGACCAGTACCGCGTAGGTTTGCTGCTGGCTGACGAACGGCTCGGGCAGGGCCAGGCCCGTGGCAAGGGTGGAGATCACCATCACTCCGTAGCGGGCAGCATCCCAGCCACGCCAGTAGGCCAGGAAGAGGCCGGTGAGCACAAGGGCGGCGAAAGCGGTGGCGGCGACCGAGAGACGATCTTCGCGGCCGATCAGCTGGCTGGTCAGCAGCGCGAGCGTGAGCAGCGCTGTGCCGCCCATGAGCACCAGGTTTACGTTGCGACTGGTGAGAGGCATCAATTTTCTCCGCTGCTCGAAGCGTGTATACCACGAGGATACCAGAAAGGGCCAACACGGGCGCCGAGGCCCAGCACAGGCCCGTGCTCCCAGAGCTCGCGCTGGGAGCTAAGCGCGGCGTAGCGCTCCTGTTTGGCGGGCTGCCAGGTCCGGCGCAGGTAGGCGTAGTCATAGAGGATCTGGCGCAGGGTTGGCTCGTTGAGGCTGAAGCCGGGCCGCTGCGTCCAGTAGCACTGGAGCTCGCCTGCCAGGAGCGGTGGGATGATGTCGTAGGCGATCAGCGGTTTGCCGAAGGCCAGGTAGAGTGTGGCCGGGGGAATCGCCTCACCGTACAGCGCGCTAATGGCCTCCTCCTGGCTGCGGGCGCCGCGCTGAGCCGCCGCAAGGATGCCCTCCCAGGGGGTTGCGGCCGTCGGGCAGAGATACCACCAGACGGATGGCCCGCTGGCCGATGCGGTTGCGGCAGCCAGACGCTCGGCTGCCGCACGCAACTCGGGTAGCTGCTCCAGTCCGATCAGGCGGGCCCGCCAGCCACGGCGGCACCACTCGGCGAGCGCGTCGTCGCCGGCCAACCCCTCGGCCAGCCAGGCCAGGAGTCGGTCACGATAGCGGCCCACCTCGGCCATCTGGGCGGGACGCAGCAGGTTGACTACAATGTGCTGTACGCCGACGTGGGCGAGGGCAGCAATGCTCTCCGCCATGTGCTCCCGCGACCAGGCAGCGTACCCATCGCTCTCAGGCGAGATTCCCGCCATGGCTGCCTGGCGCCTGGTACCGCCCGGGCCGTAGATCACGGTGGGCGGCGCAACGGCTCGAACGGCGGCGATCGGAGCTTCGAGGAAGGCTTCCAGTGAGGGGGGCGCGGTTGTCTCGCTCATCGTAGCCTCAACTCCCCTGCTCGATACCACTCAGCAGCGCGGAAAGCTCAATCGTTCGAGAGATGCGCCGGGGCCGGTAGGGTTCTTTGGCCAGCCAGCACGTCACCTCAGGCTCCGCGAAGGGCTGGTAGGCCCGCAGCATCCAGCGGTTGGCCCTGGCGATGGACGCTTCCGCCAGCGGGGAGCTGCACCCCAGACGCTGGAGGCCGCGCAGGGCGAGGATGCCGTAGGCCGTCTCCTCGGCGTTGGGGCTCTGCCCGCCCCACCCGCCATCAGGAAGTTGGTAGGCCAGGATGGCTGCCTGAGCCCGGGTGAGGGCCTCGCGGGCGGCCTGATCGTCGCCGAGGGCCAGTGCCACACGCCAGGTGGTGTAGAGCCACGAGCCGTTCCACTTGTCGCCAGGCCAGCGCCCATCGGATCGCTGCCGTTCGATCATAAAGGCGCGGCTTACCTCGGCATTTCCACTGCGCGCGCGCAGGGTGTGGGCCACATGGGCGGTGACGGAGAGCGAGGGCTGGAGCTCGCCGGGCCATGCGCAGTAGTGATCGCCGGCGGTGAAGCGTTGCAGCACGCCTGCGTCGGCGCTGCGGCCCTGCTCCCAGAGCACGGCAATGGCGGCCGCCGTGTCGTCCCCATCGGGGGCAAAATGGTCACTGAAGCCAATCCCATGGGGTCCAAACGCGCGTTGCACGGCATCGACCTGGGGCTCGACCACGTCTTGCAGGGCCGGGTGGTTGAGGAACCCGGCGAGGTAGAGGCTATGCAGCGCGAAGACGCGCTCGAAGTGGGGGGTGGGCCAGCAGGTTGGCACAACGCCAGGGATATCGACCCCGGTAGCCCGGGCGGCGCGGGCCAGGTAGTCGTGGGCACGTTCGACTTCGCCGGCAAGCTCGGGGCGTCCGGCGGCGGCGCGGAGCCAGCGGGCGGTAGCGGCAGGGCTGTGGCCCACGCTCCCCTCGCCGTCGAGCAACTCCGGGTGAGCCGCATCGCCCCAGGCCTCCCAGGAGTGGAAGGCGGTGGTGCCGGCCTGAGGCTTGAGCTGGGCGATCAGGCGGCGGCGGCGGGCACCGAGGGCGGCGAGGGCTGTGTAAGGTTCGGGGGAGAGATCGAGGCCAACGGCGCGCGCCTCCTCCAGAAGGCGGGGCAGCAGTAGCTCCAGTCCAGCCGTCAGGTCTTCGGGGAGGGCGCCGTTCCAGTGGACGGCCTGGCGGCGCAGGAAGGCGAGACCGGCCTGGACAGCCTCGCGTGCGCGGCGGCGGTTGCCGTAGGTGTGCAGGGCGAGGATGGCAGCCAGGGTCGGCAGGTCGCGAGCGCGGGGGACGCGCGGGTCACCCCATCCGCCGTCGGCGCGCTGCTGGTCGATGAGCCAGTCGAGGGCGGGCCAGATGCCCTCGGCGGGGGGCGCGAGGCGGATTACCTGAGCCGTATCGTAGATCGACGGGCTGGTGAGCCCGCCGTCCTTACCGAGTTCGCGGAGTGTGTGGCGCAGATCGGTCAGCAACAGGTCGCGGGTGCGGCTCATCAGTTCGCCTTTCTCGTGCTGAGGCCGCGGGCCGGCAGACCCGCGGCGGGCTCATTGGGGCCAGGTTGCTCGTGCGGCACCGCCAGGAGGGACGCAGCGCGCTGCGTCCCTACGATGGCCCAACGGCGGCCCGATGGTCGCCGGTGTGGCGTTCCGGCACGGTGGGCTACCTAAGCAGGGCGCGTTCGAGCATGCGCGAGATCTGGCGTTCGTCGATCTCGAGCACGGCCTGGGCGTTGTCCGGCTCGCGGGCAGCGATGGCAGCGAGTTCGGCGTTCAGATCGAAGCCAGGGGTAAAGGCGCGGTCGGCCAGGCTGGAGAGCTCCTCGGACGTACCGATCAGCAGAATCTTGTCGGAGAAGGTGGTGGCGATGATCGTCTGGCCACGGGTATAGGTGGGATCGGTGATCACCCGGACGAGCGCGGAGATCGGTGTGCCGACGCTGGCACGCACGGCGTAGGTGGCGGCGGCGAGATCGGGGATGGTGATCGGGCCACCGGCGCCCTGGGTGGTGGCCTGGGCATACAGGGGCAGGATCGCGGCGAGGAGCTGGCCCACAGCGCCGCCACGGCGGCTCAGGCGTTCGGCGAGGCGGTCGGCGTCAATCTGGATCTGCTCGAAGGCGTCGAGGGTGATCAGCTCGACGCGCATCTCGCTTGCGAGCACAGCCGCGAAGGCCTGAGGGTCGGCGTAGACATTAAACTCGGCCACGGGCGTCACATTGCCACCGAACTGGGCACCGCCAAGCGCGACAAGGCGCGCGCCGCGCATCGCCTCGGGAAAGCGCTCGACGGCCTGAGCAAAGTTGGTGAGGGGACCAAGGGCGACGAAGGTGATCCCGGGGTTGGCCTGGGCGGCGGCGGCGATCGCGGCCGGGGCGTCGGTGGGCAGGGAGCTGAGATCCTGGGGGGCCTGGGCGAACCAGAAGCCGTCGGGGCCGTGGACGAAAGCACTGGTGCGGTGGCGCGGGAAGACCAGCGGTGTCGCGGCGCCGATGGTCACGGGGTACGCTTCATCGGCGGCGTCGAGGAGGGTGAGGAGATTGCGGGTAACGTTGTCGACGCTGGCGTTGCCGAAGACCGTGGTAAAGCCGGTGACCTCGGCGCGGGGCTCGCGCAGCAGGTAGGCGACGGCGACGGCATCATCCACACCCATATCGGTGTCGACGAACAGCGGACCAGCGGGTACCTGGCGGTTTGCCTGGGTAGGGCCGGCGAAGGCAGCACCGACGAGGGTAGCGAGGACGACGGCGGCGAGGAGGCGTGCGAGGCGGTGCATGATGGTCTCCGCAGTGGCTCGATCTCTAACCCTTTCTTTACATTTATACCCGCTACACGTTGCCGAATCGTATAGCTCTGTAGTACTGAGTGGAGAGGGGGCCAGATGGGCGGGTAGCATGGCGGAATCCGGGCGTTGCCGGAGACCGGGGGAGTGGGGTTCTACGCGCCCGGCTCCGGAAGGCCAGGGTTGCCGAAGCTGCCTCCTGCCCACACACGCACGCTACCCGCGCCTGAGCGCGGGTAGCGTGCGTGGGAGCCTTCGGGATTGGCGCGGATACGGGGCGTACCGTGGAGACAGACGATGCCCCCAGGCAGCGCCTACCCGGCGGCAGCGATGCCCTGAATACCGCCCTCAGTGAGCTTACGGGCATCGATCAGCTTATCAACTTCCTCGGCGGAGAGGAGGCCCTTCTCGACCACCACCTCCTTAATCGTCTTGCCGGTCGCCATCGCCTCCTTGGCAACGGCGGCGCCGTTCAGGTAGCCGATCACGGGGTTGAGGGCAGTAACGAGAATAGCGTTCTTGGCGAGCCAACCCTCGGCCTTCTCACGATTAGCGCTGATACCGACGACGCATTTAGTGGTGAAGGCGTTCACGGCACCGATCAGCACGTGCATCATCTCGAAGAGATTATGGGCGATGATCGGCATCATCACGTTGAGCTCGAGCTGGCCCGCCTGGGCCGCGAGGCTCACGGTGAGGTCGCAGCCCTGAACGTGGAAGCAGGCCATATTGAGCATCTCGGCAAGGACCGGATTCACCTTGCCAGGCATAATACTGGAGCCAGGCTGCACCGCCGGCAGGCGGATCTCGTCGAGACCCGTGGCGGGACCGGAGCTCAGCAGGCGGAGGTCGTTGGCAATACGCCCGAGGGTGATACAGAGGGTGCGCATGGCGGCTGAAAAGTCGGCCGGATCGGCCATACTCTGCATACTCTCGAAGAGATTACCGGAGCTGCGCAGCTCATGGCCGGTGAGCTCGGAGAGCTTATCGACCATGCGCTGGTGGTATTCGGGGTGAGCGTTGAGGCCGGTGCCGGTAGCCGTGCCACCGATCCCGATGCGGCGCAGGCGGTCGGCGGCCACGCGAATACGCTCCAGATCGTTGCGCACGGCGAGGGCGTAGGCCCCGAACTCCTGGCCGAGCCGCACGGGGACCGCGTCTTGAAGGTGAGTCCGGCCCGATTTGACCACATCATCGAACTCGCGGGCCTTCTGCTCCAAGGCATCGGCGAGATCGTCGAGAGCGGCGAGGAGCTCGGGAAGGCGCCAGAGGCAACCGAGGCGGATAGCGGTCGGGATTGTATCGTTCGTCGACTGGGCCATATTCACGTGATCGTTCGGGCTCACGGGCTTGGCCTGGTCGTCGAGGACGAAACCGAGCAACTGGTTCGCGCGGTTGGCGAGCACCTCATTGACATTCATATTGTGGGAGGTGCCAGCGCCGGCCTGGAACGGATCGACGACGAACTGATCAGCGTGCTTACCGGCGAGCACCTCGTCGGCCGCCTGGATGATCGCGTCGGCGAGGCGAGGCTCGAGCAGGCCGAGATCGCGGTTCACCTCGGCGGCCGCGCGCTTAATGACCGTCTGGGCCCAGACGAAGGCGGGGTAGGGACGCAGACCACTGACCGGAAAATTGAGCACGGCGCGCTGCGTCTGGGGGCCGTAGAGGGCCGTAGCAGGCACCTGCATTTCACCGAGCGAGTCCTTCTCGATACGAAAGCTCTCGGACATAACCGGACTCCTTTGTCGCTCGCCGCGCGGTGGCGGCGCTAGTGGGTGCGTGATCGGGCTGATTGTAGCACAGGGCATCCGGCTTCCGGTTACAGGCCGCCCGGCGTGCAGTGACACCCTGGCACTATGCGTCAGGACGGGCCACGGCGCACGGGCAAGATTGAGAGAAAATGCACGAAGGGGCTTGACAAGGCTAGCGAAGCGTCGTATACTCGCGTAAGTGTCACATTGACAACCGGCCGGGCAGGGCCGATTTTTAGCCAGCGGTGTTAGTGCCGTTACGACACTAAAGATCGGCTGCCCGGCCCTTTTTACATCGACAAATAGTGTTTATTTAACACTAATAAGCCAGGATTAAGCGGGGAGAAGGAGCGAACCATGACGAGCGGGCTTTACCATACAGCACCGGCGGCGGCGGCCGCGCTGGCCGAGGAGATCCACGCGCTGAAGGCCCAGCGCAACGCGGTGATCCTCGCCCACAACTACGAATACGGCGAGATACAGGACATCGCCGACTACGTTGGCGACTCCCTGGGCATGGCCCAGTTCGCCGCCCGGAGCGACGCGCCGGTGCTGGTGGTGTGTGGAGTGCACTTTATGGCGGAGACCGCAGCAATTCTCTCGCCGGAGAAGACGGTGCTGATCCCGGACCTGGAGGCGGGCTGCTCGCTGGCGGCTTCGATCAACGCCGAGCAGCTACGGGCCTGGAAAGCCGAACACCCGGGCGCGGTTGTGGTGAGCTACGTGAACACCACGGCAGAAGTGAAGGCCGAGAGCGACTACTGCTGCACCTCGGGCAACGCCGAGCGCGTGATCCGGGCAATCCCGGCGGACAGAGAGATTCTGTTCCTGCCGGACATGTTTCTCGGCAGCTATCTCCGGCAAGTGACCGGCCGCCCGATGCAGATCTGGGCCGGCGAGTGCCACGTCCACGCAGCGATACGCCCGGCGATGGTGGAGCGGCAGCGGGCCGCCCTGCCTGGCGCGGAGTTCCTCATCCACCCCGAGTGCGGCTGCGTGAGCAGCACTATGCACTACCTGGCCACCGGCAGTATTGCCGCCGAGGGGACCCACATTCTCTCCACCGAAGGCATGATCCGCCACGCAGCCCAGAGCGGGGCGACGCAGTTCGTGGTAGCCACTGAGATCGGGGTGCTGCACCGCATGCGCAAGGCCAACCCGGCCAAGCAGTTCCACCCGGTGGACGAGTCGATCTCGTGCAAGTACATGAAGCTGATCACCATGGAGAAGCTGCGCGACAGCCTGCGCGACATGACCCACCTCGTGACGGTGGAGCCAGAGCTGGCGGCCCGGGCGCGCACGGCCATCGAGCGGATGATCGCGCTGTAGGCGCAGCGTACCGCGCCCTCCAGGTGGGAACGATCCTATGGAAACTATCATCAGCGTACCGCGCTACGCGCTCACACGCATTCCCTTCGCCCCGGCCCACCGCACCGGCGTCCTGGTGATTGGCGCGGGCGCCGCCGGGCTGACCGCCGCGCTAACCGCCGCCGCCCGCACCGATGTGACCGTTCTGGCCCGTGGCGCGCTCCCGGAGAGCAACTCGGCCTGGGCGCAGGGCGGAATAGCCGCCGCGCTCGACGCCGCCGACTCCCCGGGCGCCCACATCGCCGACACCCTCGTGGCTGGCGCCGGCCTCTCAGACGCGGCCGCCGTAGCGGCTCTGGCCCACGAGGCACCCGCCCTGATGCGCGAACTGGCTGCCCGTGGCGTGCCCTTCGAGCGCAGCGACGAGGTGCACTTTGACCTGGGGCTGGAGGGCGGCCACTCGGCGCGCCGCATCGTGCACGTGGGCGACGCCACAGGCTGGGCCGTGACGCGCCAGCTGATTGCCGAGGCCCGCGCGCACCCGCGCATCACCCTGCTGGAGGGCTGGCATGCGGTCGACCTGCTGGACGCCGACGGCGCGGTGATTGGCGCGCTGGCCCGCGACCCGGCGGGCCGCTGGCACTGGCTGCTGGCCAGCGCCACAATCATCGCCAGCGGCGGTGTCGGCGCCCTCTACGGCCTCACCAGCAACCAGCCCGTGGCCGTAGGCGAGGGCATTGCCATGGCCTTCCGCGCCGGCGCCGAACTGGCCGACATGGAGTTCGTGCAGTTCCACCCGACCGTCTACCACACCAGGGCCGGCCAGGGCTTTTTGGTCACCGAAGCGGCTCGCGGTGAGGGCGGCATACTACGCACCCTCGATGGCGAACGCTTTATGCCTGATTACGACCCGCGCGGCGAACTGGCCCCGCGCGATGTGGTGACGCGAGGGATCTACGCCGCGATGCGCGCCACCGGGAGCGACCATGTGCTGCTCGATCTCACCCACCTGCCCGCCGCGACGATCGAGCAGCACTTTCCCACGATCTGCGCTCGACTCCGAGCGGATGGGCTTGACCCGGTGACCCAACCCATCCCGGTGGCCCCCGCCTCCCACTACCTGATGGGCGGGATCCGCACCGACCTGGAGGGTGCCACCAGCCTGCCCGGGCTCTACGCTGCCGGCGAGGCGGCCTGTACCGGCGTGCACGGCGCCAATCGCCTGGCATCCAACTCGCTCCTGGAGTGTCTGGTCTTCGGGCGCCGGGCGGGCAGGGCCGCGGCGGCGGACGACCACCGGCCACCGGCTGCCAGATGCCGCTTCCCCGCCCTCACGGGCCACGCGATGGGCAGGACGGAGCGAGGGCCTGCGCCCCCGCCACTCGCTGGGCGCCCGGCGCCCGCCTGGCGCGAGCGGCTCGCGAAGATTATGCGGACCGCGGCCGGCCCCCTGCGCGATGGGGAGCGCCTCCAGGGCGGTGCGGCGACGCTGGCGGCCTGGCCTACCCAGGCCGACCCGGACGACCCTGAGGGGCTCACAGCGGCCAACGCGGGCCTGGTTGCACGCCTGATCGTTGCGGGGGCAACCATGCGCGAGGAGAGCCGTGGCGGGCACTACCGTGTGGACTACCCGCAGCCCCGCGAGGAGTGGCGCGCCCACAGCGTGCAGACGCGCGGACGCCCGCCCTTCGTCGTTGCCAGTGTGGCCCCGGCCACCCTGGCGCACGCCGCCGACTGAGCTGCGCGGGGCATGGGAGCCGCCGCGACCGCTCAGTGTACAACCTTGCCTGACGGCGGAACGACAACGGGCCGGTGCGCACTATCAAGCCGGACTTGCTATGTTAGAAGCTGGAGGAGCACGTGGACCTCTCGACCGATACGATCCATGAGGTGGTCGCGCGAGCGCTGCGCGAAGATGTTGGCGCAGTCGATCTGACGACCCTGGCCGCCGTACCGGCCGAGGCTCGGGCCGAGGCGCACGTCGTCTTCCGCGAGGCCGGGGTGGTCTGTGGGCTCCCCGTCGCTCGGGCTGTCTTCGCCGCCGTCGACCCGGCCCTGAGCTGGAAGGCTACGGTCGGGGAGGGCACCCGGGTCGAGCAGGGTACCATCGTCGCTACCGTTGCGGGGCCAGCCCGAGGGCTGCTCACCGGAGAACGGGTGGCCCTGAACCTGCTCCAGCGTATGAGCGGGATCGCGACCATGGCCGCGCGCTACGTCGAAGCCGTAGCGGGCACGGGGGCGCGCATCCTCGACACGCGCAAAACGACGCCCGGGCTGCGGGCGCTGGAGAAGTACGCCGTGCGCACCGGCGGCGCAGTGAACCACCGCTACGGCCTCTACGACGGCGTGATGCTGAAGGACAACCACCTGGCCATCCTGGCCGCGCACGGGCTGGGGCTCGCCGAAGCGATCGGGCGCGCGCGGGCCGCAGTGGGGCCGATGGTGCGCGTCGAAGTGGAGGTAGAGAGCGTCGAGCAGGCGGCAGCCGCAGCGGCAGCTGGCGCCGACATGATCCTGCTCGACAACATGCCGCCGGCGCAACTGCGAGCCGCCGTCGCCGCAGTGGCAGGACGAGCCCGCACCGAAGCGAGCGGTGGCATTACCCTGGAGACGATTCGGGCTGTGGCTGAGAGCGGCGTGGACTACATCTCGGTGGGCGCGCTGACCCACAGCGCCAGGGCCCTGGACATCGGGCTGGATATCGCCATAGGCGTGTAGCTACACCCCCAGGGTCTCAATCACGAGCCGGGCGGCAGCCACACCCGAGTACTGCTGCTCTCTGACGACTGGGCCGAGCGGGCAGCCGACACTGCCCTCGCCGCCCTGCGCCGCTGAGCCCTCCAGGCATGTCCTGGCCACCGGGGAGCGCCAGGGGATGTGCTGCCCGAGACCCGGAGGCCAGAAGAGACGCCGGCACTGCCGGTCGGTGTGGCTAGCGGAACACGCCTGCCTTCGCCGCAATGGCGATGGCGCGGCGCGGATCGACCACCCGGGGGCCGTGGGGGTTGAGGCGCAGTAAGGCCGATGCGCCGGCCCGCAGTTCGATCTCGCGCTCGCCGTCGAAGGCGAGGACGCAGGGCTGACCGTGGCTGATCCGGACCACATCGCCGGGGGCGAGCAACCGGTGGGCCTCGACATAGACGGTCCGCATCAGACCCGGGGCGACGGGAGCGCGCACTGGCGTCCCGGCCTCGCCCAGGCGCAGGTAGACCCCGTGGCCGGGGGGACAATCGCCTGCCAGGAGCCCGGCGCCGATCGAGGAGAGGCCGATGTTGCCGGGCTCGGCCCGCGTGAGGATGAGCTCGCGGATCTTGCTGCTGTCCCAGATTGCGCGTGAGGCGATGAAACGCTCATCGTAGATGGCGGCGTCGACGAGGGCGATCTCCTCGGGCGGAGCGCCGGGGGAGGGTAGGTCGAGCGGCTCACCGGGTGCTCGGCGATAAATGTCGATGCGCGGCGCATACGCCACGGCGCCGCCAGCCCGGCCAGCGGCCACTAATCCCGCTGCCAGGCCCGCGGTGGTGGCCTCGATCATCATCGGGAAGACATTGTTGGTGCCGGTGGAGATCGGCATCAGTGGCACCGCGCCGCAGGCTCTGGCAACCATGCGGTTCGTGCCGTCGCCTCCGAGGGTGACGATACAGCCTACGCCCCGTGCGGCCATGATCTCGGCGGCGCGCCGCGAGTCGTCCTGGGTAAAGCGCACCGGCATGTCGAGCAGACCGGCCTCCATCTCAAGTGCCAGGCCGTCGAGGGCCTTGAGCCCGATACCAAAGCGATCCGGCATGATCCAGACCCGCTGTACACCCGTCGCCTCGAGACCCAGCAGCACGCGCTTGACGATGCTCACCTTCTCGTCGTTATCGAAGACCGAGCCGTGAGCCACCAGGCGCCTGATGTCCTTGCCCGAGGCGGGATTGGCGATGATACCTGCGGTGATCATGAGGATCCTTTGAAGCGAGCCTGGCGGCGGAGAGCGCCGAACGCCGGAGTGCCGCTGCCCTGATAGCTACGACGGTCACACCTCCCCTGTGGGCACGGGGGTTGGCCCTCTCATAATAAAATCTAGCCCGATGGTACGCATCACGCCTGACCCCTGGCCCCGCTCCCTCGTAAGGGAGCGGGGAATGCTGCGCCAGCAGCGGGGGTAAGGGTCAGCAGCGACGATGCACGCTAGCAACCGAGATTTGATTTTATATGGGCAAAACCTCCCGCAGAAACGACACCGCGAGTCCGGAAACCTGGCGGAAGCCGGGGCTTCCGGGGGCAACCCAATCGAAGTGGCCCATGCCGGGAATGATCTCGAGGCGGCAGCCCGGCCCGGCCTGGGCAGCGAGCGCGCGTGCTTCCTCGACGGGCACCAGGCGGTCGGCATCACCGTGAACGATCAGCAGCGGGCGTGGGGCGATACGGGGAGCCAGGGCCACCGGCGCGTATTCGATCAGGGCGTCGGCGCTCTCCAGGGGCAATTCGACGCGCATCTGCGGGAACTCGGCGCCTACCTGATCGAGGAAGGCCCGCGACTCCGGGTCGGGAAGCACAATCTCCAGCGGGTCGACGTGGGTCGAGACGCCAGTGCGCGTGCGCTGGCGGCGGTCTTCGTCGAGGCGCGCCAGGAACTCGGCCCACTCCCAATGCCGGCGCAAGCCGCGCAGCCAGCGGGCCCCGTCGCCGGGAGGCTCCAGGGCAACGGCGGCGCACACGCGGTGATCGAGCGCCGCCGTGCTCACCGCATGGGCGCCACCGAGGCTGATGCCGATAACGGCGAGGCGGGCCGGATCGACCGTCGGCTGGTCGCTCAGGAAGGTGAGGGCAGCGCGCGCGTCATCCACCTGCTCGGAGGGGATCAAGCGCCCACGGGGACCCTCACTGTCGCCGAAGCCACGGTAATCGAAGACGAGGGCCACATAGCCGGCGGCGTTGAGTGCCTTGGCGATATCGGGCATCACCATGGTTTTGAGGTAGGTGTAGCCCACCAGGAGCACCACCCCGGGCCGGCGCTCGCCGGGTTGGAGCCCGCGCGGCGTGTAGAGCAGGCCATCGAGGCGATGGCCAGCACTGAAGAAGCCGACCCGCTGGATGGGCTGGACGTTTGGCGCGGCCCGCGCGGCGATGGCCCGCTCAACATCCTCTCTCGTGATCACGCCATCAGGACCGCTGCCGGCGATACCCGCCAGATCGACCCCCTGATCTCTGGCCAGCTTGCGGGCAGCAGGCATGGCGCGTACGGTCGTTCCCTGGGCGGGCGGGGCGGCGGGCGCGGCGGCAGCAGGTGGGGCGGCGGCAGGTGAAGGAG
>SFCB01000026.1 GCA_004367505.1 Chloroflexi bacterium OHK40 | reverse complement strand
GGCGCGCGTGGTGCTCCCGCCCCTCAGCGAGCGTAGCGCCGCCAGCTGGCCATCTACCGGACGGAGCCCGGCCCCCGCAGCGCGGCCGGCGCCCCGGAGTCGCGACGATGAGCGTGGCGCGCAGCGCGAAGGGATTCGCACAACTCGTGGCCGCGACGATGAGCTGTACGCCCGGCGCGAGGCCGCGATTGCCCGCACGGCCAGCTGGGGGCGATCGCCCGTGACGCGGAGCCTCTCCGACTTCCTACCCACCGGAGACGAAGCCCTCGACGACTACCTACGCCAGCTTGCCGGCGAGCCCGACAATTATGGCCTGGCCATGGCCATCGGCCGGCTGAGCGCCCAGGCGGGCCGCGCGGAGCTGATGACTGCGGCCTATCGGGCGCTGATCCGCTCCGGTCAGAGTATCGACGAGATCACCGAAGAGCTCGAAGGCCTGGTGGATCTCGTCGATAACGAGAAGGTCCAGCGGCAGCTCTACCGGCTCCTCGGTGACACCTACTCCAAGCAGGGACGTTTCCGCGAGGCTATGGCCGCGTACGGCTACACCTTCAGCCGTTAGTTGGCGGCCCGTGCGAACTGGATTGGCATGTCGTGGGCCCGTCTGGCCCGGCAATTGAACGAGAGGTCAGCCCATGCGCCGCATCGTCGAAGACCTGATCCGCGTGGAGGGGGTGATCGGAAGCCTCCTCGTTGGCAAAGATGGGCTTGTAGTTGCCAGCACCTTGCTGGACGAAGAAGATGCCGAGATTCTTGGCGCGATGTCGGCAGCTGTCTTCGGCGAGATCGACAAGGCTACCAAGCGCATCGGCGTCGGCACGCTGGTTGACTCGATCATCGATGCCAAGGATGGATCGATCCTGCTGCTCGAGGCCAAGGAGTTGATCCTGGTAGTGATTACCCAGCGTAGTGTTAACCTGGGGCTGGTGAAGATGGAGATGCGGCGCGCGGCCAAGCGCATCGGCGAGGCCGTGCCGATCTAGTGCGCCCGCTGCGTTTGCCCGCCTTCCAGGCGGGTCCGGGGCCGAGGCATGTGCTGCAAGCCATGTCTCGGCCTTCTCACGCTCGCACTGCTCGATCAGCAGGCCCCCGCTCCCGCAAGCCTCGGGCCAGTGCGCCGAACCAGCGGGAGCCCATCCACGTGGTTGGCAGAACGCCGCGGAGGCGGCGCGCTCTCAGGTAGTGAGCGCCGGCTCGGCCACCGGGAGCTCGATAGGGCGGAGGGGCAGGCGGATCGTGACGCTGGTGCCGCAACCGGGTGCGCTCGTGATGCTGATCTTGCCGTGGTGACTCTCGACGATCCCGTAACAGATCGCCATGCCGAGCCCGGTGCCCTTGGCCTTGGTTGTGACGAATGGCTGGAAGATCTTGTCGAGGATCTCGGGGGGGATGCCGGGCCCATCGTCGGTGACCGTGAGCAGCGCCTGGTCGGCCTCCTGGGCGAGCGTGATCGTAATCGTGCCACCGCCCTGCTCACGCAGCGCGTCGCGGGAGTTGGTGATCAAGTTGAGCAACACCTGGCTGATCTGGCCCAGGTCGCACATCATCGGCGGCAGGTCGGCGATCTTCTGAACGAGAGTCACCTGGTCGCGGCTGAGCTCGTGGCTGACCAGGGTGATCGTATCGTCAATGGCGGCCTGAATGCGGGCAAGGCGCAGCTCGGGCTCGCGCTGGCGGGCGAAGGTGAGCAGGCTCTTGGTGATACTGGTGGCGCGTTGGGAGACGCGGGCGATCACGTCGAGGGCGTGGTCTTTTTCGCTGGGGGATGACACAATCTGCCCCAGCTGGGCGTGCCCGATGACTGCCGTCAGGACGTTGTTGAACTCGTGGGCGATGCTGGCGGAGAAGGTGCCGAGGGCGGCGAGACGGGCGCTGTGGGCCAGCTCGTCTTGTTGGCGGTGAAGCTCCTCGGCGAGGCGGGCGCGCTCTTCGGCCAGCTCCTGGCGACGTCGCGTCTCGGCGTTGAGTGCCACCACTGCGGCAAAGGCCCGCTGGGCAATCACCAGAATGAGAACCCCATAGACCACGAGCCACGGGTCGACGGCGTAGAGGGCCGCCGTGGCGGCGCCAACGGTAAACGTGAGCAGGTGCACCCAGTTGCCCTGGCGCATATGGTCACGGTAGACCTGGAGGAGCGGCTGACCAGTGGCGAGGGCGATCATCAGGCCGACGAGGAACAGGTTGCTGAAGTAGAAGGCGGCGGCGGTGCCGAGGAAGGCGAGCATGCCTTGGGGGCCGCTGTACGGGAGGGCGCCGGTAGGCTGGAGCAGGGTAAAGGCGAGGTGGGCGCAGGAGTAGGTAAGGAAGTAGCTGGCGGCATTGAAGAGCGTTCGCTCCCAGGGCCGGCGTTTCGCCACGCCGACGACGGTCGTGCCGAGGGCGAAGGCCCAGGCCCCGGTGATGCCGAGGGTGGGCGCGAAGAGCATCCCGAGGGCCTCGTGGACGGTGAGGCTCACGCGATGGCCTGGCTGAAGCTCGATCATCACCGCGGCGCTACCGGCGATCACGACGGCAACGAAGGCAGCGATGGCGATCCAGGGGGTAAAGAGGATGGCCCGAAGGGAGGCGAGCGTCGCGAGGCCGATCAGGGTGGTGCAGGCCCAGATGGCCAGGAGGTAGATGCGGGCTGCAACCGGAAGCGTGCGCATAGCGTCCTACCGGGGCCGTACGGCAGTTGGTCGTAAACGCGAAGCGCCGGGTGTCTTTCGACAACCCGGCGCTCCATCACGGTCCTGTGGGGCTGACGTTTGCCCTGAGCCTACCACCACTCCCAGGCGTTGAGGCGGGGCAGCTTGGTGGCGGCGACGGCGGCGAAGGTGATGAGCCAGGGCGTTGCACGAGCGATCAGGAGCCGGACGCGCTGCATACGTTCCTCCCAGTACTACTCCGCGTCGTATACGACGACTCATAGTATACACTAGAAGGCACCGGATTGTAAATATATCGTTGCTACAATTGGCCACGCAGATAACCATTTGGCAGCGCGCGGGATCGGCGGTTCTCCCATGACCAGAACGAGCGCCGGGGCGCTTTTCGGCGGGGGCGGGATTATCGTGCAGAGGGGAACTGGCCTCCCCCCGTCGTTGATTGGTGGCAGCGATAGGCCACCCCCGCACCGGCCGCAGCCTACAGCGTGGCAAAGCGGATATGCTACACTATAGCCATGAAACGCGCTCCGCAGCCGCAGGCCGGGAGGCTTTTCGCCCCCTACCCACTCGCCGTGCAGAGCGTGGCGGTGGTGTCGATCCTTGGCGCACCGCTCAGCGGCCTGGCCATGGGCTTTGCGCCGTGGCGCCTCTGGGCGCTGGTGGGGATCTGCCTCCTGCACCTGCTGGCCATTACGTTCGTGCCGGCCCGGCGGCTGCCGCTCTGGGCGCAGATCGTCTACCTGGTGGCGCAGCTGGGGCTGGCGGCCACAGGGCAAGCACTGGCTCCGGCCCCCTTGCTCGACTATGTCTACCTTGCGATCGTGCTGCAGGCAATGACGCTCTTCCGCCCGTGGCTCTGGATTCCCTTTTCGGTCGGAGTCTATACGGTATGGAGCGGGGTGCTCCTGATCGTCACCGCAAGTATCGTTGCCTGGCTCCGGAGTAATCTTGCGCTGGCTTTCCCGGCCACCTGCGCGATTATCGCCGCAATCGTGTATATGCGCCAGCAGCGCCGCAGCGAGCAGGTTCAGCAACTCCTCCAGCAGGTGCAGCAGCGTTACGATCAGCTCACCGCTGGTTTGTGGGAGCAACAACAGCGGGCAGCCCTGGAGGAGCGCAGCCGCTTCGCGGCGACGGTGGTGGGTGAGGTGCAGACGGCGCTGAGCCGGGCCGAGCAGAGTGTGACGGCGGCGCTGACCCAGGCGCAGACGAATCTGGCGCGCCTCCAGGGTGCCGTGGCCCAGACGCGCGACTCCGCCGCGAATGCCGTGGAGCGCCTGCGCAGCGCCGTTGCTGCACTTCGTGGCGAGAGCTCTGGCCCACCGCCGCCCCCCACGCTGGCAGCAGCCCTTACCCCCGTCGATGAGGCCGTGATCGCGGCCACGCCGAACATGGTGCTCACCTGGGTTTTGCCCTCGGTGTTTGTGATCCTGGCGCTGGCCTTCACGCTGCTCACGCACCCGTTCGCAGTGGAGACGTTCGCACCGTTGCTGGCCTGCTCTATCCTGCTGCTGGGAGCCTACGTGGGCACTCAGCGCACCCAGCACCCGTTGCTGGTACAGGCCGGGCTGGCGGGGCAGGCCGTGGTGGTGGTGCTGATGACGTTGCTCACCCACACGCTCCCAATGCTGCTGGGGCTGCTGCTCGTGCTCTGGCAGCTGGCTCTCCGCTTTCCGCTCCGCCAGATCGTACTCTACCTGGCGGGAGCGCCAGCGGCGGCAGCCCTGGTGCTGGTGCGCTGGCAGCCAGGCGCGCTCGGGATTGACTCACTGCTGGTAGGCGCCGTTGCCGCAGTGGCGGTTGGCGCGCCGTTGCTCCTGGCCCGCCGGCAACTTGAGCGGCGCAAGCAAGCCGAGCTGCGGTTGCACCTGCTGAGCGCGGAGATCGAGGGGCAGCTGGCTGAGGTACGGGCCCTCGCAGCGGCGGCGGAGCGCTCGCGCCTGGCTCGCGAAGTCCACGATGACCTCGGGTCGCGCCTGGTGCTAATCAATGTTCAGTTGCAGCTTGCCGAAGAACTGGCCGCTGAAGACCCGGCGGCGGCCCTGGAGCAGCTACAGAGTAGCCGCGAGCAGCTGCACCTGGCCTGGCGCGCGGTACTCACCGTGGCCGACGCGGAGTTGCCCATGGATGGCAGTTGCCTCCCGGCGGCCCTCGCAGACCTGGCCGCGCACCACGGCCCGCTTGTACGGCTGAGCATGGATGGCGAGCTGGATGAGCTCTCGCCTGCGCGGGCCACCGCCGTCTACCGGGCCGTCCAGGAGGGGCTGACCAATGCCCGCAAACACGGGCGCCCCGGGAGTATCGAGGTCCAGGTAAGCATGCGGAGTGGCTACGCCACTGTGACGGTCATCAACGACAATTCCGGCCCGGCGGGACCGGAGGGCGCGCGGACGGGCGGTGGCGGGTACGGCCTGATCGGCCTGCGTGAGCGTGCTGAGGCTCTCGGCGGCGGGCTAGAGGCTGGCCCCCTGCCGGAGGGTGGGTGGCGCCTGCGGGTGGTGCTGCCGGCTGAGGGCGTATGAGCGAGAAGAAGATTCGGGTCCTGATCGTGGACGACCAGGCCCTCATCCGGACGGGCATCGCGACGCTGCTGGCCCGTAAGGCCGACATCGAGGTGGTAGGCCAGGGCGGCAACGGCCAGGAGGCCCTGGATCAGGCCGCCGCGCTCGACCCCGATGTGGTGCTGATGGACGTAATGATGCCGGTGCTCGACGGGGTGGAGGCAACCCGGCAGCTGGCCGCCCGGGGTGCTCGCCCGGCGGTGATCCTGCTGAGCACCTTCCGGGAGGACGAGCAGGTGCTGCGGGGGCTTGCCGCCGGTGCTCGTGGCTACCTGCTCAAGGACGTGGATCACCGGGCCCTGGCCGATGCGGTACGTGTGGTGGCGGGTGGCGCGGCCCTGATCGACCCGCAGATCACCGCACAGCTGCTGCCGCACCTGGGTCGCCTGGCGGCCGCCCCCGCAGCATCGGCGCCACCAGCCGCGCAGCCCGAGCGACTGGCCCTGCTCACCGAGCGGGAGCGCGCCATCCTGCAGATGCTCGCCCGCGGGCGCACCAACCAGGAGATCAGTAGCCTGCTGGCGATCAGTGTGGGCACGGTGAAGAACCACATCAGCAGCATCCTCAGCAAGCTCGATGTGCGCGACCGCACCCAGGCCGCGCTCTGGGCTCAACAGCAGGGGCTGGGCTGATGGCGCCGCACCCGTGACTGAAGACATAGGTCGGGCGAACGATGTGCTCCGTTTCACAAAGCGGAAATGGGTGACTGGCGACTGGACGGGCCGCACTTCCGCGCCGGGCGGTGCCGGGGTACACTGCGAGCACGTTGCGGAGCGATCCGCACTCGTCTCTAGTAGTGAGGAGCTCGGATATGGCCCGTGTAGCACCTGCCGCCCCCGATGCGCCAGAGCTTGAGAAGTCGCTCGGGCAGAAGATCGGCGTCCTGGTGGTCGTCGTTGTGCCCTTCCTGGCGACGATCTACGCGATGGTGATGCTGTGGAATAGCTGGGTCACCTGGGTGGATGTCGCGCTGATGCTCGTGCTCTACGTGATCTCGGGGATCGGCATTACGGTTGGTTTCCACCGGATGCTCACCCACAAGAGCTTCGAGACCTCGCGCCCGGTGAAGGCGATCCTGCTGATCATGGGTTGTCTGGCAGTGGAGGGGCCACCCATGGAGTGGGCCTCCACCCACATCCAGCACCACGCCCACTCCGATGGCGAGGACGACCCGCACAGCCCGCTGGAGGGCCTGTGGCACTCCCACGTGGGGTGGCTCTTCAGCCATAAGAACAATATTGAGGTCTACGGCACCTGGCTGAAGAAGGATCCGACGGTGGTGTGGGTCTCGAAGTACTGGCTGGTGTTTGTGGCCCTGGGCTTGATCGTGCCGACGCTGATCGCGGGGTGGAGTGGCCTGATCTGGGGTGGCCTGGTGCGGATCTTCCTGACCCACCACATCACCTGGAGCGTGAACTCGATCTGTCACACCTTCGGTTCCCGCGACTACCAGACGCGCGACGCGAGCCGCAATAACTTTGTGGTGGGCCTGCTGGCCTTCGGTGAGGGCTGGCACAACAACCACCATGCCTTCCCGCGCTCGGCCTTCCACGGCCTGCGCTGGTGGCAGGTCGACATCTCGGCCTACCTGATCCGCGCGATGGAGCGCCTCGGCCTGGTGTGGAATGTCTACCGGGTGAAGGAGAGCGATCTCAGGAAGCGCGTGATCGCCCCGACGCCGGTCGAGAGTATGGGGGATTAGCGCAGGATCAACGCCACAGCGTCTGAGCGCCGGCTGCTACCCGGGTGGGTGGCGGCCGGCGCTTTGTGTGATCTGCGGCGATCATTTTTTCTCGGTTCGTGCGTGTATGCTGGTGTGTGGGTGCCGCGATGGTGTAATGATCACCGGTGTACGCAGCGAAGAATCGATCGCATTGGGGGTGCGTAAGGCGACTCGAAATCGTTGACGGTTGTTCTGGCCCTGTGGTATGATTGGCTAGTTCCCATCTGCCCCCGGCCTCCATCGCGCGCTTGCATAGGCTGGTTCGGCCTTTGTCCGTACACCTGGTCACTGGCAGGCGCGTCTGCGTTGTGCCTACATGCTTGCTGTGAAGGGGCGGCCGTGGACGAGATTGCGGGCACGCTGCTGAACCTTACCCACACGGCAGCCCTCTGCCGTGGCGGTCTCACCGGGCTCTGCGTACTGCCCCTCGGGCAGATGCTTCGGATCGCATTTCACAACCTTGCACCGACCGACCTGATCGAGCGCTGCGCAAGCGCGATCACGGGAGGCTCGGCGTCGGCGGAGCCCGAAATCAGGGGTGCGCTGGGACAGCTCCAGCGAACTATCCTCCAGCGCGTGGATCAGCGCCCGACCGAGGAGCGCCTGAGGGCAGTCTACCAGGCGAGCAGCGAGTTGCGGGCGCTCGCTATGCTCTGTTGCTCGCCCATGGTCGGCGGCGCCAGGCTGGTGGTACGGCGGCCCGGGATCTTCGATTTCGTGCTGGCACTGGCGGTAGCAGGCGAGGGCTCCCTGGCTGGCGTGCGGGTTGAAGCGAAGCGGCCTGGCGCCTTTGTCTACACGCTGAGCCTGACGGATGGGGCCGGCAGTGGCCCGCTGCAGATCGTCGTCGGGCATGCGCCACCACGCCCGGCGGGCCTGACGCTGGGGTTTGGCCCGGGCGGCCCAGGCCTGCAGAAGATCGATCTGAGCTATCGCCCCGGCGAGCCGTGGCCGTGGTTGCGTGTGGAACACCGGGCCACCGCCGACTACGACGCCATGGCCCACCAGCGCTATGACTGGCCGCAGGTTGGCGCCCCCACCCACGACCTGACGCTGCTTTCGTCCGGGCGGAAGATCATGACGCGCCAGGGTGATGGGCATGCCCCGGTGGTCGTGGGCCCCCTGAGCCTGGAGCTCACGGCCGAGAGCCATGTGGCACCGGTGACAACAACGATCGCCGCCCCTGGTGCCGGGCCAGTGCTGGTGAGCACCTGGCTTGCGCCCCGGGGGCCTGGTTCTGGCGACTAGCGTAGGTCTGAGCTCAGTGAAGAGAGGGGCGCCTTGACATCGCAATCTCAGGACGGTGGATTCAAGACTACGCCGCTACCACTCATGGCGGTGAACACAGATCTGAAACCCGAATATGCGACGGCAAAGCTTGTCTATCTGCACATGGTCGGAGCAGGTGAGAAGCGGCGCCCGATTCAGCTCGGAACCGGGCGCAATGCCGTAGTGCTACTGGCGTCTTCCACACCGGATCTCCAGTTTGTCGGGAACCGCTACTACGCAGCGAAGTTCCTTCGCGACGACTTCGATCCCCAGTACAGTGAGACTGCAGCGGATAACTTCTTCCGCGAAGCTGAGCAAATGCGGCAGTGGGGGGTAGACAACGGAGCGATCGTGGACTACGAGGGTTGGGGTGCGATCGCCAAGGACAATACACGTCTCAATACGCGCGGGACACCGCGGGAGTACTGGTGGATCACGGGCGGTTACTTTTACCGCTATGAGCCACACGCTGAGGTGAACCAGGCGAATCGTCCGCTGATAGATAATAATAGCGCTGATTATGTGTTTATCAAGAAGGCGCTGCGCCTTGAAGGTCCGTTCTACCTGATGGAATTGTGCCCAGGCACCCTTGAGGATCTGTTGGAGCGCGATACACGCTGGATCGACCTGCCGGTTTATCGTTGGATGGATGCGTACCGTCAATCAGTCACGAGTCTTATTCGACAGACCGATGATCAGCGCAGGCAATCAAGCGGGAGAAGTCGCGAGATAGACGAGGAAGGCAAGCGCCTTGACGATGCTGTGGTGGCAGGGCCTTCGCATATTTTCCAGTGAGATCACCGCGTTCTGATGCAGAGTAGCGAGAAGGAGGGGAGGTCAGGTAGGATGGCGGCAGCAACCAGCG
>SFCB01000009.1 GCA_004367505.1 Chloroflexi bacterium OHK40 | reverse complement strand
CCACCGGGGCGTCTCCGTCCCCCCACGCCCCATCGGGGCGTCGCCACGGATCGCGCGGCGTAAAGACGCCCCACTGGGCGTCTCTACCGCCATTGCCCCATCGGGGCGTCGCCACACCGCCACGCCTCACCGGGGCGTCTCTATGTTCCCGGGGTGGCGTGCTGGTGACCGCCCTGGTCCTGGCGCCCACGCCGGTTACTGCCTGACGGCCTCCATCGCCACTGGCGCGCCCCACACGTGGGCGGCAGCGGCAGCCACGGCGCGTGGGTCGCCCGTGGTGGCGCAGCGCAGGGTTCCGGCGCCGGGTCCGATGCCCTCCCGGGCGGCGAGCCGCGCGGCCTGGGCGGCCACCGCCGGCCCGGTGTCGACAATCGTCGCGCCGGGGGCGGCCATCGCAATCAAGGGGCGCAGGGGGGGAAAGTGCGTGCACCCGAGCACGAGCGTGTCTACCCCCTCGGCCGACAGGGGTTTGACGTAGCCGTCCACCACTGCCTGCGCCCGCGGGCCAGCAAGCTCACCACGCTCCACCAGCTGTACCATCTCCGGGCAGGCCACCGTGCGCAGATTGAGCCCCGATCCGTAGCGCTCCACCAGGCGCGCGAAACGCTCGCCACCGATGGTGCCGCTTGTGGCGAGCACGGCCACGCGACCAGTGCGCGTGGCCGCTGCGGCGGGCTTCACCCCGGGTTCCATGCCCACAACCGGCACTGGCAGCGTGGCCCGCAGTTGCTCCACCCCGGCCGATGTGGCAGTATTGCAGGCCACTACCACCAGGCGCGCACCCTGGTCAACAAGCCAGCGGGCGCAGGCCTCGGCCCGCGCCCGCACCGCAGCGGCGGGCTGTGGACCGTACGGGCAGTGGGCACTATCAGCGAGGTAGATCAGGTCGTGTTCTGGCAACAGGGCGCGCAGCGCCCGTGCTACCGAAAGGCCACCCAGGCCCGAGTCGAAGAGACCAATCATCCTCTGCGGCAGGCCGCCACGAAGCCCTCAAAGAGTCGCAACCAGCGCGGCTCAGCAGCCTCCCAGAGGTGTTCGGGGTGGCACTGGACTCCCACCACAAACTGGGGGCCCGTGCTCTCCAGCGCCTCGATCACCCCGTCAGGTGCCCGGCCCACCACCCGCAAGCCCGGCGCCACATCCTTCACAGCCTGGTGGTGCATGGTATTGGCGAGCAGTTCGGTCGTGTCGAGCTGGGCGGCCAGCCAGCTGTCGGGCTCCAGCGTCAGCGTATGGCCGAGCACGTCGTAGCGCCCGAGCCTCGTATTGTACCGATGATCCAGGGCCTGGGGCAGCTGGCTAGGGATATCCTGAAAGAGCGAGCCGCCGAATGCCACGTTGAGCACCTGCACGCCGCGACAGATCCCCAGCAATGGCCTGCGGTCTGCTTTCGTCCAGCGTGCCAGTGCCACCTCTACCGTATCACGCTGGCGGTCCACCTCGCCGAGTTGGGGATGGGGCGCCTCGTTGAAGTAGCACGGGTCAATATCAACACCGCCGGGCAGCAGGATGCCGTCGCAGCGCTCGTAGAGCGCCCGGACCACCTCCATGTCGTCCGTCAGGTGGATGAGTAGGGGAACCGCGCCGGCCGCCTCGAGTGCCCGCAGGTAGGTAGGGCGTACAGCCATGAGCGCGGCGCCGCCAGGGGAGGTGTCGTTCATGCACGCAACGCCGATCAATGGGCGGCTCATCGTGATCCCTCTCAGGCGGCGAGCGATGCCGGCTGGCGGTGAGTGGCACAGCTAGCAACGAAAGCGGCGAACACGGCCCGCCAGCGTGGGTCGGCGCTGCCCTGCAGGGCCTCGGGGTGGCACTGGACACCCACGACAAAGCTCTCGCCGGTCCCCTCGAGGGCCTCGATCACCCCATCGGGAGCCCAGGCCACCGCCCGCAGACCAGGGGCGATCTCACGCACCGACTGGTGGTGCAGCGAGTTGATCGCCATCCGCTCAGCGCCCAGCAGTTTGCGTAGGCGCGAACCTTCGGCGATCCGCATCTCGTGGGCCATGTGGGTCCAGTCCTCCCGTTCGTAAGAGAGGTTGTGGTGTAACTCCGTGTCGATCTGGGAGGGAATGTCCTGATAGAGGGTGCCCCCAAGAGCCACGTTCAGCACCTGGACGCCCCGGCAAATCCCCAGCAATGGCTTGCCGTCCGCCACGGCCCAGCGCGCCAGTGGCAGCTCAGCCCCGTCGCGCTGCGGATCCACCAGGCCGAGCCTGGCGTGGGGCTCATCACCATAATGGCTGGGGGCGATATCGCCGCCTCCGGCCAGGAGCACGCCATCGAGCCGCTCGTAGAGCGCGCGGAGGGTGAGCTCATCGGACACCGGCGGGATGAGCATGGGCGCGCCGCCCGCGCGCAGGATGGCGTCCACGTACGTCTGCCGGTGGCCGTAGGAGGGCGGGCACCAGGAGCGGTCGTGGAAGGTGCCGCAGGAGATTCCGATCAGGGGCTTCATACGAGTCGCGTTCCTCCGTCTCCCTGGGGGCCTACCGGGCCAATGTGAGCCGGCGGCGTAGGATTGCGAGGCGCTACACCCGGCGCCGCCCCGGCCATCCGCTCGGCCGCCCCGGCCTATCCCCGGGACAGATCATCTGGCAGACGCCCCGCAGGGCGTCTGTGCCATTGCTATTCGCAGATTATAGCATAGTGGTGCGACCGGAGGGTGATCGTCCCATCGGGGTAGCAGGGGCCTGACGCCCGCCGGTGTGCCGCACCTTCTGGTATGGGTCATAGGAGGGGTATTCCGGAGCTGTACAGCCACATGGCCTTGAGCACGATGGCCGCTGGCGCGTACACAACCAGACACCCCACCGGGCGCCCATTGCCTGTGGCTACCGCGTCTCCACGGCTGGCAGGATGAAGCTGAAGGTACTGCCAACACCGAGCTCGCTCTCCACCCAGATCCGGCCCCCGAGCAACTCAACCAGAGGCTTGACGAGCGAGAGACCCAGGCCAGTGCCGCCGGCCTCGATCTTGAGCGGGTTCTCGGTGCGATAGAAGCGATCAAAGATCCGTGGCAGATCGTCCGGGGCGATGCCCACCCCCGTGTCGCGCACCGTCACCCGGGTGTAGCGCCGGTCGTCGGGCACGGCATCGCGCACCTCGGGTGGGAGCTCGGACAAGCGGGCCTCGCTCGCCTCCACCCAGATCTTGCCGCCGCGAGGGGTATACTTCACCGCGTTGACGAGCAAGTTATAGAGAATCTGGTGCAGGCGGTGGGCATCGCTCCGCACCAGGGGGAGCCCGGGAGCGATGTTGATCGTCAGCTCGTGGTGCCGCTCTGCCACCAGGTTCTTCAGTTCGGCCACAACACCACTCAGGGCTTCGGCCAGATGGATCGAGCGCCATTCCAGATCCACACTGCCGGATTCGATCTTGGTGATATCGAGCACATCGTTGATCAGGGCGATCATGCGCTCGGTATTGCTGTGGATCGTTGTGACGAACTCGCGCTGCGTATCGGTAAGCGGGCCAAGGCTCGTCATGCTCAACAGCTGCGTAAAGCCCTTGATCGCGGCCATGGGCGTACGCAGTTCGTGGGACATCGTGCCGATGAACTCGGTCTTCAGCCGGTCGGACTCAACCTCGCGGGTGATGTCGCGCAATACCAGCAGGGCGCCCACGAGCTCGCCGTTATCCTTGAGCACCGGGCCCATCGTCAGGCTCACCACGCGCACGCCGAGCTTCAGCTGTGATTGGTAGAAGCGCGGCCGGTTGTCGTGGGTGAGGGGGCGGGCGAGCAGCAGATCGAGGGGCATCTCACTGCTGCGGGGGCCCAGGTAGCGGGAGAGGATCTCGTGCAGATTCCAGAGCACGAGATCTTCCATGCGGCGCTGCAGGATGGAACCAGCGGCCGGGTTCACGGCCAGCACACCACCATAGAGGTCGCAGACGATCACACCATCGTTCAGGCTCTGGAGGATGGCGTTGATCTTGCTCGCCTCGGTGCGTTGCTGCTCGAGCAACTCGGCCCGTCGCTCGGCCTCGTTCATGAGCGTCTGGAAGAGGTTGGCGTTGTTAATCCCGATGGCGATCGCGCCCGCGCAGGCGTTGAGCATGCGCAGATGGCCCTCGTGGAAGTAGCCGATCTGACGGTGGGAGAGGGTGATCACGCCAAGGATCTCGCCCTGAACCACCAGCGGCACGGCGAGCATCGCGCCCTCGCGCCGGCGCAGGGAGCCGCCGGGAACCGAAATCCAGCGCTCGTCCCGGGACACATCATTGATCAGCACGCCGACACGGTGCTGGGCGACCCACCCGGCCACGCCGGTGCCGAGCGGGAAGCGAATGTAGTTATTGGGGTCGGGCTGCACACCAAGAACCGCGCGGGTGACGAGCAGGCTCCCTTCGGGTTGCTCGACCAGCATGATCGAGGCGTGCTCCGCTCTGGTGATGTCGGCCAGGAGCTGCAGCGACGTATTGAGCAGCGTGTCGAGATCGAGGGTGCTGCTCACCTCGCCAGAAATCTGGTGGATGATCGCGAGGCGGTCCTTCTCGCCCTGTAGTTCGTGGGTGCGCTCCTCAACTCGCCGTTCCAGGTCGACATTGAGTGCGCGCACTTCGGCGTAGAGCCGGGCATTCTGGAGGGCGATGGCGGCCTGGCCGGTCACGCCCTGGGCCAGATCGTGCTGGAGCCGCAGCTGGTTGAGGGAGTCGGGGTCCTGGAGCACGGCCACGGCCACCGCGCGGTCGCCGACGAGCATGGGAATGGCGAGCACACCCGCCCCGGGCTGTAGCCATGGCCCCTGCTGGGCCGGGTCGGGGTTGGCCTCAAACTGGGCCACACCGCTGCAAAAGGCGCGGGCGATAATATCGCTCACCTGGCTCAGGGGAAGACGCAGCCCCGCCAGGGGCAACTGCTCGGCCCCGGCCGTCTGACGTGCCACGAGCGCCGGAGGATCATCGGCGGCCTGCTCGTCCGGCATCCAGAGCGACACATGGGACACGCCGGTGAGGGTGTGGAGGCTATTGACGACGAGGTCGATCAACTGCTCCTCCTCCAGGCTGGCGGAGAGCTGCTGGGAGATCACATTGAGGGCCTGGAGCTGGAGTGCGCGCTGGTCAGCGGCGGCTGAGGCGGAGTCCAGGCTTTCGGCGATGAACTCGCGCTCGCGGATCAGCTCGCGGGTATGGGCGGCCCAGGAGCCCACGAGTGCCTCGGCGGCGTCATCGAAGAGCGTGTCGAGCGCATCGATCAGGGGAAAGCTTTCGGCTGGATCGTCCACGGTGGCGCCGATCAGCGCGCGCGCGCTGCGGCGCAGCCGGTGGGCAAGCTCCAGAGCCCCGCTAATGTCGCTGGCCTCGTCGTCGCCGAGGGTGAGCGCCCGCAGCGGCTCGGCGAGGGTGGCGGCGTCGCCCCGGGCCGCTGCGACAACCTGGTCGTAAAAGATCGCCACCTCGACGACCGGTGGGGCGAGCGTGGCCACGCCGGTCGGAGTGGGGGGCTCGGCCGGCGCCGCCAGCAGGTTCGCCCAGCGAGGGAGGAGAGTGGCGCGGTGGGCCTCAAGCCAGGCGGCGAGGTAGTGGTGCATAGGATGCTACTCGGCGACCCTGACGACCACAACGGTGGCGTCATCGGTATGCTTGCCATAGCGGAGCAGGATGGTATCGGCGAGGGCCTGCGGGGCCAGGCTGGTGTCGAGTGAGGAGTCAAGGCCGAAGCGGCTGGAGACGCCGTCGCTATACAGAACGAAGGTGTCGCCATAATTGTAGGTGTAGGCCAGTTTCAGCAGCGGAGGGAGCCGGTACCCGACGATGCCGTTCTTAGAGATCGGCTTGATCGGGGTGGCACTGTAGGCCTGGATGCCGATATTGCCCACACCGACGAAGGTGAGCGTGCGGCTGGCGAGATTGAGGGTGAGGATGGCGAGCACAGCACCGCGCGTGCCGATCAGGGCGGTGTGAGCGCGGCGCACAAGCTCGTCCGGGGCCTGAGCGGGCGTGGCGCGGATCTGGGTGGTAGCGGCCTGGGCGGCGCGAGCAGCCTCTTCGCCGCCACCAAGGCCATCGATGACGGCAACGTGGAGGCCATGGGGCTGGAAGGGCTCAACGACAAAGGCGTCACCGTTGACCGTCTGCCCCTGCTTTGGCCTGGTCGCTACACCCCAGCTAACACCCATAGATTGCCCTCCGCTGCGGGGTGACGCGCCACTTGACGGCCCGTACATAGGTGCCGACGCCTGGCGTCGACTCGATCACAAATTCGTCCATCAGGCGCCGGACACCGGGCAGCCCGGCGCCGAGGGTGTGGGCGGTGCTGTAGCCGTCCTGAAGCGCCAGGTCGATGTCGGGGATGCCAGGGCCAGTATCGCGGGACTCGATGGCAACCCCGGCGCCACGTTCCGGGTCGTTGAGCCGGGTGAGGGTGAGCGTGCCACCCCCGGCGTGGACGAGCAGGTTGCGCGCGAGCTCGAGGATCACGATCTCGATGCGGGCCCGGTCTACCTGGCTGAATCCGGCTGTTGCTGCGAGGTCGCGCCCCCGGCTCATCGCCAGATACAGATCGACCTCACGCTTGATCTGGCAGACCATCGGCTGCATACCACGGCTCCGGCTCGTGGGGTGACACGGTGGTACTGTGGAAGTGCCCTGGCGAGGGGCCGCATGACGCCCTGTCAGCAGGCCCGACCACGGGCGGCGTGGTCACGCGGCGCATTATAGCATCGGGGGGATACCGATGGCGAAGGGCGCTCACCTCATCCTGGCGGGCTGCGTTCCCCCTCTCCCGCGCTGGGAACGGCAGCTATGGGCCTGCCCCCACGCGCAAGGGCGCCTGCCCCCGCGTAGGTGAGGGGCTTGCCCCCGCGAAAGCGGGGGGCTGGGTTCCCGCTTTCGCGGGAACGACACATCGGCGCATTGTGTCACGCCCGCGCAGGCGGGCGTCCAGGGAGTGACGCCGGGAGGCTCCCCGGGCGCTGGGTTCCCGCTTTCGCGGGAACGACACCTGATCAGGCGCTGTGCAGCACGGTTCCGACCGGACGTGCTGTTCGCCCTTGCATCCCGCCGGGGAGCTCAAGCCGCCCCCTCAAGGCGTCTCTACCGCCGGGGCTGCTTGAAGGTGTCGCTATCGAGGATGATCGTCACGGGGCCCTCGTTGGTGAGCCGCACGCGCATACTGGCGCCGAAGACGCCACGCTCGACAGGGACGCCCAGGGCACCCAGGGCCGTGCAGAAGGCATCGACGAGGGGCGCGGCTTCGGCAGGTGGCGCGGCTTCGCTGAAGCCGGGCCGGCGGCCCCGGCGAGTGTCGGCGTAGAGCGTGAACTGTGAGACAACCAGGGCGCCGCCGCCAGTGTCGAGCAGCGAGCGGTTGAACTTGCCCTCGTCATCGGCGAAGATCCGTAGCCCCGCCGTCTTTTCGGCCAGTAGCTGCGCCTCGGCTGGCGTGTCGCCGTGGCCAACGCCGAGCAGGATGAGGAGCCCCGGCCCGGTTTGCCCGACGATCGCGCCATCGACTTCGACAGACGCCTCTGAGACTCGCTGGAGGACTGCGCGCATAGAGTAAGTGTCGCGAATGAGGAACTGGAGAACTGTACGTGGATGGCGATCTGACGTGCTCCAGCCCTCCGCTCCCGCGTGCGAGAGCCGGGGAGCGCAGCGCAGTGGCGCTAGGAGCTCTGGGCGAGTTGGGCAAACACGAGGCGGCCCGTCTGGGTCTGATGGAGGCGGGTCACAATCACCTCGGCAGTCTGACCGATCAGGTGGCGCGCCTCCTCGACGATCACCGGGGTACCATCCTCCAGGTAGCCAACTCCCTGCTGGCGAGCGTTACCCTCGTTGCGGATCAGCACCTGCAACCGCTGATCCTGGGCCACTGGCGGGCGTACCGCCTCGCTCAACTGGTTGAGGCTGAGCACCTTCACGCCCTGCAGGCCGGCGACCTTGTTCAGGTTGAAGTCGTTCGTAACGATCGGGCTCCCGTACTGGCGGGCGAGGATGATCAGCATATCGTCCACGCGGGTGGCGCCAGCGACCTCGACGTTAACCACCTCGACCGGGAGTGGGGCGTACTTCTGCATCTCGGCGAGGAGCTCCAGGCCACGTCGGCCCTTCCCCCGCCGCAGATCGTCGGCTGAGTCGGCCAGTTGCTGGAGCTCGGCGAGCACAAAGCCGGGAACGATCAAGGTGCCCTCGATGAACCCCGTGCGGGCCACAGCGGCGATGCGCCCATCGATGATCGCGCTCGTGTCGAGCAGCAGGCGTCGGGGCGGCGGGGCCTGTTCCGGAGGCGGGAGGGCAACGGCGGGAGGAGAGCGACGCAGGTTGGCCAGGAGATCAGCCACATCGCGCTTGCGGGTGCCGGCAAGTGTAGCGCCCACGTAGGCGAGCAGCAAGGCGCAGGCGAGGGGCAGGTACTGGCTGAAGGGGCGGGGCAGGCTGGCCAGGGGCACGGCGAGCAGCACCGCGAAGACCAGCCCCACCAGCGCCCCGGCGCCGCCCAGCAGCAAGTCGGCCAGGGGGACGGCGCGCAGCCGTCGCAGCAGGTCGGCCAGGGGCTCGATCGTAAGCCGGGGTGTTACGAGCAGGCCGAGCCCGGCGCCGGCCAGGGTGAGCAACTGGGTTGCGAACTCCTGCATCTCATCGGGGCGCGGGCTAGAGAGCGAGCGGCCCACCGACCACCCGAGGGAGGCCAGGGCGAGCATACCGAGCAGGCGCACCACGAAGTTGAGACTCAGCTTCATGCCAGGATACGGGGTAGTGGAGGTCGAAGGCTATCGAGAGAGGCCGGGACAATAGCACCAGGCGCCCGGATGTTGGAGACGGGACACTCGCATGATGAATAGCACATTGCTACGTTAGGACTTGCGGGCGAGGAGATCAACCACCTCGGCCAGCGAGCGGGCCGGTTGGACATCCAGGCCCGCTACTGGCCCGAGTTGGGTGGTGGCGGGGACGACCGCGCGGGTGAAGCCGAGCTTGGCCGCTTCGGCGAGTCGCCGCTCCAGCTGGCTAACGCTACGGAGCTCTCCGGAAAGACCCACCTCGCCCACCAGCACCATGTCGCTCGCGATGCGCTGGTTACGGTAGGACGAGGCCACGGCCAGGCAGACGGCCAGATCGGCGGCGGGCTCGCTGATACGCAGGCCGCCCACGATGTTCACATAGACATCCTGGTTGAAGAGCGGCAATCCAACGCGCTTGGTGAGCACGGCGCCAAGCATCAGCATGCGGTTGAGGTCGAACCCATTGGTAGTGCGGCGAGGCTGGGCGCTACCCGTGGTGGAGGTGAGGGCCTGCACCTCCACCAGCAGCGGGCGCGTGCCCTCCATCATCACCGCCACCGTGGAGCCGGGGCTGCCCGGATTGCGCTCGGCCAGGAAGACCTGGGATGGGTTCGGCACCTCACGCATCCCGTCGCCGGCCATCTCAAAGACGCCAACCTCATTGGTGGAGCCGAAGCGGTTCTTCACCCCCCGAAGCAGACGATACTGGTGGAACCGGTCGCCCTCGAGGTAGAGCACCACGTCCACAATATGCTCAAGCACACGTGGGCCGGCGATGGTGCCCTCTTTCGTCACGTGGCCCACCAGGAAGACGGGGATGCCGAGCTCCTTGGCCAGCTGCATGAGCCGCAAAGCGCCCTCGCGCACCTGGCTCACGCTGCCCGCCGCGCTGCTCAGTTCCTCCAGGTAGACCGTCTGGATCGAGTCGACCACCACCAGCCCGGGGCGCAGCTGGCGGATCTGCTCCAGGATCGTGTCCAGCGAGGTCTCGGAGTAGACGTAGAGATCGTCGGCGTTGAGCTCCAGGCGCTCGGCGCGAAGCTTGATCTGCTGGGCCGACTCCTCGGCGCTGATGTAGAGGGCCGGGGCGACGGCGGCGGCGAAGTGGGCGGCTGCCTGGGTGAGCAGGGTGCTCTTGCCGGTGCCAGGCTCGCCGCCGATCAGCACCACGGAGCCTGGCACCAGGCCCCCACCGAGAACCCGGCTGAGCTCTTCGGCATAGACCGGGAGGCGCTGGAAGCCGCCAGTGGGCACATCGCGCAGGCGTACCGGGCGGGCCCCGGCGCTGCCACTCTCCCGAAGGCCACGGCCTCCGGGGCTCTTCGCCTCCACCTGCTCTACCAGGCTATCCCAGGTGCCGCAGTCAGGGCATTTGCCCATCCAGCGCGTCTGCTGGGCGCCGCACTGCTGGCAGACGAAGATGGTGCGCGTCTTTGCCATGGGCTGATTATACCACGCGGGGGCGCGCCCGGGGTGGTTTAAGTACATGTGTTCTGGTTGCCGGCTGCGGTTGGGCGTCGGACCGGACCCCCGTGTGCGCGGGGCCGACCCGCAATGTGCCGGGCTGAAGCGCGGTTGTTCCCCTGGGTCCCCGCGTGCGCGGGGACGACACCAGCAAGTGCTGTGGCAGCCCGAGCGGGCGCCCTGGGTCCCCGCGTGCGCGGGGGCGACCACAATGATGGATTCCCCTGGAACAGCCGTTCCCCTGGGTCCCCGCGTGCGCGGGGCCGACCCGCAATGTGCCGGGCTGAAGCGCGGTTGTTCCCCTGGGTCCCCGCGTGCGCGAAGGTGACTTCCCTCTTCCCTCTCCCCTGTCCCTGCGAGCGTGGGGCGGCGAGGAGATTCCAGCCGTCGGTCGAAGGCGGGTTGACGCACCGCGCCAGGGTAGGCTACAATAGCCAGCAGCCCTCGAATTGACGTAAGATCGACTGTGGGAGGCCCCCACACCTAGCCGGCACCAGTTATGCAAAAGCTCACTGCCGCCGAGATCCGCCAGCGCTTCCTGCGGTTCTTCGAGCGCCACGGCCACACGATTGTTCCCAGTTCTTCGCTTGTTGTGGCCGACGATCCCACGCTGCTCTTCGCAAACTCGGGCATGGTCCCGTTCAAGGACGTTTTTCTGGGCCTGGAGAAGCGCCCGTACACCCGTGCAACCTCGGCCCAGAAGTGCCTGCGTGTGAGCGGCAAGCACAACGATCTGGAGGAGGTAGGCCCTTCGCCACGCCACCACACCTTCTTCGAGATGCTGGGCAACTTCTCGTTTGGCGATTATTTCAAGGCTGAGGCGATCCGGCTGGCCTGGGAGCTGCTGACGAAGGAGTTCGAGCTGCCAGTGGAGCGGCTCTGGTTTACTGTCTTTGAGGGCGATGCCGAGATCCCCGCCGATGACGAGGCCGCCGCGCTGTGGGTGCAGCAGGGCGCCGACCCGAGCCGGGTGCTACGCTTTGGCCGCAAGGACAACTTCTGGGTCATGGGTGACACCGGCCCCTGCGGGCCGAACTCCGAGATCACCATGTATATCGGCGACGATCTCTCGAAGATGAGCGCCGCCGGTGTCAACTCCGACGACCCGGACTATGTGGAGATCTGGAACAACGTCTTCATGCAATACGACCGCGCCACCATGAAGAAGCTCCCGGCCCAGTCGGTGGATACCGGGATGGGCCTTGAGCGCATGGCCATGGTGATGCAGGGCGTCCACTCGACCTACGAGACGGATCTGCTGGTGGCGATCATTCGCAGTGTGATGGCCGCTCTCGGGAGCGATGAGGCTCACTACCGGGCCCACTTCGCCAACTATCGCGCGATCGCCGACCATGCCCGCGCCACCGCCTTCCTGATCGCTGATGGGGTGCTCCCCGGGAATGGGGGGCGCTCCTACGTGCTGCGGCGCATCCTGCGCCGGGCGGTCTACCAGGGTCGTAGTATCGGCCTGGAGAAGCCCTTCATGGCCGGGGTGGTGGACAGCGTGATCGCCGAGATGGCCGACGCCTACCCCGAGCTGCGGGCGCGCCGCCAGTTCATCCTTGAGTCGACCGACGCTGAGGAGCGGCAGTTCCTGCGTACGCTCAGCGGCGGCATCACGCGGCTCACCGGTCTGATCGAGCATGTGCGCGCTGCGGGTGGCTCCAGCCTCCCCGGCGCCGATGCCTTTGTGCTCAAGGATACCTATGGCTTCCCGCTGGATCTGACCCAGAAGATTGCCGCCGAGCAGGGCCTCGCGGTGGACGAGGCGGGCTACGAGGCGGCCATGGCCGGCCAGCGTGAGCGCTCCCGGGCCGCCGCTCAGTTCCGGCGCGGCGCCGAGGCCGAGGTGTGGGCCGAGAGCGGCCTTCCCGCGACCGAGTTCATCGGCTATGAGGCGCTGGCGGGCGAGGCAACGGTGCGCGCGATTGTCGCCAATGGCGACGAGGTCTCCGCCGCTGGCCCCGGCACCGCCGTGCAGGTGGTGCTCGACCGCACGCCGTTCTACGCCGAGAGTGGTGGCCAGGTAGGCGATACCGGCCAGTTGCGCGGCGGCAATACGCTGGTGCGCGTGGAGGATACCCAGCGCCCGGTGCCGGGCCTGATCGTTCACTACGGGGTGGTGGAAGCGGGCACCCTTGAGCTCGGCCAGCAGTTGTGGGCCGAGGTGGACGGCGAGCGCCGGGCCGATATTCAGCGCAATCATACCGCCACTCACCTGCTGCACCGGGCCCTGCGCGACGTGGTGGGCGAGCACGCGGCCCAGGCCGGCTCACTCGTGGCGCCGGACCGGCTGCGCTTCGATTTTACCCACAACCGGGCGCTCGAGCCCGAGCAGCTGCGCGAGATCGAGCGGCGCATCAACGCCTGGGTGCGCGCCGACGGCGCGGTGCGCTGGGAGGTGACCGACTACCAGAGCGCGATCGAGCGTGGCGCGATCGCCCTGTTTGGCGAGAAGTACGGCGACCAGGTGCGTGTGGTGACGATCGAGCGCGGGGGCGCTGAGGCGACTGGCGGCACTCCAGCGGCGACCGCCGCCGTTGATACCTTCGCCTCGCGCGACAGCCGCGAGCTCTGCGGCGGGACCCACGTGCGGCGCACTGGCGAGATCGGCTATGTACACCTGCTGGGCGAGAGCAGCGTTGGCAGCGGTATCCGGCGTGTGGAGGCCCTGAGTGGGCGTGGCGCTGAACAGTGGGTTGAGCAGCAGGCCCGGACACTGCGCGAGCTTGCTGGCCGCCTGGGCACCCAGCCCGGCCAGCTTGTGGAGCGGCTGGAGCAACTCCTGGCAGAGGGTCGCCAGCGCCAGCAGGAGCTCGACGCGCTGCGCAGCCGGCTGGCGCGCTCCTCGGTTGAGGGCCTGCTGGAGCAGGTGCGCCGCGAGAATGGGGTGCCGCTCCTGGCCGCCCAGGTCGACGTCGATGATCCGGCCCGCCTCCGGGAGATGGGCGACTGGCTTCGCGATAAGCTCGGCAGCGCCGTGATTG
>SFCB01000037.1 GCA_004367505.1 Chloroflexi bacterium OHK40 | reverse complement strand
GGCCACGGGAATGGGTCGCCGGGGGTGGATGGATCGCCGGGGATGAATGGGCCGCCGGGGATGGAATGGATCGCCGGGGGCGGATGGATCGCCGGGTTTGCCGGGGCCGCCGGGGTCGCCGGGGCCGCCGGGGACGGATGGGCCGCCGGGGGCGGATGGGCCGCCGGAGGCGGATGGGCCGCCGGAGGCGGATGGGCCGCCGGAGGCGGATGGGCCGCCGGGGGTGGATGGATCGCCGGGGATGGATGGATCGCCGGGGATGGATGGATCGCCGGGGGTGGATGGATCGCCGGGGATGGATGGATCGCCGGGGATGGATGGATCGCCGGGACGACCGGCGGCCCCGGCCAGACGGGGAATATGCTATGCGCCTGGCCTACTGGATGTATGAGGGCACCGCCCACCACGGCGTCGGTCGGGTGATGAATTCCATGCGCGGCGTCCACGCGGTGTTCCACGCCCCCCAGGGCGACGATTACGTCTACACGATCTTTACCATGCTCGAGCGTACGCCGGGCTTTCCCGCGATGACCACAAGCGTCGTGAGCGGTACCGACCTCGCCCGTGGCACGATTCGCCTCCCCGAGACGTTGCGTCAGGTGGAGGCCAGCCGTAACCCCGAGCTGATCGTGGTCGTGGCCTCCTGCTCGACCACCCTGCTCCAGGAGAACCTCGAGATCGCCGCTCAGTCGGCTGGGGTGGGCTGCGATGTGCTCGTCTATGATGCCAATCCCTACCGGATGCAGGAGACGGTGGCGGCCGAGAGCCTCTTTACTGAGTTGGTGCGCCGTTATGCCGCTCCACAGCCTCTCACACCCCATCCGAGCGTCAACATCCTCGGCCCCTCCTCCCTCGGTTTCCACGCCCGCCACGACCTGATCGCTCTCCGCCGTATGCTCGCCGTGCTCGGCGTCGAGGTGAACGTCGTAGCCCCCTGGGGCGCCTCCGTCGACGACCTGCGACGCCTCCCGGCTGCCTGGCTCACCATCGCGCCCTACCGCGAGCTCGGCGCCGCCGCCGCCGACTATCTGGAGGCCCAGTTCGGCACCCCCGCCCTCCGCGAGGCGCCTATCGGGGTTCAGCCAACCCTGCGCTGGCTCCACACCCTGGTGGACACGCTCAACGAACTTGGCGCCGCCCGCCAGCCAGCCACCGCGCGCGCAATCACGCTCCCGCCGCTCACCGCCTTCTCACTCGACGGTCGCTCGGCCCCCTCGAACGTGCCCTGGTTCGCCCGCACCGCCGACATGGAGAGCTTCTCCGGCAAGCGCGCTTTTGTCTTCGGCGATGCCACCCACACCGTCGGTGTGGCGAAGTTCCTCCACGACGAACTCGGGATGCCGCTCGCGGGCGCTGGTACCTACCTGCTCAAACAGGCCGGTTGGGTCCGTGAGCAGCTCAAGGGCTATATCGCCGACGATCAGTTTCTCGCCACCGATACGTTCCAGGAGGTGGCCGCCCGCATCGCCGAGCTACGACCCGAGCTCGTCTGTGGGACCCAGATGGAGCGGCATACCGCCCGCCGCTACGATCTGAATGTGATGGTGATCGCGCCGCCTACCCACATCGAGAACCACCTGCTCGCCTATCGGCCCTTCCTCGGTTTCGATGGCGCCGACGTGATCGCCGACGAGGTCTACACGACCTGCACCCTCGGGATGGAGAAGCATCTGATCGATATGTTCGGGGACGCTGGGCTTGAAGAAGTGCCTGAGCACACGCGGACAGTGGAACGGGAGGAGCAGGAGCCAGGGGAACAGAGGGACGAGGAGCCCGCGCTCTCCTCAGCTCCCCAGCCCCGCGTTACCCGCTCCTCGCCCACGGAGGTGCAGCCGATCTGGACGGGTGAGGCCGAGGCCATGCTCAAGAAGGTGCCCTTCTTCGTGCGGGGCCGGGTGCGGGGCAATGTGGAGAAGTTCGCGATCGAGCGCGGTATCGCCGAGATCTCCGCCGAGGTGCTGCTCACCGCAAAGGAGCAACTCGGTGCCTAGGAGCCGCCAGCTTCGCTGTGCGAGCGCCTTGCGCAGGCCGGTTGCGCCATCTGCGGAGGGCTGGAGTGCGCCCGAACACCATCTGCTTGCGGCTCACCGGTTCCTGGCTCGCGGTGTTTGTGTGAGCGGGTGCGCGCATGCTCCCTCAAGCTCGGAACCCAATCCACAACCTCCACACGTGGCCTGGTAGCGCGGTAGCGTTGTGGGTGGTGAGCCCGAACCCTTACGGAGCCTTCACATCGATGTGATCGTAGATACCGGCAGCGATGATGACGAAAACGGCCCGACCCTTACACGAAATTACGCTCCTCTCGCAGGCCGAGCGCCTCAAAGGCCGCCCGAAGCTCTGTAGCGACTGCGGGATCTGCGGGGGCGAGTTGCGGCCCACCATGCCCCGCTCCTGCGTCTTTGTGCAGAACCGCCACGAGGAGTTCGAGCGGCGCCTCCATGGCCGCAATCGGGCCGACGGCGACGAGCTCCTCTTCGGGATCCATCGGGCCATCCACGTGGCCCGCATGCGCCAGCCCAACCCTGAGGCCCAGTGGAGCGGGATCGTCACCAGCCTCGGGGCCCTGCTGCTGGAGCGCGGTATCGTCCAGGGCGTGATCGCTACCGGCACCGTCCCCGGGACGCGCTGGGCCCCCTTGCCCTTCCTCGCCCGGACTCCCGCAGAGGTGCGCGCCAGCGCCGGCAATAAGCCCTGCCTCTCGCCTTCGCTCGAGGTGCTCGACGAGGTGCGCGCCAGCGGGCTCACCCGGATCGCGTTCATCGGTACGGGCTGCCAGGTGCACGCTCTGCGTGCCCTGGAGGAGGAACTCGGCCTGGAGCGGCTCTACATCATCGGCATCCCCTGCACCGACAATACCACCTATCCCGACCTCATGCGCTTCCTCGGCGTGGTCTCGAAGTCGCCCCAGACCGTCGTGCACCACGAGTTTATGCAGGACTTCCGGGTACACCTGCGCCACGAGGATGGGCACCTGGAGCGGGTAAACTATGTGGATCTCGACGTGGAGCGCCTCGGCGGCGAGCGCGGCGTTTTCCCCGCCGCGTGCCTCTCCTGCTTCGATTACCAGAATGGCCTTTCCGACCTGACGATCGGCTACCTGGGGGCGCCCCTGCCGCCCGAGGAGCGCTGGCAGTGGATGCTCCTGCGTACCGCTCGTGGCGAGGAGTTGTTCGAGTTGATCCGCCCCTACCTGGAACTTGGCACCCGGAGCGAGAGTGGGAACCGCCGGGTGGGGGTGCGCGCCTACGTGGGCATGCTCCGCCGGCCCCGAAAGCGCCCGCCCGCGCCGGTGCGCAAGTTCGTCGCCTGGATGCAGCGTGCGAAGGGAACGAAGGGGATCGAGTTCGCCCGTGGCGTGATCGAGATGAAGCTCCTGCGGAACCTCGTCTACGTACGCGATGCCCACGCCCGCATGGAGCGGCGGGTCGTCCCCGGCTATGTCTACCGCGCGCTGGAGTATGTGGCGGATGTCTACGAAACAGAGTTTGGCCGGCCGCTGAGGCCGGAAGCCGGGCCGAGCGGGGCGCCCGCGCGCCGCTCTGTGCAGTCCTGATCCCCCTGTGCCTACGCCAGATAGGAGCCTGCTATGTCATTGATCCTCGCGGTCTACGGGAAAGGTGGTATCGGCAAGTCGACCACCAGCGCGAACCTTTCGGCGGCCATGGCGCTCAAGGGCGCCAAGGTGCTGCAGATCGGCTGCGACCCCAAGCACGACAGCACCTTCCCCCTTACCGGCCTGCTGCAGCCCACGGTGATCGACGTGCTCGAGCAGGTCGACTTCCACGTCGAGGATGTGGGCCGTGAAGACGTGATCATGACCGGGTTTGCCGGTGTCGATACGCTCGAGTCCGGCGGCCCGCCTGCCGGGAGCGGCTGCGGCGGCTACGTGGTAGGCGAGACGGTCAAGCTGCTCAAGGAGTTCGGCCTCTACCACAAGTACGATGTCATCGTCTTCGATGTACTGGGCGATGTCGTCTGCGGCGGCTTCTCGGCACCGCTCAACTACGCCGACTACGGCCTGATCATCGCCTGCAACGACTTCGATAGTATCTTCGCCGCCAACCGGCTCTGCCTCGCGATCGCCCAGAAGAGCCAGCGCCACAAGGTGACGATGGCTGGCCTGATCGCCAACCGGGTCGATCCCGAATTCGGCGGTACGGCCCTCCTGGAGCAGTTCGTCGAGACGGTGGGCACGAAGATCATCGGTCGGGTACCTTACCACGATCTGATCCGCCGCTCTCGCCTGGCCGGCAAGACGCTCTTCGAGATGGAGGGCGAGGGCAAAGAGGAGTGCGTGCGGCCCTTCAACGAAATGGCCGAGTATCTCCTGGCCCAGCCCGAGAGCAGTGTGCCCAATCCGCTCCACGACCGCGCGATCTTCGATGTGGTCGGTGGCTGGAAGTAAGGAATGCGGCACGCAGAAGCCATGGTGAGCTGAGCCTGCTCCGGTCACAGCGCCGTGCCCGCATTCTGCGCTCTGCATGCTGCATAATGGATAGCTTCCGCCGCTACGCTCTCGCCGGTGCCGCCCTCTTCAATCCGATGGCGGCCATGTTCTGGCTGGACGTGGTTCGGGGGCGGGCGCCCTCGGTCGGGCTGGCGGCGGTGAGCGCTGCGGGTGCCGCTTGCGCCGCTTTCGCAGTACCGCCTGGCCGGCCATGGCGGGCGGCAGGGGTGGGCCTGCTCGCCGCCGCTGGCGCCGCCGCTACAGGCCTGGCCCTGCGCCGCTACGTGGCCTGGCTGGATGGCCGGCCCGCCTCCGCGCCGCCGGCTCCCGCTCCCCCTGGCCCCGACGCGCGACGCCTGCTGCTGCCTGCCGCCGCTGTCTGTGCGGTCGCTGTGGGGGCCGTGGCCATTGCCGGCCGCCGCCCGGTAACCTACGCACCCCACAGTGGGCGTGCCGGCGATTATCGCTGGGTCTCCCGTGCCGCCACCCCTGGGGCGCGGGCCAGCGCCTGGGCCGGCTACCTGCTCCATCAGTTCGCTATCTGGGGCTGCGTCTACGCGGCCCAGCAGCGCCGCCCCGGCTACGCCGCCGAGATGCGCCGTCTCAACTGGGTGGCTCTCGCCGTGAATGCCGGCGGGGTGGCCCTCCACTACGCCCAGACCCGCCGCTACTACGACGGCCTTGCGCGCGATGTGCCCGAGGGAACGGCCCTGGGCTCGGTGGCCTTCCTGCTCATGCTCGCTCAGGCCCTCGAGGCACCTCGCCGTGGCCTGGCCCTGGGCCGGGGCCGCTCCGTGCTGCCCCGGGAGCTCACTCGCTTCGCCCGGCGCTATCATGGCTATATCTTCAGCTGGGCCAGCGTGTACAACTTCTGGTACCACCCCCTCGAGCCGCTGCCTGCCCACCTCGGTGGCATGTATCACACGCTGCTGATCTTTGTGCAGTCGTCGCTCTTCTTTACTCGTGCCCACCGTGACCCGCGCTGGACGCTCGCGCTCGAACTGCTAGTGCTGCCCCACGCAGTCATCACCACGCTCCAGAACCGCAGCGGCTACGGGCCGATGTTCGTCTTCGGCTTCCTGGGCATGTTTGTCCTCACCCAGATGCACGGCCTGGGACTCTCGCCCCGGACGCGCGCCGCCATCGGCGCCACCTACGTCGGTGCGGCCCTGGCCTGGTATGGCGGCCACGGCCAGTTACGTCGTCTCCCGGACGTGCTCCGCGTGCCCGCCCTCGAGTACGGCGTCGTGGCCTTGCTCATCCTGCTTGCCCGGGTGCTGCGGGCTCTGCGGGGAGCGGCCAGCCATCACGCGGCGCATGTGTAGGCCCCGGGGGCTAGGGCGCCGCCGGTAGCCGCACCACGAAGCGCGCCCCACCGCCGGGTCGCTCTTCGGCCCAGATGCTCCCGCCGTGGGCGATGGCCACCTCACGGCACAGGGCCAGGCCAAGCCCTGTTCCCCGGCTGGCTTCCCCCGGGCCCTGCGCGAAGGGCTCGAAGATGCGCTCGCGCTCGGCCAGCGGAATGCCCGGCCCCGTGTCGCTCACCCGAAGCAAAACGGTACCCTCCACATCGCCCGGGAGCCCTTCGAGCGCCACCTTCCCGCCCGCAGGCGCAAAGCGCAGGCTGTTCGTTACCAGGTTGGTGAGCATACGCCGCAGCAGGCGCTCGTCGCCGAAGGCCCGCAGTTCCGCCGCGGGCTGATGCTCCTCCAGCAGCACGCCCCGCTGGTCAGCCAGGTAGCGCAGCATCTCGCACGTCTCCCCGACGAGCCGCCTGAGTGGCACCTGTCGCCGCGCGAGTCCGTTGCTCTGCTGCAAGCGGCTGATCTCGAGCATGTCGTCGCAGAGCTCTACGGCCAGTTGAACACTGCGCAGGCCGGTGCGAAGGGCGTCGAAAATCGCCGGTGTCACTGGCTGGCCCCGGAGCAGGCGCTGCGCCACCTCCAACGAGGCCTGCGTCGCCACGAGCGGGCTGCGAATGTCATGGGCGAGGCGGCTCACCAGGGCCTCCCGTGCTACCTCGCTCATCCGAGCGCGGGCGAGGTGGCGGGCTCGGTCAAGGGCCTGCCCAACCAGCGGTGCGGCTTCGGCCAGCAGCATCCGCGTCTCGGTCTGAAAGGGCGTGGGGCCGGCGAGCAGGAGCAGGCCCGCCTCGCCGCCGGCAGCGGGGATGGCCACCGCCAGCCGGGCCGGGCCAGGCAGCCCCGTCGGGATGTCCCCGGACGAGCCCGGTAGGGCCGCCGACGCCAGGATGGCCCGGGCCTCGGCGGGTGCGGGTACTTCTACCCCGAGCGCCACCGGTGGCACATCCTCGCTGAGCATGAGGCCCGCTTCCGCGCCGGCGAGCGCCGCGCACGCTTCGAGCGCGACCCGCGCTGCCTCCTCCGGGAGGCGCAGCGGCCCTAGCTGCAGCGCGAGGTGCAGGAGCGCCCCGGCAGGACCCTCAGATGCCTCCGTGCGCGTGTCGTTCATGGGTTCGTCGTCGGCCCTCATGATGACAGGATATCCGTGTAGATGATAGGAAAGGTAGTATACCGCATCCTCGTGGGTTTGACGCCCGACTCGCGCCCCGCTATAATGCCCCTGATTTTGCGCAGTTTGCCAGCGTGTGTGTGCGGATACAACCATGTGGAGGAGCTACCGAGATGAGCAGTGTGCCGAGCCAGCGCGGCCGCAAGGTTGCTGCGCCTAAGCGTAATCCCCTCATTCCTTTCTATATCGGTGTCGGCGCGCTCCTCATCGTCGGCGTCGCCTTCCTGGTCACCATTCTCGTGCGCAATAATGCGGCCAGCCAGATCACCGAGCTGAACGCTCCCGTGGGGCAGACGCCCGAGGGTTTCTGGTATCGTGGGAACCCCGAGGCCCCCGTCACGGTGATTGAGTATGGTGACTATCAGTGCCCCGCCTGCGCCTTCTACGAGCGCAATCTGGCCGAGATCATCAATCGCGACTACGTGGAGACGGGCAAGGTCCGGTTTATCTACCATGAGTTCCCGCTCGATAGCCACGTGCATGCCGTTCCCGCTGCCGAAGCTGCCCGCTGCGCCGGCGATCAGGGGAAGTTCTGGCAGATGCACGCCATGCTCTTCATCAACCAGGACCAGTGGTCGCCGCTTAGCAATGTGCAGAATGTCTTCAGCGGCTACGCCGGCCAGCTCGGCCTCAACCGCGCCACCTTCGACGCCTGTATGAGCGCCGGTACCCACAACGCCGCCGTGGTGGCCGCTGGTCAGGCCGCTGCTGCCGCTGGCGCCAACGCCACGCCCACCTTTAGCGTCAATGGCCAACTCGTCAGCGCCAGCGAGTTGCCCGGCACGATCGAGGCCGCCCTCCGTGCCGCTGGCCAGTAATGCTGTCCGGCGCCACCGCGCACCCGTTCAGGGGTAACGCATGGGTGATGACGGGGCGCCTCCCGTTGTGTTGCCCCCTTCGTTCGCCGGTGGCTTGAGCGGCGAGCAGACGATCTGCGCCGCTGTCGTAGCGGGAGCTTTCGTGGGGGGCGGGCCATCCAGGCATCCTCAAGCCCGAACTCCCGCCATACGCCTACCTGAGCTGCCACCCTTAGAATTCCTGCGGGAGCGGGCGGGGACAGACGGGGCCGCGCAAGCGCTGGCGCCCTCCGTGCCACCGGCCAGAACCGATACTCAGTGGGGTGATGGCCCGGTGCCCGCGCCGCATCTGCCCGTCGCCCATCTGTTGACAGTGCGCTAGCGCAGGGCTATAATGCCCCGGTTCTTGCGCCACCATCACAGGAGCGACTGATCGCCGTGCGTAGCAGAGAGCTGACATCCATCATCCTGATCGCCGTGGTTACCGGCCTGGCGCTCTGGATCAACCTTGCCCCCAGCCAGAACTTCCTCGGTCGGGATACCAGTTTCCGCCTCGGCCTCGACCTTCAGGGCGGTATTCAGGTGCTGCTCCGCTCCACCGACGAGAGCGCCACCGCCGACGAGATGGAGACGGCCCGGCGTGTGATCGACCAGCGCGTCAACGCCCTCGGTGTCGGCGAGACGGTCGTCCAGCTCGCCGGGAGCGACCGGATCATCGTCGAGCTCCCCGGCGTGGAGAACCCCGAGCAAGCCGTCGAGACCCTCCGAGGCACCGGCCGGCTCGAGTTCATTGACCCCCAGGGCCAGTATCTCCCCGATGGCACGGTGGTGCGCACCACCAATAGCCCCAACCCACCTCAGCTAGAGGCGACCGCCCCCTTCACGCCCACCGCCGATGCCGGTCCGATCTACCAGAGTATCACCGATGGGGCCGACCTCGACACCAGTTCGGTGCAGCCCGCCTTCTCCCAGGGTGGCGTGACCGGCAGCCGGCCCGCCGTCTCGTTCACCTTCACCGGCGAGTCGGCGAGCCAGCTCGCTGCCTTTACCGCCGCCAACGTCGGGCAGCCCATGTGCATCGTGCTCAACAACGAGGTCTTCAGCTGCCCCACCATCAACGCCGCCCTCACTGATGGCTCCGGCGTGATTGAGGTGAATAGCAACGCCGAGCGCGACAATATCCTCAACCAGCTAAAGTATGGTGCCCTCCCCATTCCCCTCGTCGTCGAGACGACCCGCACCGTGACGGCCACCCTGGGCCAGGAGTCGGTGCAGGCCAGCATTGTCGCCGGGATCGTGGGCCTGGTGGTGGTGGCGCTCTTTATGATCCTGTTCTATCGCTTTCCTGGTTTCCTGGCGACCCTCGCCCTCGCAATCTATACGCTGATCAGCTTCGCGCTCTATCGCTTCATCCCGATCACGCTCACCGCGCCCGGGATCGCTGGCTTTGTGCTCTCGATCGGTCTGGCCGTCGATGCGAATGTGCTGATCTTCGCCCGCCTGCGCGAGGAGTACCGCCGTGGGCGCGACATCCGCACGGCCCTTGAGTTGGGCTTCGAGGAGTCCTGGCCTGCCATTCGCGATTCGAGCGTTGCCACGTTGATCACCAGCGTTGTGCTCTTCCTCTTTGGCAATAGCTTCGGTGTTAGCATCATCAAGGGCTTCGCCCTTACGCTCGGCCTTGGGATCGTCGTGAGCCTGTTCACAGCCGTGATCGTGACACGCACCCTCCTCCGGCTCGCCACGCCGCTCTTTCGCGAGGAGCGCGCCTGGCTGTACGGGATCGACCGGCGTCTCCCGCAGCGCGCTGAACCCGTCAGTGGCCCCGAAGCCGCCTGATCTGCGGGCGCTCTGGCGCCCCTACTGAGAAGTACTGTTCTTATGGAGCACCTTGTTAGCCGCCGCTACTGGTGGTTCGCCCTCTCGCTGCTCATGATCCTGCCGGGGCTCTACTTCCTGCTCCTGCATCCCCTCGTGACCACCGGCCAGTTCCGGGTGGGCCTGCGCCCCAGTATCGATTTCAGCGGGGGCTCGCTCTGGGAGTTGCGCTTCGCCGATCGGGCACCGGGTGAGGTGCGCGCCGATGAGGTGGCTGCCGTGTTCGCCGAGCAGGGCTTTGAGGGTGCCCAGGTGCAGTTGAGCCAGGTTGAGATCGAGGGCCGCCAGGTGGCCGATGCCCTCGTCCGCACCCGCCCGATCAGCGCCGACACCCCGCTCCAGGAGACCCAGGCCGTTGAGGCGGCGCTCCAGGCGGCCTTCGGGAGCGTTACCCGTGAGCGCCTTGAGAGTGTGGGGCCGACGGTCAGCGCCGAATCGACGCGCAGCGCGGTGATCGCGGTGCTCGGTGCCTCAACCGTGATCTTGCTCTACCTCACCTGGGCCTTCCGTAAGGCGCCCCACCCCCTGCGTTACGGCGTCTGCGCCATCCTCGCTATGCTCCACGATGTGCTCGTGGTGCTCGGGATCGCCGCGATGCTCAGCGCCTTCAACCCGCGCTTCGAGGTCGATGCGCTCTTCCTCACTGCGCTGCTGACGATCCTTAGCTTCTCCGTCCACGATACGATCGTGGTTTTTGACCGGATCCGCGAGAACTTGATCAACCGGCGCCCCGGTGAGACTTTCGATGGCATTGTGAACCACAGCATTGTGCAGACGTTGCCGCGCTCGATCAATACGCAGCTCACAACGTTCTTTACGCTCACTGCGCTGCTGCTCTTTGGCGGCGAGTCGATCCGGAACTTCGTGCTGATCATGTTGATCGGCCTCGTCAGTGGCACCTATTCGTCGATCTTCAACGCCGCGCAGTTGCTCGTCGTCTGGGAGCACCAGGAGTGGCGCCGCTGGTTTGGCGGGGGCCGCCGCCCCGATGCCGAGGAGCCGACGCCAGCCGTGAGCCAGGGATGATCATCACCTTTCTCACCGATTTTGGCGCCAGTGAGGCCTACGTTGGCGTGATGAAGGGGGTGGCGCTGGGGATCTGCCCGGGCGCCACCCTCGTTGACATTACCCACGCTGTCCCCGCACAGGATGTGCGCGCGGGCGCGCTACTGCTCCCCGAGTATGTGCCTTTCTTCCCGCCTGCGAGTGTCCACGTGGCGGTAGTGGACCCGGGTGTGGGCAGCGCGCGCCGTGGCCTCGCCGTGGAGGTGACCATCGGCGGCGCGTCTCGCTTCCTGGTCGGCCCCGACAACGGCCTCTTCTGGCCGCTCCTGGCCCGGGCCGATGCCTTCAGCGCCGTTGAGCTGGCCGAACCCCGCTTCTGGCTGCCCCGCGTCTCCAGCACCTTCCACGGCCGTGATGTCTTCACCCCCGTGGCGGCCCACCTCGCCCGGGGTGTTGCCCTTGCCGAGCTCGGGCCGCCCGCCACCGGCCTCGTGCAGCTCCAGCTCCCTGTCACCCGCCGCGAGGACGGCGCCATCCACGGTGAGATCATCGTGGTGGACCACTTCGGGAACTGTATCAGCAACATCCGGGCAGAGGAGTTGCGGGAGCTTGGCGATCCCGGGCAACTGCACGTGTGGGTGGCCGGGCGCTCCCTCGGCCCCATCCGGCGCACCTTCGCCGATGTTGCCCCCGGCGCCCCGCTCGCCCTGATCAGCAGTAGCGGTCGGGTGGAGGTGGCCCTGCGCGACGGTGATATCGCCCGGGGCCTCGGGATCGGCCTGGGCGCCGAGGTGGTGGTGGCGGCTGTAGGATCGCGTTCGTCGCGCGATCCCGCCATGCCAGAGGTGGCCGGCAGCTAAGGAACCGCGTGGACGATGCGGGGCACCCTACAGTTCCCGCACCTCGTGGTCGAGCCGCCGACTGTGCTGGGAAACCATGTGCGTCACCCGCTCGTGCATGAGCCAGTGGTAGCAGGCGGCGGCCACTGGCGCTAGTAGCCAGAAATTGAAGAGGCGGAAAATGATCGCTGCCGGCACCGCGGCCGGCCCTACGGCGAGCTGGGTGAGCACCGCCACCAGCGCCGCTTCCACGGTGCCGCCGCCTCCCGGCAGTACATTGAAGGTTGACGTAACGAGCGCTACCCCGAAGGCCGCCAGCACCGTGCCGAAAGAGGCCTCGGCGCCGAGGCCGCGCAGCACCAGGAGCATCGCCAGGCTATGGCCGCTGAGCGCCGTCAGCTGGATCAGCACGAGGAAGATCACGTCGCGGCGGCGGCTGGCCAGGAGCGTTCGGCCGCGCACCAGGTCGGCCACCAGCTTGCTGATGCGTGCCTCGCCCCAGCGATGGCCTGTGAGGCGCTCCAGCAGCTCCTCCAGGCCGAGCAGCCAGGCCCGCAGGGTCGTTTCAGGCCGGGTAAGCACCAGCACGGCCCCGCCGATCGCGCCCAGCGCCACCGCGCCGGCCACGTAGCTCGCCTCACCCAGGACCTGCCCGTTGAACGTCAGGAAGACCAGGCTGAAGCTGAAGACGATCAGCATCGCCACGGCGTAGCTCAGGGTTTCCAGGGAGGCGAGCAGGGCCGACTCGCCGGGGCTGACGCCGCGCCGTGAGAAGTTGCTCAGCAAGAAGGCGTAGCTGCCTACCCCGCCCGCCGGTACCGACTGGCTGACGATAATCGCCACCAGGGCGGTGGCCCAGAGCCGCAGCAGGCCCATGCGGTAGCCAAGCGATCGCAGCACCACATTGAAGACCTGCGCGCTCACCAGGTAGCTCAGGCAGATCAGGCCAAAGGCTGCCGCGAGCCAGGCGTGCTGGGCCTCGCGCACCAGGCCGAACGCCTCAACGATCCATGCCCGGTTGAGGTAGGCCAGGACAGCAATCACGAGGCTGATCAGCGCGCTGGTGATGAGCTTCCAGCGGGAGTGGGGCATCGGCGCGTCCTTTCCTGGGCGGCGGCTCCAGTGAGTAGACGGGTGGGCTGGGCGGCAAGTTGCAGCCCGCCCCCTACCACACGATTGAAAAGCCGCCTTCCTTCCCGGTGGGCTCCTCCCAGGTGACCTCCACCTTCTCCACCTGCGCGTGGGTCGGGCCGCTGTAGCACCAGCTCACCAGCCGCTGCACGGCTTGCCTGCTGCCCTCGAACACCGCCTCCACCCGCCCATCGGGGAGGTTGCGCACCCAGCCCTCTACGCCCGCCGCACGCGCCCGATCCCGCGTGTAGGCCCGAAAGCTGACCCCCTGCACCCGCCCCGCGATCAGCACGTGCGCTCGCACCTGTTCCATGGACGTTGGCTCCTGCGTAGCTCCCCAGTGCGCCCCGCAGCCTCGCGGGCCACCGGAAAGTATACAGGAGCCCTGCCCCGCGCGCAACGGGCGATGGCCTGTCGTAGAACCTGTCCTCGCCGGCGGGCTTCGCCTCCGCATCGCCGCGCGCTTCAGCGCCCTACCCCCCCGCGCCGGAACAATTGCGCCCATTCTAGAGGGCTGGTATACTGGTGCGGGACCAATCACCCCTCGCGCTGGCGTTGCCGGCTAGATCCAATACCTTTCAAATAAGGAGCGGCGTACGTTGACCACGCTCGACGAGCATGGTCGCCCGCACCGCTGGCAGCGGGTGCGGTAGCTCGATGACGGGCG
>SFCB01000193.1 GCA_004367505.1 Chloroflexi bacterium OHK40 | reverse complement strand
GGCCACCGGGGCGTCCATCCCATCGTCGCGATGGGCCGCCGGGGCGTCCATTCCGTTATCACGATGGGCCGCCGGGGGGGCCGTCCATCCCATTGACACGATGGGCCGCCGGGGGGCGTCCGTGTCATTGTAAAGACGCCCCGGTGGGGCGTCTCTACCGACCGATCGCCGGCGTCGCGATGGGCCGTCTCGTTCTTGTTCGGGGGATATATTGGGATCGACTCTGCCCGCATGGCCACATATACTGCGTTCGGGCGAAGCGCCAGGCAGGAGAACACGATGGCCGAGATGATCTACCCCACGTCCGGGTATGCACTGGTGCAGGGCGGCGAGCTTTATTACGAGGTGGCCGGAAGCGGCCCCGCTGTGGTGCTGGTGCACGCCGGCATTGCCGACCTACGTATGTGGGATGCGCAGGTTCCCGCCCTCAGCGAGCGCTTCTGCGTCGTCCGATTCGACTGCCGGGGCTTCGGGCGCTCCCGCAGTGAGCCAGTCCCCTTCTCCAATCGCCAGGATGTTGTCGCCCTGCTCGATCATCTGGGCATCGCCAGGGCCGCTCTGGTGGGCTGCTCACGGGGCGGTATGATCGCCCTCGATACGGCTCTGGAGTTCCCGGAGCGCGTTGCCGCGCTCGTGTGGGTTTGCAGCGGCATTGGTGGCTGGTGGCCACCGGAGGGGATCGCCCCACCCGAAGAGGTGGCGCTCATCGAGGCCATGGAGACCGCTGAGCGAGCCGGCGACCATGAGCGCACCGCCGCGCTCGACGTGCGCCTCTGGGTGGATGGCCCCCTGCAACCTGAAGGCCGCGCCGACCCGGAGGTGCGCCGCCAGGTCTACGCGATGGCGCTCAACAACTACCGAAGCCACGCCCACCTCTCCGCGCTCGGGCTCACACCCCAGCCCCTCGATCCGCCGGCAGTGGGACGGCTCGCCGAGCTCCGCATGCCGATCCTGGCCTTCGTCGGGCTGCTCGACAGCGCCGAGACGGCGGCCGCAGCCGAGATCCTGGCCCGCGAGGCGCCCGACGTGCGCGTCGAGATCTACCCCGATGCCGCTCACCTCCCGAACATGGAGCGCCCGGAGCGCTTTAACGCCCACCTGCTCGGCTTTCTCGATGGCCTGCCGGACCGGGCGTTCGCCTCAGTCCCTGCCTCGTAGCAGCGCCACTGTGAGGGCCAGTGCCGCCATGGCGGCGCCGGCCCCGCCGAGCACCAGCAGGATCGTTGGGAGGGGGCCGGACCACCCGCCTACGCCCGCCGCCACCGCCACCACGCCTACCGCGAGGATGAGGGCGGCGAGCACAATCGCGACCGCCAGGCGGTTCGCGGCGCCGATCAGCGCGCCGGCCACACGGCGGAGCTCGCGCTCCTCGGTCTGGAGGCGCAACTCACCGTCGTTGAGCCGGTACAGCGCGTCGGAAAGCTGCTCAGGCAGCTCCAGGATCGTCTCGGTGAAGGTACGCCCCCGCCGCAGTGCCTGGGCGCCAAGCACCCGGGGCGAAAACTGGTCGGCCATGGCACGCTGGACGTAAGGCCTGGCGAAGCTGAACACATCGAGGTCGGGGTCGAGTTGCAGGCCCACGCCCTCCATCATTACCAGGGCCTTGAGCAGCACGGCCAGTGGCCCGGGCATACGGATGTTGTGGCGCCGCAGCAGAGCGAGTAACTCGTTGATCGTCTCCCGGGCGGAGATATCACTGAGGGGCCGATCGACGAAGCCCTCGGTGAAGCGCTCCAGATCGTGGCGCAGCTGGGGCGTCAGGTCGCGGCGGGCCACGATCCCGAGCCGCTCCATGGCCCGCAGGGCGGCCGCCGTATCGTGCTCTACCAGGGCCGCGAGGAGCAGCAAGAGACCCTGAGTCGTCTGCCGGTCCAGACTACCCACCTGGCCGAAGTCGACCACCCCCAGCACCGCGCCGGGCAAGGCGAAGAAGTTGCCGGGGTGGGGGTCGCTGTGGAAGAAGCCGAAGCTGAAGATCTCCCGCAGGATGAGCTGTACACAGGTGCGGGCCAGTTGGGCACGGTCGATCCCGGCGGCGGCGAGGCCGGCCATGTCGGTAATCTTCGGCCCGTAGAGGCGCTCGGTGGTGAGCACGCGCGTCTCGGTGTAGGCCCAGTGGACAACGGGGATATGGATGAGATCGCTATCGGCGAAGAGCTGGCGGAAGCGCTCGGCGTTGCGGCCCTCACGCCGGTAGTCGAGCTCGGCGCGCAGGGTGGCGGCGAACTCCCAGGCCAACTCCTCCAGATTGTACTGGCGACCGATCGGCAGCCGTTCCTGGGCCAGGGCCGCCAGGTCGGCGAGGATCGCCAGGTCGGTGTTGATACGAGCGGCGATGTCGGGCCGCTGCACCTTCACCACCACCGACTCGCCGCTGTGGAGCGTCGCGGCGTGCACCTGGCCGAGCGAGGCCGCCGCGAAGGGCGTGCGGTCGAAGCTGGCGAAGAGCACATCGACGGGCTGCCCGAGGCTCGCCTCCACGACGGCCACCGCCTGGGCGCCCGGGAAAGGCGGAACGGTATCCTGCAGTTTGCCCAACTCAGCCACGAACTCGGGGGGGATCAGGTCGGGGCGCGTGCTCAGCGCCTGGCCCAGCTTCACGAACGTGGGGCCGAGCGCCACCAGGGCCTCACGCAGGCGGGCCGCCGTGCCAAGAGGGGTGGGTGGTGGCACCCGCAGCACCACCCGCCGGGGAAGCGAGAGCAGCGAGACGAGCCCGAGCTGCTCGACAAGGTAGCCGAAGCCGTGCCCGACCAGCACCTGGGCGATCTCCCGGTAGCGGCCCAGATAGCGGGCCTGTCGCACGAGGGGCCACATAGCTCAACCAACCCGCAACGTGCAGCATGCACGCGACGCACTCAGCACGATCGACGTCCTCCACGGGCTGCCCCGCCTACCAAAGCACATCGAGCAGGTCGATCAGGTGCGGCAGAAAGATCAGGCAGCCAACGACGACGCTGGCGATGGCGCAGAGCAGCACGGTACCGGCGGCCACGTCCTTGGCGATCTTGGCAAGCGGATGCCTGGCCGGGGTGGCCAGATCGACGGCGGCCTCGAGGGCGGTATTGACCCCCTCGGCGGCAAGCACCAGAGCGATCGTGAGGGTGAGAGCCACCCATTCCCAGCGGGCGATCCGCAGCACCGCGCCCAGGGCGACGGCGCAAGCGGCCACCAGACAGTGGATCTGAGCGTTGCGCTGGGTGCTCAGGAGATACCAGAGGCCATGGAAGGCATAGCCAAAGGCGGCGATCAACGGCGCCATCCGCCGGTCAACCCGCCGCCGTGGCCGCTCCGTCTCAGTCTGCAGGTCGCTCTCCATCGCGCAGATTATACACGACGTAGGGGTACGGCGACCCCCGGCGTTATCTTCCAGCCGTCTGCAACCTTCACCCACGCCAACTCGCGCCGGCCCTACCCGATCCCTGAACGGCCCGGCGACAATGGGCGAAGCCGCCGACGCCGGCAGCTCTTGCGCGGGGTGCAGAGGCGGACAACCGCGACTGATCGATTACAATAGCGGTGGCGGCACATACCTGCACACGCCGAGGGAGACCAGCCAGTGAACCTCGAATACATCCAGCGCATTCTGACCAGCCGCGTCTACGATGTGGCCAGCGAAACGCCCCTGCAGCCCGCCCCGCGTCTTTCGGCCCGCCTGGGCAATGAAGTCTTCTTCAAACGCGAGGATTTGCAGCCGATCTTCTCGTTCAAGCTGCGGGGCGCCTACAACCGCATGGCCCACCTGACGCCCGAGGAGCGCGAGCGCGGCGTCATCACCGCCTCGGCGGGCAACCACGCCCAGGGCGTAGCCTTCTCCGGCCAGCGGCTCGGCATACGCACGGTGATCGTGATGCCGGTCACCACGCCAGAGATCAAAGTCGCCGCCTGCCGGGCTCGCGGCGCGGAAGTCATCCTCCATGGCGACAGCTACAGCGACGCCGAAGCGCACGCGTACGCGCTGCAGGCCAACCTCGGGCTCACCTTCATCCACCCTTATGACGACCCGCTGGTGATCGCCGGGCAGGGCACCGTGGGCCTGGAGATCTCGCAGCAGATGCGCGCCGAGCGCTACCGGGTTTTCGTACCAATTGGCGGGGGGGGCCTGGCCGCCGGGATCGCCGTCTTCCTTAAGAGCATCAGCCCACAGATCGAGGTGATCGGTGTAGAACCCGACGACTCCGACGCGATGTACCAGAGCCTGCGGGCCGGCGAACGTGTGACGCTCCCGCAGGTGGGGATCTTCGTGGACGGCGTGGCAGTGCGCCGGGTTGGCGAGCACACCTTCCGCCTGGTGCGGGAGCACATGAACGGGATCGTGCGCGTGAGTACCGACGAAGTCTGCGCCGCGATTAAGGACGTCTTCGACGATACGCGGGCCATCCAGGAGCCCGCTGGAGCCCTGGCGGTGGCCGGGCTCAAGCGCTTCGTGGCCGAGCAGGGCCTCACCGGTGAGGCGCTCGTGGCGCTCACCTGTGGCGCCAACGTGAACTTCGGGCGGTTGCGCCACGTAGCCGAGCGGGCCGAGATTGGTGAGCAGCGCGAGGCGCTGCTGGCCGTCACCATCCCCGAGCGCCCCGGCTCATTCAAGCGCTTCTGCCGCGACCTGGGTCCGCACAATGTGACGGAGTTTAACTACCGTTACGCCCCCCGGGCCGAGGCCCACATCTTCGTCGGGATCGAGCTCTCGCGGCCCGAAGAGCGCGCCGCGATCGTGAGCCACCTGGCCGCCACCGGCTATGAAGTGCTCGACCTCACCAGCAACGAGCTGGCGATCGTTCACCTGCGCCATATGGTGGGCGGGCGCGCCCCCGAGGCCGCCGATGAGCGGCTCTACAGTTTCGAGTTCCCCGAGCGCCCCGGTGCTCTGCTCCAGTTCCTCGAGTCGCTCGATGAGTCGTGGAATATCAGCCTCTTCCACTACCGCAACCACGGCAGCGCCCACGGCCGGGTGCTGGCCGGCATCCAGGTTCCCGACTCCGACATGGCCCGCTTCCGTGCCTCGCTGGCCCGCCTTGGCTATCGTTATGTCGATGAGAGCGATAACCCGGCCTACCACGCCTTTCTAACGTAACCGACCATGCCGACGATCACCCTCGATGATGGGCTACGGCTCGCCTACCAGGAGCGCGGCCAGCGCGAGCGACCCGCGCTCGTCTTCTCCAACTCGCTGGGGACCGACATGCGTATGTGGGCGGCCCAGGCCGAGGCGCTCGGCATGGCGTTCCGCATCGTGTGCTACGACACCCGTGGCCACGGGCAGTCCGGCGTGCCCACCGGGCCGACGACGCTGGAGCGGCTGGGGCGTGACGTGCTGGCGCTCCTTGACCACCTGGGAGTCGGGCGAGCCCACATCTGCGGCCTCTCGCTGGGCGGGCTAACGGCCCAGTGGCTCGCGCTGACGCACCCCGAGCGGGTAGAGCGCCTGGTGCTCGCGAACACCGCCGCCCGGATCGGCAGCATCGAGCTCTGGGATGCGCGGATCGCGGCGGTGCGCGCCGGCGGGATGGCGGCTATCAGCGCGGCGGCGATGGAGCGCTTTTTTAGCCCGCACTTCCGCGCGGCCAGGCCGGATATCGTCGCCTCCTTCCGCGCCATGCTCGAGGCGACCGACCCTGGCGGCTACACGGCGGCCTGCGCCGCCCTGCGCAATGCCGACCTGCGCCCGCAGCTCCGGTCGATCGTCGCGCCAACCCTGGTGATCGCGGGCAGCCTGGACACGGCCACCCCGCCGCAGCAGACCGAGGAGCTGCACGCCGGCATCCCGAAGAGCAGGCTAGCGCTGATCGACGGCGCGGCGCACCTCTCCAACGTGGAGCAACCGGAGGCCTTCGGCGCACTGCTGGAGCACTTCCTGGGCGAGGGGCCAGAACTGGTCGGCGCGGTGTGACACCAGGCCCGCTGCACGCGGATTGGCCCGAGTGGCCGCTACACCACCACGCCACGGCGGAGCCCGCCGGCTTGGGGGAGGGGCGGCGCCTCGCCGCTCAGGGCAGCGCGCAGGAGCTCGGCGAGAGCATGCGCATCGACAGGGCCAGGGGGCGCCGGGAGCGCTGCCGGGAGAAGCGCGAGAGCGAGGCTGGCGCGCTGCTTCGCCGCATAGGTGGCAGCGGGATGGCGCGCGGTAAGGGCGAGGAGCTGGCCTGCGCCGATCTGGTCGGCCTGATCAAGCTTGAGCCAGGCCACCCCAACGGCGATGTGGAGCAGGGCGGGTAGCAGGCCCTGCTCCGCGAGCGGGCTCAGGGCGTCGCGGAACAGCGCCCGCACCTCCGGGTCGCGGGCGCGCCCGAGCTGCACCAGGGTGGCGGCCAGGTCGCCCATCACCAGGGCCGCTTTGGAGGCGTGGCCCTCCTCCTGCCAGAGTGCCAGCGCCTCACGGAAGAAGGCCTCAGCGCGAGCGCAGTCGTCGCGATCGCCAGCGAGGCGGCCAAGCTCGTGGAGACTATCGCCCACCTCGGACAGGTTCCCTACGGCGCGCGCCCGGGCGAGGCCCCGCAACAGCAACTCCTCCGCTTCGTCGAGCTCGCCGCGCAGGCGGAGAGCGTTGGCGAGCTGGCGGAGCAGCATATGCGGCTCGATCCCGTGGTCAAGCCAGATGCGCACGCTCTCGCGCAGGCAACTCACTGCCTCGTCGAGCTCGCCGAGCGCCACGGCCAGCAGACCCCGCTGCCGAAAGACACTCGCCCGGGCGCGCGGGTTGTCCACGGCGGGGTGGATCGAACGGGTGTCTGCAAGGCACTGAACGGCCTTCACGTAGTCGCCCTGGGCGATCGCGATCCGCAGCAGGAAGTAGTTGGTGTAGAAGCGCTCGACGCGGATCTCGCCGCGCCGGCATGCACTGTGGCACTCGTCGAAGAAGTAGCGCGCCGCACCGATCTGCCCGACCTCCAGCGCGGCGGTGCCAAGCAGCAGCAGGCAGGAGGCGATGCCCCATGCGTCGCCACTCGCTAACCAGGTGGGGAGGGCCTCCTGGCCGCAAGCCTGAGCCTTGCCGTACTGCCCGTGCTGCAGGTAGAGGAAACCAAGCGCCACCAGCGGGAGAGCCTCGCGCTGCGGATCGCGCGGCGTGGCGCTGCGGAGGAGGGTCAGACCCCGGAGGATCGTATCGATGCTCTCTTCGGATCGGCCCTGGCGGCCGTGGAGGTGGCCCTGAGCGGCCAGCAGCCAGCCTTTGAGGGGGCTTTCGGGAACGGCGGCGGCAGCCTCGCGGAAGAGCCCCTCGCCCTCGGCGTAGGCGCAGCTCAAGTCGTAGTACTCCCAGAGGCAAGGAGCCGCCTGCTCAAGCATGGCCACGTCGCCGCTGGCAGCGGCCCACAGCCACGCGGCCCGCACATTCGCGAGCACGGCGGTAATCTCGGCCATGGCGGCGGGGCTGCGCTCACCGCGCACACCGTCGGTGCGGCTGGCGAGGAACGACCCGAAGTAGCGGCTGTGGCGGCGACGTAACGCCTGATACGCGACGCTGTCGGCTTCGAGCCGAGCCAGGGCGAACTGCCGTACCAGAGCGTGCATACCGTAGCAACCGGCCTGGTCACGCCGCAGTAGCGCTTTCACCACCAGGCTTTGCAGCAGTGGGGGCGTCGCGCCAGCCACCTGCTCGGCCGCCTCGCGGGTCGCGCCACCCTCGAACACGGCCAGCCGCTGAAGCACCTGCTGCTCGTCCACACTCAGTCGGGCCCATGTCTGATCGTAGACGGCCCTGAGGCTGCGGTGGCGCTCGGGCATATGGGGCAGGGTAGTGCTGAGGAAGTCCAGGTTGCGCTCGATCTCGTCGGCGATCTCGGTGCAGCGCATCGACTGCACCCACGGGGCAGCGAGCTCCAGGCCGAGGGGCATGCCATCGAGGAGCTGGCAGATGCGCACGATCGCCGGGAGATCCTCCTGGTGCGGTTCGAAGCTGGCCAGGGATCGCCGGGCCTGCGCCACAAAGAGCGCGGTAGCCCCGAAGGCCTCGATCCCGCAGGCAGCCAGATCGGCAGCCGAGGCCGGGCAGGTCAGGCCCGGCACCGGGTAGAGCCACTCGATCGCGAGGCCCAGCGGCTCCCGCGAGGTGGTGAGGATGCGTAGTCCCGGCGCGGCACTGAGCAACTCGTTCAGGATCGCGCCACTGGTGGGCAGGTGTTCGAGGGTGTCGAGTACAAGCAGGAACTGGCGCTCGCGCAGGTGGGCCACGAGCTGGCGCAGCGGCTCGCCGCTGCCGATCAGCGGCTCATCGAGCGCGGCGAGGATCGCGGGCGCCACCTGCTGTGCTACGCCCAGCGCGCCCAGCAGCACGAAGGCCGCCCCGTGCGCAAGCTCGCCGGCCATCGCGTGGGCCACCGCCTCGGCCAGGCGCGTCTTGCCGATCCCAGCGGGACCGATCAGCGTCAGCAAGCGGCAGGCCGGATCGCGCAGGCGTTCAACGAGCTTGGCCAGGATCACCTCACGGCCGACGAGCGGCGCCGTGGGCAGAGCGACACGTCGCCCCGGGGCAGGGGTCGGCGCGGAGCGGAGCGGGGCCGGAAACTCGCGGCTGCGGATGGCCTCGGCGAGGGCGACCGTCTCGCTTTCAGGCTCGGCACCCAGCTCATCGGCCCAGAGCCGCAGCCCCTCCTCGTAGAGGTGCAGCGCGGCCGCGTGCTGGCCAGCCTGCGCATAGAGCCGCATCAACTCACGGCGAGCGGGCTCGTGCAGGGGGTCGAGGGCGAGGCGGCGGCGGCCATAGCCGATCGCCGGCATCAGCGCGCCACGGGTGCCATGGTAGGCGGCAAGCTCCACCAGGGCCGCATCGAGCTGCTGGCGCAGGCTCTCACGCTGGAAGAAGAGCCAGTCCTCGAACGCGGGGCTGTCGGGAAGGTCGAAACCGGCCAGGAGATCATCGGCGTAGCGCTCAACGGCCTCGGCGAGCATCGTTGCGCAGGTGGCGCACAGCTCGCCGGGGGCGTGGGCATGCGCCCGCACGGCGGCAAGGGTAGCGGTGAACTCAACAACATCCACCTGGCAGTCGGCGCGGGTGCCCCAGCTCACCTGGAGCCGGTCGGCGTCGAGCAGCGACTCGCCCAGGGTGCTCTTGAGGAGCGAGAGCTCACGGCGCAGGTTGTTGCGGGCGCTGGCTGTATCGAACTCCGGCCAGAGCAGCGCCACGAGCTGATCGCGCTCCTGGGGCTGCCGGGTGAGGGCCAGGTAGGCGAGCAGCGCAAGGGCTCGCCTGCGTCGCAGGGGAACTGCGACGCCGTCTTGCTCGATCCGTGGCGCACCGAAGAGCAGGAGTCGCACCATGGCGCCATTGTAGCGCGCCGGGCGCCGCCTGCCATCCCCCTGCGGATGGAGTTGCCGCTGCTGATCCAGAGGGGCACCCGGCGAGCGAACGGCCGGGCGCCGGCGTCTGGTGGCGCAAGTCTCCCCGCGCCGGCGCCCGAGGGAATTCTCGCGGGAATGATCAGAAGAGCGCTGAGGGAATGGAGCCGCCGTACGCTGTCCTCGCAATCGCGGCACCGGACGCGGAGGGCTGGAGCGCATCAGAAGGCCATCCGCCTGCGTTTCTCTGAAGCTAGTTCCGGGTTCTTACTCCAAAAGGACAACGCGCAATGGTTTCCATCGACCGTGCAACCACTTGGCCCGAGCTGAACGGCGCGAAGGTCGAGGCCTTCGCCCGCGCGCTCCGCGGCCAGCTGCTGCGCCCGGGTGAAGCCGCCTACGAAGAGCGGCGCACCGTCTGGAACGGCATGATCGACCGCCGGCCCGCCCTGATCGCCCGCGTGGCCGGCCCGGAGGATGTGGCCCTGGCCATTGGCTTTGCCCGTGAGCACGGGCTACCCCTCGCCGTGCGCGGCGGCGGCCACAATGTCGCCGGCCTTGCCACCGTCGACGGTGGCCTGGTGATCGACCTCGGCAGCCTGAACCAGGTACGGGTGGACCCCGAGGCCCGGGTGGCTTACGTTGGCGGCGGCGCCACCTGGGGCGAAGTAGACGCAGCCACCCAGGTCTACGGTCTGGCCACCCCTGGCGGCGTCTTCTCGCGCACCGGTGTGGCGGGCCTCACCCTCGGTGGAGGGCTCGGCTGGCTACGCAACAAGTTCGGCCTCAGCTGCGACAACCTGATCGGCGCCGAAGTCGTCACGGCTGACGGCCAGATCGTACGGGCTAGCGAGACGGAGCGCCCCGAGCTGCTCTGGGGCCTGCGCGGCGGTGGCGGCAACTTCGGCGTCGTCACCCGCTTCGAGTTCCGCCTGCACCCGGTTGGCCCCGAGGTGATGTTCATGTTCGTCTTCCACGACGGCAGCGGCGAGAACGCCGCCCGGGCCCTCCGGCTCTACCGGGACTACTCGGCCCAGGCGCCCGACGAGGTAAGCACCCTGGCGGTGCTTGGCAGCATCCCGCCCGATCCGCACCTCTTCGATGCCAGCCTCTTCGGCAAGCACTACGTGGCCTTCGTCGGCATGTACGCCGGCCCCGCCGAGGAGGGACGCGCGGCGCTGCGGCCCCTGCTTGAGTTCGGCGAACCCCTGAAGGACTTTAGCGGGGTGATGCCCTACGTGGATGCCCAGCGCATGTACGACAACGACTACCCTGACGGCATGCGCTACTACTGGAAGTCGCTCAACCTCAACAGCCTCGACGACACGGTGATCGCGCAGATCGTTGCCCACGCCCGCCGCCAGGTCTCGCCATTCAGCACCACCGACATCTGGCATATCGGCGGCGCCGTCAAGCGGGTGGGGCCGGAGCAGAGCGCCTTCCACGGGCGCCAGGCGGCCTTCCTGCTCAGCCCGGAGGCCAACTGGCACGAGCCCGCCGACGATGCGGCCAACATCCTCTGGCTGCGCTCCTTTGTGGCCGCCCTGGAGCCCTACTCCGACGGGAGCCGCTACCTGAACTTCCCCGGCCTGCTGGAGGAAGGCGATGCCATGGTGCGCGCTGCCTACGGGCCACAGTACGCGCGCCTGGCAGCCCTCAAGGCCACCTACGATCCGAACAACCTCTTCCGCCTCAACCAGAACATTACGCCGGCCATCAGCCGGCAGGAGTAAACCCATGAACCGCAACCGCCTGGCGCTGATCGCGCTTGCCGCTATCGCGCTACTCGCCATCGCCGCCCCCGCCTACGCCGGCTTCGCCGAGCGCGGCCGCACCGAGCGCCTCGAGTTCGAGGTGGCCGAAGATATGACCCGATTCGTCTTCGACAAGGACGTGAGCTTCGAGGATGGCCTGCCCGCAGACGGCAGTAGCTTCATCACCCGTGGCTATCTCTACGCCCCCGGCACCCTCACCTGCGACGCCGACGGCGCGTGCAATGGCGTCAATGAGGACGGCTCACCCGAGTTCCCCGACAAGCTGATCGGCGAGTGGATCTGCTCGGGCTACATGATCAATGACGCCGGCCACGCCAAAGGCGGGGTGTGGGTCTTCTCGACCCAGTTCTTCCAGCTCAGCGATACCCCCGGCGCCGAAACGATCGTCAGCACGGGCTATGAACTGGCCGATCTGGGCGTGGCAATCAGCCGGGCCATCACTGGCGGCACCGGTGACTACAAGGACGCTCGCGGCCAGGGCGAGCAGACCCTCCTCGGCTTCAATGCCGGCCAGGGCGTGACCCTCAAGGTGCGCCTGGACGTGCGCACCCGCTAGCAAGGGAGTGCCCGGATGCTGTGGGGAGACGACGCCGCACCGGGCCGTTTCACGGTCGGCACGCCACCCACAGCATCGCTGTATCACGCTACCAGAACATACGTATGAGCAAAGACCATGACCAGGATCATGCACCTCGCGCTGATCGCTCTCGCTGCCGTCGGCCTCGGGATCGCCCACGGCGGGCAGGTGACCGCCACAGGGAACCTCGGCGGCCTCCGCGCGACCATCCACGGCCCGGCACAGCTCTCGATCGCCAGCTGTCTGCACCCCGGCACCGAGCGCGCCCTCCTCGTCGCCTTCATCGACAACACCAGCGATACTCAGGCCGGCCCCTTTCGGGTGACACTCCACGCCGCTGACGGGACGCTGCTGGCCGAGCGTGGCTACAACACCATCCTACCAGGCGAGACGAAGTTCTTCGCCGCCCCGGTGAACCTGCTGGTTGTGGCTGAGGCACTTGCCGAGGCCGAGGGGCCGATCTGCGGCTGATCGTGATCCCGCCCCACGTCCCCTTCCCTCTTGCGGATTCAGGGGCGGACAGAACGTCTGGTCGGAAAGGTGCTGCACGGCGTTGGGCCGAGCTGCTGGCCCTCTCTCCCAGTGCGAGGGGGAACGCAGCCCGTCAGGATGCGGCAAATCGCCGATCGAACACGGGTTCTGTCCGCCTCTAAACTACGCGGGGGGCGGCGCCCCATCTGCGGGGGGCACGCGCCACCCACGCGGCTGTCAGCGACGCCGCCCGCCCCGACCGGCACCTCCACCGGTGCCGAGGCACAAACTGCCGTGCAGGCACGCGCCACCGCACACGGCTGTCACACCCGTAGAAGCGGGCGTCCAGCGGGCGACGCCGCCCGCCCCGACCGGCACCTCCACCGGCGCGGGGACGAAGGCTAAACCGTTGCACCACGGAGCATACGAATGAACCTCATCTCAAAGCAGGATGCGACCGGCCAGGGGCTGCTCAGTCTATTGCAGCCACGGGGCCAGGGCCGGCTCTTTAGCGGGCTAGCGGCCCTAACGCTGGTCGGCGGCTGGCTTAGCGTAAGCCGGCTGAGCACCCCGGTCTGGGTTGCGGCGGCCGCCGGGCTTGGCCTACTGGCCATCCCGGCGGTGCTCAAGTGGCGAGCCGACTATGAGCGCCTCGGCGCCCCCCTGACGGTGCTGAGCGTGCTACTGGTAGCCCAGGCCCTGCACACCATCGAGCACGTGGCCCAGTGGTCGCAGTACCATCTGCTGGGCTGGCCGCTGAAAGCATCAAGTGGCCTGATCTCACCGCTCAATGCCGAGGTGGTACACTTCAGCTGGAATCTGGGGGTATTGCTCGCGGTAGCCTACCTGCTGGCGGCTGGTCAGCGCAGCCGCTGGATGTGGCTGCTAGGAGCCTGGGCGGGCGCCCACACCGCCGAGCACATCTACCTCTTTGTCAATTACCTTCAGGCCATCTGGGAGCTGCGCACTGTGGGACTGCCACTCGATACAGCCCAGGGCCAGCCCGGCTTCTTCGGCGCTGGCGGCTGGCTGGCCACCAACGCTCCTGCGACGGGCCCGGTGGCCTGGCTCTGCCAGGTGGCGCCCGGGCTGGTGGAAGCCCCACGCTTGGATGTCCACTTCTGGTGGAATGCCGGCGAGCTGGCTTTTTTGCTGCCAGCCGCCCACACGGCACGACGCACCCCATAGAGACGCCCCACCGGGGCGTCTCCACCGCACCCGGCGCCACGTATCCCATAGAGACGCCCCACCGGGGCGTCTCCACCGCACCCGGCGCCACGTATCCCATAGAGACGCCCCACCGGGGCGTCTCC
>SFCB01000106.1 GCA_004367505.1 Chloroflexi bacterium OHK40 | reverse complement strand
CGCCCGTCATCGAGCTACCGCACCCGCTGCCAGCGGTGCGGGCGACCATGCTCGTCGAGCGTGGTCAACGTACGCCGCTCCTTATTTGAAAGGTATTGGGCCTAGCACCGGTAGCCATGGGAGCCCGCGCAGGCGAGCTTCGCCTCCCCATTGCCGCGCGCTTGAGCGCCACGGCCCGCGAGGGGAGCGGGGGATCGGACCATGCGGCACACCCGGGCGCGGGCGCAGGAGCTAGAGGAGGGTGGTGGCCAGTTCGTCGAGGAAGGCGGTGATGATCGGGCGCTGAGCGGCCTCATCGACGAGGAAGGCATCGTGGCCGGCGGTGGAGGGGAGCTCGACGTGCTCGACCGGGCGGCCCTGACGGGTGAGGGCGTCGGCGATCGCGCGCGACTCGGCGGTGGGGTAGAGCCAGTCGCTGGTGAAGGAGATCAGCAGGGTGCGGGCCTGCACACGGGCCATGGCGGCCTCGAGCGAGCCGTAGCGGGCCGGCAGATCCCAGTAGTCCATCGCTTTGGTGATGTAGAGGTAACTGTTGGCGTCGAAGCGGGCGTTGAAGCTGGCTCCCTGGTAGTCGAGGTAGCTCTCGATGGCGAACTCGCGCTCCAGGCTGAAGGCAGGCTCCCTGGCGCCCTGCAGCCGGCGGCCGAACTTCTCTTCGAGCGAGATCTCACTGAGGTAGGTGACATGGCCGATCATGCGTGCTACGGCGAGGCCGTCGCTGGGCGGCTCGTGGCCGTAGTAATCGCCGCCGCGCCAGCGCGGGTCGCTCATGATCGCGCGGCGACCGATGCTGTTCCAGGCGATCGTCTGGGCGGCGGAGCGGGCGCTGGTGGCCAGGAGCAGGGCGCCGCCGACGCGGCCGGGGTAGGCGGTGGCCCACTCCAGGGCCTGAAACCCGCCCATGGAGCCGCCGGCCACGGCCAGGAGCTGTTCGATCCCCAGCGCGTCGATCAGGCGGGTCTGGGCGCGCACCATGTCGCCAATGGTCACGACGGGGAAGCGGGCGCCGTAAGGCTGACCCGTGCGGGGATCGCGGCTGGCGGGGCCGGTGGAGCCCATGCAGCCGCCGATCACGTTGGAGCAGATCACGAAGTAGCGCGAGGTGTCGAAGGGCCGGCCAGGACCCACCATCGAGTCCCACCAGCCTGGCTTGCGGTCAGCCGGGCTGTGGCGGCCAGCGGCGTGGGCATCGCCTGAGAGGGCGTGCAGCAGCAGGATGGCGTTGCTGCGGGCCTGGTTGAGCCTGCCGTAGGTTTCGAAGGCGATCGTCAGCGGGCCCAGGCGCTGCCCGCTCTCCAGTGGCAGTGCCTCGGTCCAGGTGAGGTACTGCCGCTGGACGATCCCGACACCATCGGGGTGGGCTTCGGTCTGCAAGGCTGTCATCATTCAACCGCCCCATGCCACGTGAAGCGTTTGCGCTACAGGCGCGCTGCGCGTGGCGTGGTGACTATCCTGGCTCCACGGAACGACACTGACCCTGGCTGCTCGCATGTGTGGACCTAACACCGTGGCACGCGATCCGAAGCCGGTGTGGTTCCCGCCCCCCCCCTGCGAGCGGGGATAGCGGGAACCGAGCCTTTGCCAGCAGCCAGGGCGGGTTCTGGCTAGACGCGTGCGAGGGCCTGCTCGAGGTCGGCGAGGATGTCGTCGATCGTCTCGATACCGATCGAGAGGCGCACATAGTCGTCGGTGACGCCAGTAAGGGCCTGTTCCTCAGGGGTGAGCTGGCTGTGGGTGGTGGTGGCAGGGTGGATGGCCAGGCTCTTCGCGTCGCCAATATTGGCCAGGTGGGAGAAGAGCTTGAGGTTGTCGATGAACGTGCGGCCAGCCTCACGCCCGCCCTTGATGCCAAAGCCCAGGATGCCGCTCTGGCCCCGGGGAAGGTACTTCTTCGCCAATTCGTAGGTGGGGTGGCTCGGCAGACCGGGGTAGTTGACCCAGGCCACCTTGCTATGCTCGCTCAGGTAGCGGGCCACTGCCAGGGCGTTCTGGCTGTGGCGCTCCATGCGCAACGGCAGTGTCTCCAGGCCCTGGAGGAAGAGGAACGCGTTGAAGGGGCTGAGGGCGGCGCCTACGTCGCGCAGGCCCTGGACACGGGCCTTGATGATATAAGCGAGATTGCCGAGGGCCTGGGTGTAGACGAGCCCATGGTAGCTCGGATCGGGCTCGGTGAACTCGGGGTAGCGGCCGTTGGACCAGTCGAAGGTGCCGCCGTCGATCACCACGCCGCCAATGCTGGTGCCGTGGCCGCCGATATACTTCGTAGCCGAGTGGATCACGATGTCGGCGCCGTGCTTGATCGGCTGCCAGAGGTAAGGGGTGACGGTGGTCGCATCGACGATCACGGCCACGCCCTGCTCGTGGGCCACGGCGGCGATCCGCTCAAGGTCGAGCACGTCCAGGCGGGGGTTGCCCACCAGTTCGAGGAAGAAGGCCTTCGTGCGGCCATCGATCGCTTTGCGGAAGCCCTCGATGTCGCGGCCGTCGACGAAGCGCGTCGTGATGCCGATCTTCGGCAGGGTATGGCGGAAGAGGTTGTACGTGCCACCGTAGAGGTCGGTCGAGGCGACGATATTATCGCCGGCGCCGGCGAGGTTGAGGATCGCCAGGGTTTCGGCGGCCTGGCCCGAGGCGTAGGCCAGCGCCCCCACACCGCCCTCGAGCGCGGCCATGCGCTTCTCGAAGACGTCGGTGGTGGGGTTCATGATCCGGGTGTAGATGTTGCCGAACTCCTGGAGCCCGAAGAGCCGCGCGGCGTGGTCGGTGTCCTGGAATTGGTACGAGGTGGTCTGGTAGATCGGCACCGCCCGGGCGCCCGTGGTGGGGTCGGGCGTCTGTCCGCCGTGGAGGGCCAGGGTCTCGATGCCGGTGAACCGGGGTGTGTCGGACATAGAGGTGTCGCTCCTTGTAGTGGACGATGGCGTTTGCGCCTCGTACGATGGCAGGGCGCGGATGTGCGCTTGTGGAAGGGCATGCCCGGCGTCGTAGGAACGCGCGCTGCACTCGCCAGTCCTGGCCCACCCGTGGCTCGCGCGCGACGGCGTGGGAATGGGCGAAGAACCGGACAACAAAAAACCCTCATCGAGTCCGATGAGGGCAGACACAGGCGATCTGGAATGATCTACGGTGCGTGCCGCTCATCTTCCAGATCTTTTCTGACGGAATTGGCACCGTACTGGCAAATGCATGACACCTTTCCACGGAACCGCCACAGCGCTGACTGTGCTTGATTCCATGGGGTGAGGTGCGTGGTGCATTCACCCAGGGGTTGCCGCGGTTTCACAGGGCCGTTCCCTCCACCGCTCTGGATGAGCCGCGCGTAGTTGTTCGTGTGCTGGCGCGATGATAGCAAAGGCACTCAGCTTTGTCAAGTAGCGACGTACTCCTCGACGCGGAGCGAGACCGTCCTGGATGCGCCGTCGTCGCCCATGGTCACGCCGTAGAGGGTGTCGGCAGCCTCGATTGTGCCACGGTTATGGGTGATCAGGATGAACTGGGTCTGGGCGGTCAGTTCGCGCAGCGCCTCGCCGAAGCGGCCGACATTGGACTCATCGAGGGCGGCGTCGGTCTCGTCGAGGATGCAGAAGGGGCTGGGGTTAACTTTGAGGATGGCAAAGAGCAGGGCGACGGCGGTGAGTGAGCGCTCGCCCCCAGAGAGAAGCGAGATGTTCTGCTGGCGTTTCCCTGGAGGCCGCGCGACGATCTCCACACCCTGGCCCCTAGCGGCGGGGTCCGCCTCTTCGCCCTCGGCGTGGGCCACGCCGTTGCCTTCTGGTCCGCCGGTAAGGAGCAGCCTGGCCGAGCCACCACCGAAGAGGCGGGCGAAGCTGCGCTCGAACTCAGCCGCCACGGCCTGGAAGGTGGCCTGGAAGCGGCTGCTCATCGCCGCGTCGAGCTCGGCAATCAGCTCAGTGAGGGTCGCGCTGGCCGCCCGCAGGTCGTTCACCTGGGCGCTGAGGAAGCGCTGCCGTTCAGCCGTCTCCTCGTACTCTTCCAGCGCCAGCGGGTTGACGGCGCCGAGGCGGAGGATCTTCGTCTTGAGGGCATCGATGGCCTCGGCGAGCGGAGGAGCCGGGGGGCCGGGGAGAAGGGGCGCCGGGGGCGATTCTTCCTCCCCCTGCTGCCCGATCCTCCCGTCCTCCTGTCCCTCGTCCCCTGGTCCTTCGTCAGCAAAGACATCCACCCCATCAGCCGCGGCGCGCTCGGCGAGGGCCTCCTGGCGATCCGCAGCGCGCTGAGCCTCCAGGGCGGCACGGCTATGGGCGGCTTCGTGCTCCAGCAGGGTAGCGGTCGCGGCGGCCTCGGCCTGTTCGAGTGCGGTGAGGCGCTGCTCTTCGTGCTGGAGCGCGAACTCGGCGGGGTCGATCCGGGCACGGATAGCGTCAATCGCGCCGAGCAGGGCGGCGTGGGCGGCCGCAAGCCGTTCGTGATCGGCGGCCAGCGCCTGCCGTTCGGCTTCCAGGCCGGCGCGGGCCTGGTCGGCATCGGCGGCCTGGCGGACCACAAGCCCGAGGGATTGCTCGTGGGCCGCGAGGAGGCTCCGGCTGGCGCGAAGCTGACCCTCAGCGGCGGCAACGGCAGCGCGCAGGGTCGCCAGGCGCTCCTGGGCAGCGCGGTCGGCCTGAGCCTCGGCCTCCTGGCGAGCGCGCAGTTCCGCCAGGCGGGCCTCGGCGGTGGCGGCGGCCTCAGTAGCGGCAGCGAGGCTGGCCAGGGCCTGTTCGCGCTGGGCCGCGAGCTCGGCGGCCGCCTCAGCGACGCGCCGGCGGCCCTGTTCAGCCCACGCGCCTTCCTGCTCGGCCTGGGCCACCCTGCGCTCGGCGGCATCGAGTGTCGCGCGGGCCTGATCGAGCTGGCGCTGGCGCTCGCGGGCGCGGCCCTCTAGCTCGCGCAGGCTGGCGGCCAGTTCCTGGGAGCGGCGCTCCAGGGTGGCGCGGCGGGCCTCGGCGGCCTCGAGGGCGGCACGGGCGGCGGCCACCTGGCCGGGCAACTCGCGCAGCTCGCGCTCGCGGCGCAGCGCCCCGCTCTCCTTGGTCTGGGCGCCGCCTGTTAGTGAGCCGCCGCTATGTACCTGCTCGCCACCGAGGGTGACGATCGTCCAGCCGGTGGGGAGTCGCCGCAGTTCAGCGCGGGCGGTGGGCAGATCGCGGACGATCAGCACGCGCCCGAGGAGCTGCCGGGCCACCGCCGCGTAGCGGTCGTCGTAGTCCACCAGGTCGGCGGCCACACCGAGGACCGCGGTTCCCGGTTCCTGGTTGCTGGTTGCCGGTTCCCGGTTCTCAGTTCTCCTGATGGTATCCAGGGGCATAAAGGTCGCCCGGCCAGCGCCACTGCGCTTCAGCTCCGCGATGGCCTCCTCGGCATCCTCCCAGCGCTCGACGACGATATTCTGGAGGCGCGAGCCAAGCGCCACCTCGACGGCGGTCTCCAGTTCGGCGGGGGTACGGATGATCGACTGGACGAGGGCGAAGCCGGGGCGGCTGGTGCGCTCGGCCCACTGCATAGCGGCCCGCACGCCAGCAAAAGCCCCGGCGTAGGAGCGAGCGAGGCGGCTGAGCGAGTCGAGGCGGGCTTCGGCATCGGCGAGGGCGCGGCGGGCGGCGGCGCGCTCCTCGTCGGCGGCGGCGCGGGCCGCGCGTAGCTCGTCGAGCTCGGCGCGGGCGGCCTGCTCGGCGCGGGCGGCCTCGGCGTGGGCGGCCTCGGCGCGGGCGGCCTCGGCGCGGGCGGCCTCGGCGCGGGCCCGGGCCTCGGCCAGGCGTTCGGCGGCCTGGGCGTGGGCGGCCTGGAGCTCGGCAGCCTCGCGGGCGAGGCGCGCCTCCTGGGCCTGGAGTTGCTCGCCACGAGTGCGCTGCTCGGCGGCGCTGGTGGCCGCGCGCAGGGCGGCATCCTGGGCCAGGCGCAGCTCCTGGGCCAGGGCGCGACGGGCCGTCTCAGCGCCGGCACGCTCGGCCTCGGCGCTGCGCAAGGCCGCGTGGCGCTCCTCGAGCTCGGCCTCGCCGTGGGCCAGGTCGGCGCGGGCGGCGCTGGCTTCCTCCTCGATCCGCTGGCGGCGCAGCTCAAGCTCGTTGCGCTGGCGCTCGATGTCCTCGGCACGGCGGCTCAGGGCGGCCACGCGCTCGTTGCCCACCGCCAGATCGCGCTGGGCAGCCTCGGCGCGGCGGTGGAGTTCGGCGCTCTCCTGGTGCAGGGCGCCGAGCTCGTCGCGGCGGGCGCGCAGCGCGGCGCGGAGGGCCTGGAGCTCGGCGCCACGGGCGGCCTGCTCGGCGCGGGCCTGGGCGAGGGCCTGCTCCAGGCGCAGCGCCTCGGCGCGGGTGCGCTCCGTGAGGGCGCTCGCGATGCGCCACTGCTCGCGGTAGAAGCGCGTCTGGAGTTGCTGGAGCTCGGCCACGAGCTCGCGGTGCTGGCGGGCCTGGGTGGCCTGGCGCCGCAGCGAGCGCAGGCGCGGCTCCAGTTCGGCCAGTAGATCGCCCAGCCGGTTGAGGTTGGCATCCGTCTCGCGGAGGCGGCGCAGCGCCTCGGCCTTGCGGGCCTCGAAGCCACCGATCTCGGCGGCGTCTTCGAAGAGACGGCGGCGCTCCTCGGGGCGCAAGGTCAGGGCGGCGTCCACCAGGCCCTGGTTGATGATCGTGTAGGAGCCGCCGAGGGGCTCGGTGGCCTCTAGCAGGTCGCGCAGGCGCACACGGGCCCGGTTGATGGCGTACTCGCTATCTCCGGCCCTGGTGGCGCGCCGAGTAATCGTCACCTCGTCGAAGTCGAGGGGGAGCAGGCGGTCGCTGTTGTCGATCGTCAGGCTCACCTCGGCCAGCCCGGCGGGGGCGCGGCGTCCGCCACCGGCGTAGATCAGCTCCTCGGAGCGCTTGCAGCGCAGGGTGGCCAGGCTCTGCTCGCCAAGCACCCAGCGCACGGCGTCGGCAAGGTTCGACTTGCCGCTGCCATTGGGGCCGACGATGGCGGTGATCCCTGGCCGAAACTCGAAGACGGTGCGGCTGGCGAAGGTTTTGAAGCCCTGGATCTCGAGGCGCTTGAGGTGCATGCGGCGACTACACAGGGAGGCGAGCGACAGGCGCCAGGATTGTACCACACCGGCGGTGGCGCCAGGGGCGCCTGTCGCTCGCCCTCGCCTCAGCGATACCCCTCCGTGGCCACCACGGTGAACGAGAGGGGCGGGAGCTCGAGCGTCAGCCGGCCGTCGTGGATGGGGCCGCCCGGAAGCTGGCGTGGAACGATGGTGTCGGGCTGCTCGAAGCTGTTGGCGGCCCTTACGTGGCTACCGGCCAGCCTGATGATCGTACTGGCGCGCTGGGGAGCCACGCCCCGCCAGGCGATCTCCGCCGTCAGCGGCTCGGACTGGCTGCGGTTGACGATAAAGACAGCGCCGCGATCGCTGTCGGCGGCGTAGCTGGCCGCTACGTCGAGCAGGGGCTGCGGGCCGTAGCGCGCGGTCTCGAGCTCGGGGGCGGCGACCAGTGGGCTGAGGGCGACCCCGGCGGCGTGGCGGCTGACCATCACGAAGGGGTAGAACGTTGTCTGGCGGAGCAGCGCATCGCCGCGGGTGGTGAGTGGCGCGATCGTATTGACCACCTGGGCCAGGCAGGCGATCTCCAGCACATCGCAGCGCCGCAGGAAGACATTGAGCCACTGGGCGACAACCAGGGCATCCTCCAGGTTGTACTGCTCCTCACTCAGTGGCGGGGCTTCCTGCCAGTTGCCCCGGCCCGAGCGGTCCTTGTACCAGACGTTCCACTCGTCCCAGGAGAGCTTGACGCTGTGACGCGAGCGAAGCCGGCCCTGCATGAAGCGTAGCAGCCCCGCGAGGGTGTCCACCTGGCGCTCGAACTGGGCCGCCGAGGCGAGATAGCTGGCGGTATCGTTGTCATAGTTTGTGGCGTAATAGTGAAGCGCGAGATAGTCAACCTGGTCCCAGCAGTGCTCGAGCACCACCCGGTCCCACTCGGGGTAGCTGGGCATCTCGGTGTGGGAGGAGCCGCAGAGAATGAGCTTGATCGCGGGATCGTGCCAGCGCATAATCTTGGCGGCCTCGCGGGCCTTGACGGCGTAGGCGTGGGCGTCGAGGTGGCCGATCTGCCACGGGCCGTCCATCTCGTTGCCGAGGCACCAGTAGCGCACGCCGTAGGGTTCGGGGTGGCCATTGGCCACCCGCATGTCGGCTGTGGCGGTACCGGAGGGGGCGTTGCAGTACTCGACCAGAGCGCCGGCCTCCTCGATCGTGCCGGTGCCCAGGTTGACGCCGAGCATCGGCGCGGCGCCGATCGTCTTGCAGTAGGCGAGGAACTCGTCGGTGCCGAACTGGTTCGTCTCGATCGACTGCCATGCCAGGTCGCGGCGGCGAGGGCGTTGCTCCCGGGGGCCTACGCCGTCGCGCCAGTGGTAGCCACTGAGAAAGTTGCCGCCGGGGTAGCGTAGCACGCTGATGCCCATCTCGCGCAGGGCGGCCTGCACATCACGGCGAAAGCCGCGCTCATCAGCCTGAGCCGAGCCGGGGTCGTACAGGCCGCCGTAGACGCAGCGACCCATATGCTCGGCGAATCCGCCGAAGAGCAGCGGCGAGATCGGGGCGATCGTGCGCTCGTTGTCGAGGCTGATGCGGGCGGAGGGGCCGGTGGTGGGCATCGCAAGCTCCCGGGTGTTCAAGGTTGGACACTGGCGATTGGGTACGTGCGTTCAGGCTTTTGCGTGCTGGCGGGGCGTGCGCCGCGATCAGGCGCTGCTCAGACAGACTGGATGGTGATGCCGCGCTCGGCGATGGCGCGCAGCTCCGGGTGATCGTCCGGGGCGTCGGTGATGAGATGCTGGGCGGCCTCAATCGGGGCGATTCGGTAGAGGGCCACCTGGCCGAGCTTGGAGCTATCGGCGAGCACGATCGTCCGGCGGCTGCGGCGCATCGTGGCGCGGAAGGTGAGCGCCTCAAGCTGGTTGGGGCCGGTAAGCCCGTGCTCAGCGCTCACGCCGTGCATGCCGACGAAGGCCAGGTTGGTGTAGAGGTCGCCCAGAGTCTGCTCGGCGATCGGCCCGACGAGGGCGAAGAAATCGGGCAGCTGCATGCCGCCGGTGAGTACCAGAGTGAGCTCGGGGATGGCGTTGAGCTCCACGGCAATGTTCACGGCGTTGGTGACGACGGTGAGCGGGCGGATCGGCTGTTGGCGAATGGCGCGGGCGAGGAAGGTAGTGGTACTGCCGGGGGAGAGCGCGATCGTATCGCCGGGAGCGATCAGGCTGGCGGCGGCTGCGGCGATGCGGGTCTTCTCCGCTACCCGCTTGCCCATGTTGCCCTGGAAGGTGAGATCGTGGGCGTAGGTGAGCGAATCGGCGTAGACGGCGCCGCCGTGGACTCGCCGCAGGATGCGCTGCCGCTCAAGGCGCTCCAGGTCGCGCCGGATGGTGGAGCTGTCCACCGCCAGCTGTGCGGCCAGGGCCTCGACTGTCACGGCGCCGTGGCGCGTAAGCTCCTGCACGATGAATGCGGAGCGGGCCTCCGCCTTGCCCATCGGTTCCTCGCTGCCTGCGTGTGTGCCGCCCTGCTGCCGCTCACTATACCCGGGCGATGCGCGAACGTCAAGCAAATCTTGCGCGAACGTGCAGTAATGATGCTTGTTCGAGCATTTCGCTCTTGACGGAAGCGCCACAACGTGCGACTATTGCGAACATGCAGGGCGCGGGCGCGAACGGGGAGGGGGCGCGGGAGGTGGCGGCAGATGACCGTGGCCACGCCGCTTCCCACGGTGTCACCGCTACCGTTCCCGAGCGCCACACGGGTGATCGGGGTGTGGCGGTCTGGAAGGCGAGGACGAACCGTTGGGGAGCCATCAGGTTGCTGTGGTATGAGGGGTGGAGCCTATGAACCGTGAGGATCTTCGGGGGCGCTGGGAGGAGCGCTGGCATCCCCTGCGCGAGGAGTGGGTGATCGTCGCGGCGCACCGTCAGGGCCGGCCCTGGGTGGGCCAGACGCTCGTTGACCCCGAGCCTCCGCCCCCACCATACCTGCCCGACTGCTATCTCTGCCCTGGCAACACGCGCGTGAGTGGCGCCCGGAACCCGGCCTATAGCGGCGTGTATGTGTTCGATAACGATCACCCATGCGTTGGCCCCGACGCGCCCGAGCCAGTGGCGCCCGCGTCGCCCGACCGCGCGCGTCGTGCCGAGGGCCGGGCCCGGGTGATCTGCTACGGTCCGCGCCACGACCTGACGCTGGCCGAGATGGATCACGCCGCGATCACCGCGATCGTTGGCACCTGGCAGCGCGAGACGTTTGATCTCGGCGCGCGTCCGGAGGTGCGCCAGGTGCTGATCTTTGAGAATAAGGGCGAGGCCGTGGGGGTGAGTAATCCCCACCCCCACGGCCAGATTTATGCCACGAACTTTACCTGGAAGACCTTCGATACCGAGCTTGTGGCTCAGCGGCGCTACCGCCAGGAGACCGGGCGGGCGCTCTTCGCCGAGATTATCGCCGCCGAGCAGCGTGATGGGCGGCGGGTGATCTACGAGGATGAGCATACGATCGCCTTTGTGCCCTACTTTGCGCGCTATGCCTATGAGGTCTACCTGGCGCCCCGCCGCAGTGTGCCTCATCTGTATGCGCTGAGCGATGCTGAGGTGGAGAGCCTGGCCCGTGGCTTGAAGGCGGTGACGGTGCGCTACGATAACCTCTGGCGCCAGCCATTCCCCTATGTGATGCCGCTACACCAGGCGCCCACCGATGGCGGCGACTACGGCGATTTTCACGCCTTCATCGGGTTTCTGCCGCCCTTGCGCCGCCCCAATACGCTGAAGTACCTGGCTGGCCCTGAGATCGGCGGCGGCAATTTCCTGAGCGATACGGCGCCCGAGGAGAAGGCCGCTGAGCTCCGGGCGCTCCCGGCCATCCACTATCGCGAGGCGGTTGCGTGATCTCCGATGCTCCCGCGTTGCTCCCCAGGCGATGGGGCGTGCCAGGTGGCACCGCGCGAGCTGCTGAACGCTTGTGAAGTTGCTGGAGGACCCCCCCCGATGTGGCGCCTGATCCAACCACCGGCCGCTGAGCTGCCCGACTTGCCGGGATTCCTTGCGGCGATCAACGCTAACAGTGACCTGTTCGACCCCGGCGTGCCGATCGCTGTGGCCCGCGCGCCGGGCCGCCTTGATCTGATGGGTGGGATCGCCGACTACTCCGGCGCTCTGGTGCTGGAGTTGCCCCTGGCCTGTGCCACCTTTGCCGCCGTGCAGCGCTCCGAGGCTCCCGCTATCCATGTGCGGAGCCTCCCTGAAGAGCCAGGTGCCCGTCCGCTGGAGGCGCGCGTCGATCTCGCGGCGCTCGCGCCTGGTGGGGTGCCCCTCGACGAAGCTGCGGCCCACAGCCTGCTCACAGGCGTGCCAGCACAGGCCTGGGCGGCCTATGTAATCGGGCCCCTGCTGGTGCTGGCACGGGCGCGGGGCATGACCATCAACGGGGGGCTGCGCATTCTGGTGGCCTCGACGGTGCCCGCTGGCAAAGGAGTAAGTTCCTCGGCCGCGATCGAAGTTGCCGTGTTACGGGCGGCGGCGGCGCTCTTCGGCGTCGCGCTGGAGGGCCGCGAGTTGGCCGTGCTCTGCCAGCGGGCGGAGAATCTGGTGGTTGGCGCGCCGTGTGGCGTAATGGACCAGATGACGGTCGCCTGTGGTGATGGCGGCCGGCTGCTGGCCCTGCGTTGCCAGCCGGCCGAGTTGGAGCCTCCGGTGGCCCTGCCGGAAGGTCTGGCGATCTGGGGCATCGACTCGGGGCTCCGCCACGCCGTGGGTGGGAGCGACTACGGAGCGGTGCGGGTGGGCGCCTTCATGGGCTACCGGATCGTGGCCGAGTTGGCCGGGCTGGGCGTGGCGCCTGCCGGGCCGGGCCGGGTGACGGTGGATGATCCGCGCTGGGGCGGCTACCTGGCAAACCTTACCCCGGCGGAGTGGGAGCGCCGCTACCGGGATCATGTGCCGGAGCAGATTGAGGGGGCGGCCTTTCTGGCGCGCTACGGCGGGATCACCGACACGGTGACGCGCGTGGACCCTGCCAGAACCTACGCGGTACGCGCCTGCGCGGCCCACCCGATCTATGAGCAGCAGCGAGTGCGGCTCTTCCGCGCGTTGCTGGCCGGGGGCGCCGTGGGTGAGGAAGAGCGACGGCTGCTCGGCGAGTTGATGGAGCAGAGCCACGCGAGCTACAGCGCCTGCGGCCTCGGTAGCGATGGCACCGACTTGCTCGTGGATCTGGTGCGGGAGGTGGGAGCGGGGGCCGGCCTCTACGGCGCCAAGATCACCGGCGGCGGCAGCGGTGGCACTGTGGCGGTACTGGCCCGGCGCGACAGCGAGGCAGCGGTGGCCGAAGTGGCCGCGCGCTATCGTGCCGCCACTGGTCGGGCTGCCCGGGTGCTCGGCGGCACCTCGCCGGGCTCCATGGCCGCCGGGGTGGCGTGGGCGGGGTGGGCGGATTAGAGCCAGAACCGGGTGCCAGGAACCGGCGCGTCGCTCCACCCATGCTGGGGCGTGAACTCCTGTGCGCGGGCGCAGCGACGCCCTCCGGCTGAGCGGGTCGAATACCGGGGTTCTGCATGCCCTCAGGCGGGGCGGGTGCCGGGTTTCGGTGTGGGCGGGGATGGTTCAGGGAGAACCATCCGTTCCTGCCAGAGGCCCGCGCTCCCGGGGTGTGGCAGATGGACAATCGTCTGGTAGTATACGCGGGCGGCTGCGGGAGTTCGCGGCGCTTGTGAAAGGAAGCCACCGTGTCGTACGAGGAGCGGCTGCGGGAGCTGGGCTACACGCTGGAGCCGGTTGAGCTGGACGTGGGCCGGTTTATGCTCGCGGTGCGCACGGGGAACCTGATCTTCACGGCGGGCTCAGTCTCGCGCTGGGGCGACCGGGAGATCAAAGGAAAACTCGGCGCGGACCTGACGGTTGAGGTGGGTTACGAGGCCGCCCGGCTTTGTGCCCTGGGTTGCCTGCGCGCGGTGAAGGCGCTCACGGGCAGTCTGGATGCGGTCGTGCAGGTTGTAAAAGTGTTGGGCATGGTCAACGTGGCGCCGGGGTTCGACAACACGCCCGGTGTGATCCACGGCTGCAGCGACCTGCTACGGGAGGTTTTCGGCGAGGCGGGACGGCACGCCCGCAGCGCGGTGGGGATGACGATCCCCTTCAACTACGCTGTGGAGGTGGAGATGGTGGTTGAGGTGCGCTGAGGGGGCGTCAGGCGGCCTTCACACTGCTGTCGGCCGTCTTCTCTACCACACCATTCCAGATCATCTCGCCATCGCTATACATAGCGGCCCGCACCACATTGTAGAGCAGCTGGTCGTTCAGGCGCACGCCGCGCTCCTGCTGCCGCAGCAACACGGCGATCACCGCCGCGACGGTATGGGCCCGCACTTCGGCCTCGGCCCGCCCCTTCTCGCGGATGGCGATCGCCGCTTTGCGCGCGTCGTGCTCGGCATCCTGGAGCTCGCGCTCTTTGTTGCGCGTCTTGCCCTTGATCAGTTCCGGGTCGATGTCGATCGTCTCGAACACGGGCGGATCGATCAGGATGCCCCAATCGTCGGCGACTACCAGCAGCTCGTCGGCGATCTTCTGGGCCAGCTTCACACGGTTCAGGCTCAGGGCGTACGGATCGTGCTCGGGCGTCGGCACATTATCGAAGGGCACCTCTAGCCTGAGCGTTGGGTCCTGGGCGATATGATCGGCCCATGCCCAGACGCCGGTGCGTACCACATCGTCCACGAGGTGGTGGACCACATCGTTCATCAGCAGTTTCCACATCCCCGGGTCGGTCGGCCGCAGGTTGCGCTCCTCCCGTAGTTGCTGGATGCGCTCGACATAATTCTCAGAGAGTTCGTAGCAGGTTCGGAACTCGACGATCCGGTAGACGACCCGCACCCGAATGCGATTGATGCGCTGGATGCGGGGCGTGCGGGTGTCGATCGCCTCGATATCGAACTCGAAGCGCAGCGGGTAGTTGGGGATACGGGCCTCGATCCGGTGGATGAGTGGCAGATAGAGAAAGCTCCCCTCGCGGAACTCGTCCACGTTGCCGAAGAGATCCTTGCGAATCACCGCCGTATCGCGCTCCACCTGGCGCAGGCCCCCGCCTGGGAGAATCAGTGCGAGTGGCACGAAGATGGTGAAGAAACAGAGAAAGACCCACAGTTCCTGGCCTGGCATCGCCAGGCTTCGGGTGATCAGCCAGGCCAGGGCTACGGCAAGGAGCAATGGGAGCAGGTAGAATAGCTGGCGCCACGGGTTCATCGGAGCGCTCCATCAGGCAAAGCGGCAGGCTCCAGGTGCAGGCCGGCGGGCCAGCAGCGGTTCGGATCTGCGCGATCGGGAGGCCTCAGGCGCACCACACCGTTACACGCGCCCTCCGTGCCTGAAAGCATGTCGTTCAGGGGGTGGCTGGGCATTGGGAGGTAGGGCATATTATACGAGCAAAAGACGATCTGTCCAGGGGGTAGGCCGTATATTCCTGTATACCTGCGTACTCTGGCACTGAAGCGCGTGGGGATGGGGCGACAACGCCCGCCTGGGCGGGCGCTCGCGGGCCGTTAGTGGCTGTCTGCGCCCCGAGGATGCGGAGGCGTTGGCCCGAGGGCGCTAGCAGGTTGCGTCCGTACGGGTGGGCGAGGATTCCGGTTAGATTCGAGCGGCCAGGGCCTCCAGCTTGCGCACGATGCTCGTGATATAGCCGTTGTTCATGGCGCGGAGCAGCGTGAGGGCCTCGTCGAGACTCCGGCGAGCGCGGGCGCTGTCGCCGCGGGCCAGGGCCTTCTCGGCGAGGCCGAGCTTTGCGGCGGCCTCATCGCGATCGCCTTCGTCCACGTGACGGGCCGCCTCCACGCGGGCCCGCAGGATGGGGAGTTGCTGGCGGGGGTCGGGCGGAAGATCGGGCGTGTTGTCGCGTTCGCCCACATTGATGATGTCGCCGCCGGCAACCTGGCCGATGGTCACGCCGCCCATCACGGTGGCGTTGCCAAAGTCGATCAGCTTACGGTTATCGACTGTCACACGGCTGCCCGGATCGGCCTTGATCGCCGTGGCCCCCGTGCCCAGCGCCGCCACGATATCGTGGGGCACCTCCCGCACGGCCGCCGTGGGTGGCGGGGTTGGGCTGAGTGGCCCCTCGCCGTGGGCGCGAGCGGGGCGGGCGACTGGGAAGGGGCCAGCGTTCTGGAGCACCGTGAGCACGGGCTCCTGGGCGTGGCCCAGGCGCCGTGTGGTAACACTTGTCACCTGGCGGTAGAGGCTGGTGTAGAGCTCGTAGAGGCCCAGGGCACCGGCGCCGGCGCCCCCGCGCAGTGTATCGAGGAGGGCCTGGCCGAAGTAGCTGTGGGCCTCGTCGGCCTTGAAGTAGGAGCGCTGGTTCTGGCGGGCGGCGGTGATGATCGCCCGGCCCTCGCCGGTGGCCAGCAGCTCCGTGCCGCTCTCGTCGGGCAGCATCTGGCCCACGCCGCGATCGGCGAACTCCGGGGCAATACCGTTGACGCCGAGGGTGGCGCCGAGATGGCCGGCGAAGCAAGCATTGACGATCAGCAGCACCTGGCGGGCGGGGATATCGCGCAGGGCACGGGCCAGGTCGGCCACACTCAGGCCACTCCCCTGGGCCACCCGTTCGTCCGGGGCGGGCGTCAGGCGGGCGTCGCCCGTGGCCAGGTAGTAGAGCCCATCGGTACCGACGGCACCATGGCAGGTGAAGCTCACCAGCGCCACACTCTCGGCGTCGCAGCGGTCGGCCAGGCGACGCAAGGCGAGCAATACTTCCGCGCGGGTCGCCGTCTGATCGAGCAGCAGTTCGGTGCGGCCCGGATCATATCCGCCCACCTCGGGGTCGATCAGCGCTGCGTGGAGTGCCCGCGCATCGCGCCCTGCCAGGGGTACGTCCCAGCGCGGATCGCCGTAGGCGCCTACCCCCACCACCAGTGCCCGGCCTCGTTCGAAGGCTGCCATCACGCCCTTGCTCCTCGCTGCCGACGATTGCCGCCGCTCTGGTGTTGCTATGGTGCACCAGGCGCGCAGCCGGCCCCACCAGCGCGGAAACGCCGACCTTCCGGCGGTACCGCGCGACCGTGCCGAGGCCAGAGCGAGCCGGCGCAAGCCGGCTTCCTCAGGCGGTAGCCCGCGCGCCGCGATGCCGCCGTGGGCGGCGCGCACCGGAACCAGTGGTCACCCATCGCGGTGCTGATGGCACCACCATTACGTTAGAGTATAGCGCCCGGGCCGCTGAGCTACAAGGGCGAGTGACCGCGCGTGTGTGGCGTCCCATCGTGCACGCCAGCCCCCCGCGCAGGCGGGGGGCTGGGTTCCCGCGTGCGCGGGAACGACACATCGGCGCATGGGTGTCACGCCCGCGCCGGCGGGCGTCCAGGGAGCGACGCCGGCGAGCCCCGCGTGCACCCGGGAACGCGGGGGGCTGGGTGCCCGCGTGCGCGGGAACGACACATCGGCGCATGGGTGTCACGCCCGCGCCGGCGGGCGTCCAGGGAGTGACGCCGGCGAGCCCCGCGTGCACCCGGGAACGCGGGGGGCTGGGTTCCCCCGCAAGCCCCCGCGCCGGCGGGCGTCGCCGCCCTATCGCCGTGCGCTTCAGCGCTACGGCACACGGGGGTGCAGAAACCGCCACTGCTCACGCACGATGCGCCGCGCCCTTTTCTGCTCCCGCGTGCGCGAGGCCAGGGCCGGGTCGCCCCTGGTGTGGTATGATGAGAGTGAACAGCACGTAAAGACGCCGCGTTGCAATCTCTGGTCACCGGGGCGTCTGGATGCTTCTAGCGAACGGTATACGGACAGGCTACCTCGCCATGACCGAGACCAGTGTTGTTGTCGCCCTTCCCCGTGCTTACGCCGACGCCTACGCCGCAGCTCTGGAGGGTGTTGCCCTCTACGACAATCGTGCCCGTGGCCGGGTCTGGATGCGCGACCGGGACCGGGCGGCCCTGCTGCACCGGCTCTCGACCAACCATATCGAGCGGCTCAAGCCAGGCGAAGGGGCGCAAACCGTGCTCACCACGCCGATCGGCCGCATCATCGACCTGCTCGCTGTCTACGCGCTGGACGACGCCCTGCTACTCGTGACGAGTCCGGGACGCGGCCCGGCGATCTTCAACCTGTTGCGCAAGAATATTTTCTTTAACGATAAGGTGCGGCCCGAGGATGCCAGCAGCACGCTGGGCCAGTTGACGCTCTACGGGCCGGAGGCGCCGGCTGCCCTGGGCGCGCTCGGCATTCCAGGGGCCGCCCTGCCCCCCTGGGGCATTGCCGAAGCATCATGGGGTGGTGCCCGGATCCTGGTGGCCCGCAGTGAGCCGATCGGCGGCGAGGGCCTGAGCCTGATTGCGCCGCCAGAGGCCCTGACCGAGCTCGGGGCTGCGCTGGTGGCGGGCGGCGCCCGGCACCTCGATGAAGCCACTTACGAGGTGTTGCGCGTTGAGCAGGGCTACGGTGCCTACGGCCGCGAGCTATCGCAGGAGTATATTCCCCTTGAGACAGGCCTCTGGGGCGCCGTGAGCTTCCACAAGGGCTGCTACGTGGGCCAGGAGATTATCGCGCGCATGGAGAGCCGTGGGCGCCTGGCCAAGCAGTTGCGTGGCCTGCGCCTGGAGGCCGCGCCCGCGCTCCCCGCTCAGCCCACTGCGCCGCTCGCCAAACTCGATGCGGGCGGCAAAGAGGCCGGCGATCTAACGAGTGTCGTCGACTCGCCGCGCTATGGCCTGATCGCCCTGGCCTACGTCCGCACAGCTTACGCCGCCCCCGGCACCAGGCTCAGCGCCGCTGGCGTCGCAGCCGAGGTGGTGGAGCTCCCCTTCGGCGGCTAGGGCTCGTCGCCGTTCTGCTGCCAGCGGCGATCGCGCCAGAGGTGTAGAGCGTTCTCATGACACGGCCCGTCGCCAGGCGTAACCCACTCGTGCTAGAGCTCGAACGCCAGCGCGACCTGCTGCGCCGCCAGCAGGAGCGTGATCAGCGCGTGCTCAGCGCGCTCTACAACATTAGCCTGGCCTGCCGTGAGCGCCCTAGCTTTCGCGAGATCTTCACCGCGATCAGCGCCGAGCTTGCGACCGTCTTCAGCTTCGACGCTACCTATGTTGCGTTTTGCGATGAGCGCCCCGAGTACTTTAAGTGCGCTCTGCTCGTCGATGAGGGTATGGCCGAGTACCTTGAGGACGTGCCCTACGGCGCGCTCACCGGCGCGATCGTCCACAGCCGCGAGCCACTCCTCTACCGCGATCTGGTCTACGAGCGCGATCCAGAACAGGATCGTGTGCCCTTCGGGCAGGTGGAGAAGCGCTCCCGGGCATGGCTCGGCGTCCCCCTGATGATCGGCCAGGACGCCGTGGGGGTGATCTCCATCCAGAGCTATCAGATCGGAGTCTACACCGAGGCCCACCGCGATCTGCTCCAGCGCATGGCCAACGTGATCGCGGTCGCGCTGGAAAACGTCGCGCTGATCGAGCGCCAGGGCCGCTTGAGCGCGGCGCTGGCCTCCCAGGTGGCGGCCCGCACCGAGGAGATCACCGCCCTGAGCGCGATCTCCGCTTCGCTCGTCGAGCGGCGCCCCCTGGCCGAGGTGCTCGACCGGGCCCTCGGCGTGGTGCTCAAGCTCTTCCGGCTCGATGCGGGCAATGTGCGTCTGCTCGATGAGGCGCGCGAGTTTCTGGTGCTCTACGCCCAGCGAGGCTTCTCCGAGGCCTATGTGCAGCGCACCAGCCGCTCGCCCCTCGCCAGCAGCCCCATCCGCGAGGTGGTGATCACCGGCCAGCCTACGATCGTAACCCACGGCTGGCGTCAGCGCTACGCCGCATCTCGGAGCATCACCAGCATCCCCCTGGAGGTCTTCCCGCCCTTCGAGAGCTCGCTCATCCTGCCGCTGACGATTGGCGCGAGCGTGGCCGGCACCCTGAGCCTCTTTGGCCTCACGCCCCGTACCTTCGACGACCACGAGGTGAGCCTGGCGCAGTCGGCCGCCAACCAGATTGCCGTGCTCGTCGAGAACACCCGCCTGCTCGATGAGCGCGAGCGGCAGATCGCTGAGCTGCGCGCCCTCGGTGAGGTGAGCCGGGCCGCATCCACCGCCCAGGATGTGCGCACCTTGCTACGCCAGGTGCACGATGCGCTGCAGAGTTTCATGCCCCTCGATGTCTTCTCGATGGTCGTCTATGACCACGAGCGCGGTGTCGTCATCGATGGCCTGACGATCGACGAGGGGCATGCCTACGACTACTGGCAGAATCAGCCCCCGCCGCCGCGCTCTTTCACGGCACGGATCATCCGCACCGGCGAGGCCCTCCGTTTCAGCGATTTGCCCGCCGAGATCGGGGCCCACGCCGATATTGAGATCGCCCTCACCGGCGCCGAGCGGCCGGCCCGTTCCTGGCTCGGGGTGCCCCTGCGCGATCGTGATGGCCGGATCATCGGCCAGATCAATGTCCAGAGCTACATGCCCGGGGTCTTCTCGGCCCGGGATGAGAGCTTTTGCATAGTGTTGCCGCCCAGGTGGCTCTGCACGTGCAGAATGTGCGCCTGCTCGCCCAGCGTGGCCGCCAGATCGCCGAGCTCGAGGCGATCGGTCAGATCGGCAAGATCGTTACCGCCTCCTACGATCTGGACCGCATGTTGGGTGAGATCTACCGCATCTTCGTCGGCCTGACCGACGCCTCGGTCTTCTTCTTGCTGCTCTGTGAGCCCGATACCCGGGTTGTTACCAGCGCCGTCTTCGTGGAGGAGGGCGAGTGGGTGCCAGTGAGCTTTGTCGGCACCCCCGTCGCGGCCTCCTCGTTGAGTGGCTGGATCCTCACCCATCGCGAGCCTCTGCTCTTCTACGACCTGGTGGAGCAGCGCGGGGAGCTCACCCGGCGTGGGATCGAGCCGGTCGCCCTTGGCCCGGAGAATCCCGTGCGTTCCTGGGCCGGAGTGCCCGTCGTCGCCCGCGACGGTGAGCTGATCGGGGTCCTCTCCATCCAGGATTACCGCGCCTTCCGCTACGATAGCCAGACGCTCGATTTCCTCAACCAGGTGGCCAGCCATATCAGCCTGGGCGTGCAGAAGATGCGCCTCTTCAGCGAGCGCGACCGGCTGCTCGCCTCCGCCCAGGCCCACGCCGAGGCTGCCGAGCGCCAGGCCCACCGGATGGAGCTCGTCCAGCGGATCGCGACCGTGCTCTCGGCCCGCCTCGACCAGCAGGAGATTCTCGAGATCGCCGCCCGCGAGTTGGTGCGCCTGTTCTGGGCCGATCATACTGGGACGGTGTTGATCACTGGCGCGGACCAGGGCTATGTGGCGGCCGAGTACCCCGAGACGGGGATCGTCGGCCTACAGCTGGACCTGCGCGACAACCCAATCATCGCCCGGGTGAATGCCACCCGCCGCCCGGTGGTGATCACCGACTTCGACAACGACCCTCTCGCGGCGCAGTCGCGCGAGCTGTGGCGCTCGCTCGGGATCGAGTCGCTGGTCATCGTGCCCCTGATCAGCCGCGAGCGCATCTTCGGCACGATCTCGCTGGACAGCTACAACGGTCCGCTCATCTTCAGCGATGAGGAGCTTGAGCTGATGATGACGGTGGCCACCTCGATCGCTGCCGCCGTTGAGAATGCCCAGCTCTTCGCCGCCGAGCAGGAGCAGCGCCGCACTGCCGACACATTGCGCGAGATGGCCCGGGTGCTCAGCTCGTCGTTCGACCCGGACGAGGTGCTGCGTCTGGTGCTTGTGGAGCTGCACAAGCTCATCCCCTACGATACGGCCTCGATCATGCTGCTCGACGGTCTGCAGCTGCGCATGGTGGCCGCCCGGGGCCGCACGCCCGAGGTGGAGCCCCGTGGGATCACCCTGCCCCTGGAGGGGAGCGCCGCCGGCGAGGTGGTGCGCCGGCGGGAGCCCCAGCTCTATGTAGCTGGCGCCGTGGAGATGCCCTGGATGCAGCTCCCCTCCTCGGCCAACATCCACGCCTGGCTCGGCGTGCCACTGATTGCCCGCGACCGGGTGCTCGGCGTGCTCAATATCGATACGCGCGTAGGCTTGCCCGGCACCGAGCCGCGCCCCCGCGTCTTCACCGACCGCGATCTCGAGGTCGCCCGTACCTTCGGCAACCACGCTGCCCTGGCGATCGAAAACGCCCGCCTCTACCAGGAGTCGGTGGCCCGCGTCGAGCAAGAGCTGGAGATCGCCCGTCGCATCCAGGCCAACCTCTTCCCACGCGAGTTGCCGAGTGTGCCTGGCCTGGCCCTCGCCGCCCGCTGCCTCCCCGCCCGCGAGACGGGCGGCGACTTCTACGACCTGATCGACCTCGGTAGCCGCGTCGGCGTGATTGTCGGCGACGTGAGCGGTAAGTCGCTTCCGGCCGCCATGCTGATGGCCGTCGCGCGCTCCACGAGCCGCTCCGAGGCCCGCAATCACGAAACGCCCTGGGTGGTGCTCACCGAGACGAACCGCTGGCTGGTGGATGATGTCCCGAGCAACAGCTTTGTCGCCCTGAGCTATGCCCTGGTAGACCCTGACCGGCGTCAGCTGGTGCTCGCCTCGGGTGGCCAGCTCAGCCCGCTCCTGCGCCGGGCCGACGGCAGTACCAGCTACCTCGACGGCCCTCAGGCGCTGCCGCTCGGCATGTCGCCCGAGATCGAGTATGGGCAGATCGAGGCGGCGTTGCAGCCGGGAGACACGCTGATCTTCTACACCGACGGCATTGTCGAGGCCCACGACCAGTGTCGCCAGCTCTTCGGCTTCGAGCGGCTGGAGCGGCTCGTGCAGCGCTGGGGGCACCTGGAGCCCACGGCGCTGATCGACCGGGTGCTGGCCGAGGTTCATGCCTTTAGCGAAGGCATGCCAACCCACGACGACATGACGGTTGTGGTGGTGCGCGTGGAGTGAGCGTCCCGCATCCGGGCCTGCGGCTGACGCGCGAGGATGGGGCGTGCGTCGTCAGTCTGCCCGGCGGCGCAGGAAGAGCAGGTAGTTCGCCAGGGCCGCGCAGGCGTAGAACCCGGCCGTGGCCACGAACAGCGGCCCGAAGCCGTAGCTCCGCTGCACCTCGGCGCTGACGGCGGGGCCTACCACATAGCCCGCCGCGAAGGCCCCATTGATCAGGCCGATCACGGTGGGGCGGGCCGGCTCGGGGCTCCGCTCCATGGCGTAGGCATCGTAGAGTGGTGCCGCCATGTTCATCAGCGCGCCCCGAGCCAGGGCCACGGCTGCGGCGACCCAGAGGGTTGGTGCCAGGCCGAGCAGCAGCAGGCAGGGGATGGCCAGGGTCTGCGTGAGCACGACGCTGCCCATCTTGCCCAGGCGCCGCGAGAGCAGCGGCGCCGCGAGGGTGGCCGCCCCCGTCGCCAGGCCGATCGCCGCGAAGATTGCGCCCAGGGCCGTGTCGGGCGCGCCGAAGCGCTCCCGGAAGTAGAGGTTCAGAAAGGGGATCAGCAGCGCCGCGCCGCAGGAGATCAGCAGCGGCGAGACCATAAAGGGCAGCCCGGCCCGGATGGCGCCGAGGAGCTGGCGCACCGCACCCGGGCTGGCGGCTTCCCCGTGGGCCGCGCGCGGCGCTGGCGGCGGGCTGGCTGGGACCGGCCGTGAACCGGCGCGCCCGAGTAGCGGCAGGGCCGCCAGGGCGGTGCAGGCGGCTGCCACCACGAACGTGGCGCGGTAGGCGGCGGCGCTCTCCGGCGGCAGCTGGAAGTTGGCGGCGAGGAGGCCGGGAACCAGGCCGCCCACCAGGCTGCCAACTCCGGCGACCCCGATGTTCAGCCCGGCACTGAGGGCGAAGAGCGTATCGCGCCCAGCGGCATCGCTGTGGCGCATCATAAACGGCGCCGCGCTCACCTGGAAGAGCACCGAGGCCGGCCCGCTCATGGCCGCGCACAGCAGCAGCGGCACCGGCTCTGGCCAGAGCGCGGCGCCGAGGAGCGCCCCGGCATGGAGCAGCGCGCCGGCCACCAGGGCTGGCCGGGGACCAACGCGGCTCACCAGCCACCAGAGCGGCAGGCTGCTCAGGCCTGCGACCAGCACCGGGAGGCCGTTCAGCAGGCCGAGGAGCGAGAGCTCGCCGAGGAAGGGTAGGGCGATAGCGCGCTCGTCGTAGCCGAGGGCCACGAGGAGCAGATTGTAAAAGAGGCTGCTGATGGCGAGGCCGAAGGTGAGCAGCGAGGCGTGGACGAGGTAGTGGCGCGCGGGGCGGGTGAGGGTAAGCATCTCCCGCCCATAATAGCATCAATCCCATCGGCTGGAGCAGGGCGCCACCTGCTTGCCCTCCGGCTGATTCCGCGTGGCGTCAGGCTGGCAGCACATCCCGCGCCTCGCGCTCCACCTCTGGCATGCCTGTATGACAGCCCTGGCGCCGACAGGTCAGGCAGGCCCTATGCCCGCTCCTCGCCCTCAACCGTCGCCGCGCCAACGCCGTACTGCGGGGCCAGGGGCAGCCAGATCGTAAAGGTGCTGCCCTTGCCCTCCACGCTGGCGGCCTCCACCCGCCCGCCGTGGAGGTTGACCACCTGGCGTACGACGTAGAGCCCCACCCCCATCCCGCTCACCTGGTAGCTGGCGGCATTGGTAGCGCGGTAAAAGCGCGAGAAGATGTGTTCCAGGGCCTCACGCGGGATGCCCATACCCTCATCTTCCACCTGCAACCACGCCTGGCCATCGACTCCTGCGAGCCGCAGGGTGATCTGCCCGCCCTGGGGGCTATACTTGACCGCGTTCTGGATCAGGTTATGGATCACTTGCTCAAGCCGCAGATCATCGCCGATGATCGGCAGCGGCTCGGCGGGGAGCTCTATCCGCAGCTGGTGGTTCTCGTGCAGGGTCGGCTCGATCTCATCGGCGATCCGCCTTATCAGCGCCCCGAGCTCTACGGGACGCTGTTCGATGCTGAGCTGTCCCATCTGGAGGCGCGAGAGATCAAGCAGTGAGGTAACCATCTTGTTCAGGCGCTGGGCCTGGTCGGCGGCAACCTGGATGCGCCGCAGCTCGCGTTCGCCGACGACGGTGCCGGGCGCCACCCGCCGCTGGAGCAGATCGAGGAAGCCGAGCAGCGAGGTGAGCGGGGTTTTGAGCTCGTGGGAGGCCACGGAGAGGAAGGCATCGCGGATGTGAATGGCCTCCTGGGCCTCGCGGTACAGCAGGGCATTGTCGATCGCGAGAGCGGCGCGCCGGGCGAGCTCCTCGGCGAAGGTCACCTCCTCGGGAGTGAAGGGCGGCCGGTCAGCCCCGCGCGCGAAGAGGATCGTGCCGCGTGCGCCGTCGCGTACCTCAAGTGGCACGCAGAGCCGGGGCTGCACCGGGTCGGCGGCGGCATAGGCCTCGGCCACATCACTGGCGGCCACCTCGACTACCCGCTCCATCTGGCCATCGGGCAGTAGCATATCAACGGCGCAGTGATCGGCGAGGCGCGGCACCGCCAGTCTGGCCATGCTCATTAGCTGCTCGCGATAATCGAGCGAGGTCGCGAGCGCCTGGCTCAGCTCGGCGAGGAGCCGGAGGCGCTCCTCGGTGCGCACGCGCTCGGTGATGTCGCGCAGCACCACGACCACGCCCATCACACTGCCCTGGTCGTCCTTGATCGGCGCGCCGCTGCCTGCCACGTGGATGCGGCGACCGCTGCGATTCGCGAGCGTGGCCCCATCGACGGCCTCGAACACGGCGCCACTGCGCAGCACATGCTCGGCGATGCCCGGCAGCGGCATGCCGCTGCCCGGGTCGATCAGCGATAGGACGGCATCGAGCGGCTGGCCGGTGGCCTCGGATGCCTCCCACCCGGTGAGCCGGGAGGCCATCGCGTTCATAAAGCTGATCGCGCCCTGCTGATCGCTGGCGATCACGGCGTCGCCGATGCTCCGCAGCGTCGTGGCGAGCAGATACTCGCTATGGCGCAAGGCCGCGGCGGCGTGGTCGCGCTCGGCCTCGGCCCGGGCGGCGCTCTGCTCGGCCCGGAAGACACGGAGGGCGTTGCGCACGCTGCTGGCGAGGGCCTCGGCGATGAGCCGGCCTTTATCGAAGTAGTCGGCGGCGCCGGCCTTCATCAGATCGGCGGCCACCTGGGCATCGCTCTGGCCGGTCAGCACGATCACCGGGGTGCGCACGCCGGCTGCGCGTAGTGAGCGCAAAACCTCCAGGCCATCGGCGCCGGGGAGCTGAAAGTCGAGCAGGATGCAGTCGAAGTCTTCGGCCTGCAGGGCGTCCATGGCCGCCGCGCTATCCTCGGCTTCCCGGACACTGATGCTGAGCCCGCCAGCGCGCAGCGCCCGCTGGACCGCCTGGCGGTCCAGCGCGTCATCGTCGATGATCAGCAGGCGAAGCGGCTCTGCCGCGTCAGGGTAGCTCATTGATCGACCAGTACTTGTTGAGGGCCGCCATCGCCTCCACAAAGGCCACAAAGGTGACCGGCTTAACGATATAGCCCGCGACGTTGAGGTTGTAGGCGTCTACCTTGTCGCGCTCATCGTCGGAAGTCGTGAGCACGATCACGGTGAGCGAGCGCAGCGCCGGGTCGTCGCGGATGTGGCGCAGGAGCTCGAGCCCGTTCATGCGGGGCATGTTCAGATCGAGGAGCACGAGGCGCCGCTCCTTCGGCAGGCCGCCGGGCTCATCCGCGCGCAGCATCTCCAGCGCCTCGACACCGTCGCGGGCGATGAAGAGCGGATTGAGGATGTTGTTCTTCTTGAAGGCCCGCTGGACATTCATCACGTCTACGTCGTCGTCGTCAACCAGCAGGATGTTCAGCAGCTTGGTGGTGTCCGCTTGCATCACGAATGGGGCTCCTCCCGTGGCCAGGTAAAGGTGAAAGCTGCACCGTGGCCAGGCTCCGACGTGAGCGTGACCCGTCCGCCCCGGTGCTCGACGATCTTGCGCACCAGAGCCAGGCCAAGGCCGCTCCCCTCCACACGGTCGCGGGAGGCGAGCGTCTGAAAGATACCAAAGATGCGCTCATGATAGCGGGGCGCGATGCCGGGGCCATTGTCGGCGACGGTGAAGGCATACCATGGCCCATCGACGCGGTAGCTAATACTGATCTGAACAGCGGGGCCGCCGTGCTTGAGGGCGTTGCCGATCAGATTGTGGAAGACTTGCCGCAGCGGCAGGTGCTCGGTATAGAGCACCGGCAGCTCGGGCTGGATCTGGATCGTCACGTCGGGCGCGGGCGCGAGTAGGTCGATCACCTCGTCGAGTAGCGCGCCGACATCGACGGAGCCCGGCGTATCGCCGACACGGCCGACGCGCGAGTACTGGAGGATGCCATCGATCAGCGCTTCCATGCGGTGGGCGCGGCCTCGGAGCAACTCCAGCTGCTGGCGGATCTCAGCCGTAGCGTGCTCACCGAGATCTTCCTCGATCCACTGGGCCAGGTTGGCTATCCCACGCAGCGGGGCCTTGAGGTCATGGGAGGTGATATAGGCGAACTGGTCGAGCTCGCGGTTGCGCTCCTCAAGCTGGCGGGTGATCCGGGCGAGGACCTCGCTCTGGTGGCGCAGGGTGCTCTCGTTGCGCTTCTGCTCGTCGATGTCGGTGTTGGTGCCCACCCAGTAGGCGATCTGGCCGGCGTCGTCGCGTACGGGGCGGGCCCGCACCAGGTGCCAGCGAAAGGTGCCGTCGTGGCGCCGCACCCGCTGTTCGATCTCGAAAGGTACCCCGGTGGCCAGGCTTGCATTCCAGCGCTCGGTGGTGGGCGCAATGTCGTCGGGGTGGACGATGGCGGGCCACCTGTCGGGCCCCAGATCGCCCACTGCGTAGCCAGTATAGCGCTCCCAGGGTTCGTTCGCGCCGATCAAGCCGCCCCGGGCGTCGGCGATCCAGACGAGCAGGGGCATCGAGTCGGCGAGGGCGCGGTAGCGCTGCTCGCTGGCTCGCAGCGCCGCATCCACCCGCTTGCGCTCGGTAATGTCGCGCACCACGGCAACGAAGCGGGGGTCGTCGTCGGGGGGCGTGACATACTGGAGCGACACCTCCACCGGAATCTCGTGGCCCGCTTTATGGCGGTGTACCGTCTCGAAGGTGTGAAGCGGCACTTCACCGGCGATCAGCGGGGCGAGCATAGCACGGAAGCTCGCCTCGTCGAAGCGCGGCTTGATCGCCAGCGGGGTGAGGTTCAGCAGCTCCTCAGCCGGGTAGCCCACCTGGTCGATCGCTCCTTGATTGACATAAAAGAAGTGCAGCGTTTCTGCGTCAAACATAAAGACGCAGTCGTGGGTGCGGTCGAGGGTGGCGCGGAACTGGCGCAGCTCGCTGTAGAGGCGGGCGTGCTCGATCGCCGCAGCGGCGCGGCGGCAGAGATCCTCGGCGAGGCGCTGGTCGGCCTCGGTAAAATGGCGGCCCGACTCGGCGGTCACCAGGGTGAGGGCGCCGAGGGTGTGGCCGTGGGTCGTGAGCGGGAGCACCATCGCGGAGCGGAGCCCCAGGGTGGCGATAATCCCGCGCAGCTCGTCATCGGGGATGGCCGCGATCATCTCGGCCGTGACTGCGGGCACGATCTCGGGCCGGGCGGTACGGATCACGGCTGGCACGCCGGTCGGGGCATCAGGCTGGTGGGGGTAGCGGCGGTGAAGCTCCTCGGCCAGCGCGACCCTGGCCGGGTCGGTGTGCGCAGCGGCGAGGCGCTGAATGCTCCCGTCGGGCTCCAGGATGTCGAGGGCGCACCAGTCGGCGATTGCGGGAACGGCGATCCGCGCCACCTGGGCGAGGGTCTCCTTATAGTCGAGCGAGGAGGCGAGCAGAGCGCTAGCCTCGGCAACCAAGGCGAGCGCCTCGCGGGCGCGGCGCTGCTCGTCGATCTCGGTGCACGTGCCAACCCACTCGATAATCGTGCCGCTGGCGTCGCGCACGGGCATGGCCCGGCCGATAAACCAGTGGTAGACACCATCGTAGCGGCGGAAGCGGTACTCGATCTCGTAGCTCTCACCGTCGCGCCAGGCTCGCTCCCAGCGCCGGAGGGTGCGCTCCTTGTCGTCGGGGTGAAGCGCATTGGCAAAGCCAAACCCGAGCGAGTCGGCCTCGCTGAGGCCGGTATACTCGTACCAGCGCCGGTTGTAGTAGAGGTGGTAGCCGTTCCGATCCGTAGCCCAGACCATCTGGGGCATCGAGTCGGCGAGCACGCGGTAGCGCTGCTCAGAGAAAGGATGGCCGTTCGTCTGCGCATGGAGCTGCTCAAGCTGGGCAACACGCGCCCGCAGGTGGGCGAGCTCGTCGGCCGGGGCCGAATCGGGTGGTTGTGGCATCGCTTCACTCACGCGTAGTCCTTGACCAGCGTGTTGTACAAGCAAGAAGCGTGCCAGGGTTGTGGTGGCGGGAGTGCGCTGCCTGGCCGCCGCTCCCTGATTGCCCGGATCGCCAACCGGTCAGCGGAGAAGCAGCGACTCCCCGAGAATGGTTGAGGTTGTAGCAATTTGACATGGCACCGCGACATGGGGTGTGCGGCGAGCAATTTTGACCATTTTCGATCTCCTGTTGTGCTTTCTGATTCAGCATCAGGAAGCCATAAACCTGCTCGTGGCAACCGTTGCACAGATTTTGTTTATAGTATTACAAGGTTGACTATAGTGCTATAATCGCCCTACACCTGTAGTAAACAGTCTGCACTACGCCCCCACGCCACCGACAGCCCTGGGAGGACCGTGGATATCGCCCAGCACAAAGCACGGCTGCGCCAGTATTTCGACGGGGTCGGTTTCCAGCGCTGGTCGGCGATCTACGGCGACGCAGCCCTCTCGCCCGTGCGCCGCTCGATCCGCCAGGGGCACGCGGCGATGCTGGCAGCGGCCGCGAGTTGGCTCGATGGCTGGGCTGGGTGCACGGCGCTCGATGTCGGCTGCGGCACGGGGCTCTTCAGTCTCACGCTGGCCCGCCGTGGCCTCCAGGTGACGGCCGTCGACATCGCGCCGCAGATGGTCGAGGCGACGCGCGCGGCGGCCACGGCCGCGGGCCTGGCCGATCGGCTCACCTGCACCCTGGCCGATCTGGAGGATCTCCAGGGGCGCTACGACCTGGTCGTCTGCTTTGATGTGCTCATCCATTACCCGGAAGCGGCCTTCGCCCCGCTGTTGCGTCACCTGGCGACGCTCAGCGCCGACCGGCTGCTGTTTACCTTTGCGCCGTTGAGCCCGCTCCTTGCGGCGCTCCACCGGGTGGGTGGCATGTTTCCGCATAGCCAGCGCCGCACCGACATTCAGATGATCCCGGAGCGGCTGGTGCTCGCGACTCTGAAGGCGAGCGGGATGGAGGTGCGGCGGAGCCGCCGGGTGAGCAGCGGTTTCTACCACGTTACGCTCGTGGAGGCTGTGCGGGCCTGAGCCCGCGCCGCCGTGCCCGGTTGCCACGCCAGACGGACGCAGCCAGCTGCGTCCCAGCCACAGATCGCCAGGCCCCTGTAGTTCAGAGTCTGTACTACGGCATCAAGGGTAGCAGGAGGTTAACCAATGCGCAAGCTGCTGAGCGTCGCCCTGGTGGCGTTCGCGGGCTGGCTGCTCTGGCGCTGGTACGAGCGCGAGACGCTGGCCGAGGGGGAGGCGACCGTGCACCTTCAGTCGGAGCACGAGCACTTCCATCTCCACGTCGATCTGCCTCCGGGGATGGAGATCCAGCCGGGCGACACGCTGGAGATCCTCTCGATGCCCAACATCAATGGGCAGACCCACGGCGAGATCAGCTACCAGAGCCCGATCAAGCTCTACAAGGCCAGCTGGCTGCGCCGCACACTGATCAAGAAGAGCAGCCTGGTTGAGGTGAACGAGCTGGTGGAACACCCGTAGCAAAGCATCATGCGCTAGCCCGGCAGCGCGGGTACGTCTGCACGGTGACGGTTGCAAGGTGCAGTGGCGAAGGAGTTAGCAATGGAGCAGATGCCCGATCTCAGCGTGACGACCCGGCACGCCCTGCAGGAGTCGGCGATCTCCCCCCGGTTCTACACCACCGACTATAAGGCGATCGACGCGCTCGATATCGACAAGAACGGCCTACGCGATGAGTTCGAGTGGATCCGCGAGGAGTTCGAGCACGACTATAACCGCACCCACTTCAAGCGCAACGAGGAGTTTCTCGCCAACTTCGACGATATGCCGGTGCGCTCGATGTTCATCGAGTTCCTGGAGCGCTCCTGTACGGCGGAGTTTTCGGGCTGCATCCTCTATGCCGAGATGGTCAAGCACCTCAAAGATCCGACGCTGCGCGCGATCTTTAAGTGCATGAGCCGCGATGAGGGGCGCCACGCCGGTTTTCTTAACCGGACGATGGGCGATCTTAATGTGGCGCTGGACCTGAGTGTGCTGCAGAAGCGCAAGAAGTACACCTTCTTCCAGCCGAAGTTTATCTTCTACACGGTCTATCTCTCCGAGAAGATCGGCTACGCACGCTATATCACGATCTATCGCCACCTGGAGCGCCATCCCGAGGGGCTGATCCACCCGATCTTCAAGTGGTTCGAGAACTGGTGCAACGACGAGTACCGCCACGGCGAGTTCTTCTCCATGCTGATGCGTAGCCAGCCGGAGTTGCTCAACCAGCCGGCCAACCGGCGCTGGATCCGCTTCTTCCTCCTGGCCGTCTACGCCACCATGTACCTGAATGACTGCCGCCGCGCTGAGTTCTATCAGGCGCTCGGGCTCGACTGGCGCCAGTACGACCAGCAGGTAATCCGCCTTACGGACCAGATTGCGACCCAGGTTTACCCGGTGACGCTGCCAGTGGACAATCCGCGCTTCTTCCAGCATCTGGACGCTGCCGCCGCCTACGATAAGCAGGCCAACGCGCTGGCCGAGCGCGGAGGTGCGCTCAACCAGGCCCGGGCGGCCCGGCTGCGGGCGGCCCTGGCGCTGCGCCTGCTGGCCGCCTATCGGATGCCGCCCAGGGTAACCCCCGCCGAGGAGCGCTGGAAGGGCCTGCAGGGCTTCCCGAACTATCCGGGGCCGGATCGCGCCGTTCGGGTGTCTGCCGCCGATTGAGGAGCGTGCGCGATGCGCCGTGCACGGGCCAGGTCGGGGCTGCGCTACCCATAACAGCCCCGGCCAGGCATCCGCTTCGCTTGCACGGCGCTCGTTGCGCGTTGCACTGAGATGCGCTTCATCTTCCTCACCATCGACGGGAACCACGCCGCGGCATTGCGCCAGGCCGCCGTGCGGCTCCACGCGGAGCACGGGGTGGCGCTGTCCGTCGCCTGCTACGACGCCGCCGCCCTGCGCGACGCGGCCGGTTGGCGTCGCCTTGAGGACGACCTGCGGGGGGCGTGTTTTGTCTTCGGCGCGCGCCTCTTCGGGGAGGAGTACGTGCGGCCCCTGGAGGCGCTGCTCGCCACCGCGACATGCCCGGTGCTGGTGATTACCTCGAACCCGGCCCTTATCCGCCAGACGCGGATCGGGAAGTTTAGCCTCGCGGCCCAGGACGAGGGCGGGGGTGGGGTGCTGCGCGAGTGGGCGAAGAAGCTCCGCCCCCAGGGCGGGAGCGGCGAGGCCCGCCGTCAGCTCGCTGTGCTGCGCAACCTCTCGAAGGTGCTGCGGCTGATCCCCGGTAAGGCTCGCGATCTCTACACCTACATCGTTGCTCACCAGTACTGGACGAATAGTTCGCCAGAGAATCTGTACCGCCTGCTCTGCCTGCTTGTCGAGGCCTATGTGCCCGGCTATAAAGGCTGCCTGCCCGCGCTCGACCCGGTGCGCTACCCCGAGCAGGCCCTGGTTCACCCCGATGCCCCGGCCCCCTTTGAGTCGCTGGAGGCCTACGAGCGGTGGATTGCGCGCCACGCGAAGGGCGCGAAGGGTGGCGGGGTGGTTGGGATCCTGGCACTGCGCACGGTGGTGCTGAGCGGCAATACGGCGCATCTCGATGCGTTGGTGCGTGCGCTGGAGGCCCGAGGTATGGAGGCGCGGCTGGCTTACGCTTCTGGCCTCGATATGCGCCCGGCAATTGAGCGCTTCTTTGTGCTGCAGGACGCTGGGCCGAAGGGGCGCGCCGGGAAGCTCCACGTCGCGGCTCAGGCGTCTGCCCCGGTTCGCGGCCCGCTGGCCTCGGTCGATCTGCTCGTGAACGCCTCGGGCTTTGCCCTGGTGGGGGGGCCCGCCGAGAGCCGCCCCGAGGACGCTCGCGCCGCCCTCGCCGGGCTGGATGTTGCCTACCTGGCGCCAGTGCCGCTAGCCTTCCAGCGGGTAGAAGACTGGCGCGCCGATTGGGGGGGGCTCGCGCCGGTGCAGGCCGCGCTCAGCGTGGCCGTGCCCGAGCTTGAGGGCGCCGCTGAGCCCCTGGTCTACGGTGGCCCGACGGTCGCCGGGGAGAGTTTTGTCCCCTCGCCTGCTGAGGTCGAGCTGATCGCCGGGCGGATCGCCCGCCGCGTGGCCCTGCGCCGTATGCCCAATGCCGACAAGCGCGTGGCCCTGGTGATCTTTAGCTTCCCGCCCAACCTCGGCAACGTCGGGAGCGCCGCTTACCTCGATGTTTTCCGTAGTCTCTTTCAGCTCCTGGTGGCCCTCAAGGCCGATGGCTACACCGTGGATCTGCCCGCCGACGCCGATGAGTTGCGCCGGATGGTGGTCGGTGGCAATGCCCTCGCTCAGGGCGCCGACGCCAATGTGGCCGCGACGCTCAGCCTGGACGACTACCGGCGGCTCTTCCCGGCGTACAGCGAGATCGAGCCCTTCTGGGGCCGCGCCCCCGGCGAGTTGCTCAGTGATGGCCGGCGCCTGCTGGTGCTCGGCCAGCAGTTCGGCAATGTCTTCGTCGGTGTGCAGCCTCCCTTCGGCTACGAGCGCGATCCGATGCGTATGCTCATGGCGCGTGACGCTGCGCCCAATCACGCTTTCGCCGCCTTTTACACCTGGCTGCGCCATGGCTTCCGTGCCGACGCGGTGGTCCACGTGGGTACCCACGGCGCGCTGGAGTTTATGCCGGGTAAGCAGGTGGGCCTTGGCGCCGATGATTGGCCCAGCCGCCTGATCGGCGATCTACCCCACTTCTACCTCTATAGCGTTAACAATCCGAGCGAGGCCGCGATTGCCAAGCGCCGCTCCGCCGCTACCCTGCTAAGCTACCTCGTGCCGCCGCTACAGCAGGCCGGGCTCTACAAAGGCCTGCGCCAGCTGAAGGACGCGATCGATAGCTACCGCCAGCGGCCCGATGCGGGGCTCGTTGAGGCGATTAAAGAGCTGGCGGAGAAGCTGGGAATCGAGGCGTTCCCGGCGGATGGGTCCGGCCAGAAGCCTGGCCACGAGGGAGCCGATGCGAATGAGGCCTACCTCGCCGCGCTGTCACACGAGTTGCTCCAGGTTGAGCAGCGTATGATCCCGGCTGGCCTGCACGTCTTTGGCTGCGCCCCCGGCGCCGATGAGCTGGTCGATCTGCTCAGCCTGACGGCCAGCTTTCACCGCTTCAAGCTGCACGGTGTGGAGACAACCCTGCCCGTGGAGCTTGCCCGGCGCCTCGGCCTCGATTACGAGCGCCTCCGCGCGCGTGCGGCCCAAGATCTTCAGGCCCAGGAGCAGCTGCGCCAGGTGGATGCCGAGCTGCGCGCCGCGATCCGGGCGTTTGTGGTTGCGCAGACAGGCGCCGCCAATACGCCCGACTCAGGCCCGGCCCATCCCTCCGGCCTGGCGCCACAGTGCTCGTTGTTGCACGCGGACTTCTCCCAGCTGCGTTCGTTCCTGTCGGACCTGCTGCGCAACCTCACCGCCGACAATGAGCTCCCCGGCCTGCTCCACGGCCTGCGCGGCGGATTCGTGCAGCCCTCGCCCAGCAACGATATCGTCCGCGACCCGCGTGTGGTACCGACGGGCCGCAACGTCTATAGCCTGGATCCCTCCCGCGCCCCGAGCGCTGTGGCGGTGGAGCGGGCCATGGCCCTTACCCATGAACTGCTCGAGCGTGCCGTCGCGGCTGGTGGGGCGATCCCGGAGACGGTGGCGGTGGTGCTCTGGGGCAGCGACAACCTCAAGACCGACTGCGAGGGCGTGGCCCAGGTGCTCGCGCTGATGGGCGCCCGCCCCGTGCCCGACGAGCTCGGCACGATCTCCGAAGTGGCCCTGGTGCCTCTGGCTGAGCTTGGCCGCCCGCGCGTGGATGTGGTGGCCACCGTGAGCGGGATCTTTCGCGATCTGCTCGGCGCCCAGATGCGCCTGATCGACCGGGCCGCCCGTATGGCCGCCGCCGCAGATGAACCCACCGAGCTGAACTTCGTACGCAAGCATGCCCTGGCCCACGCCGCCGCGCTGGGCATCCCGCTGGACGAGGCCGCCACCCGCGTCTTCGCGAATGCGCCAGGTAGCTATGGCGCCCACGTCAACCATATGATCGAGAGTGGGGCCTGGGAGGAGGATGGCCAGATCGCCGATGCCTACCTGAGCCGCAAGGGCTTCACGCTTGGCCGGGGCGGCGAGTGGCGCGACTCGCGCCCGCTCCTCGAACGAGCCCTGGCTACGGTCGAGGTGAGCTTCCAGAATATCGACAGCTTCGAGGTGGGGATCAGCGATATCGACACCTACTACGAGAGCCTCGGCGGCGTGACGAAGAGCGTCGAGCACCTGCGCGGACGCCGGCCCGAGGTGCTGGTGGCCGATGCGGTGAGCGCCGCGACGGGCCGGGTGGGCACACTTGCCCAGATGGTGCGCCTGGAGACGCGGGCCAAGCTGCTCAATCCGAAGTGGTACGAAGCCATGCTCGCCCACGGCTACGAGGGCGCCCGCGAGATCGAGGCCCGCGTGAGCCACACCTACGGCTGGAGCGCCACCACCGGTGCCGTGGAGGGCTGGGTCTACCAGAGTGTCGCCGAGACCTACGCTCTCGATGCGGCGATGCGCGAGCGCCTGGCCGCCCTGAACCCCCACGCGGCCGCCGGGATGGTGCGGCGCCTGCTGGAGGCGAGCGGCCGTGGCTTCTGGGAGGCCGACGAGGCAACCCTCGAGCAGCTTCGCGCGATCTACGAGGATCTGGAAGATCGGCTCGAAGGAGTGAGTGTCGCGAGATAGAAGTAGCCTGTGGAGTCGCACGCGGGAGGAAGCAGCGCGCGGCCTCAGCTCCATGGCCTTCTACCCTTTCACACCAGGCGTTGGAGGGTTACGGAACGGTGGCGGTGGGTCCGAACCCGTGCGGAGCCGTCAGGTTGATCTGGGATAGCCAGGGTGCGCCCATGTACGATGTGGTCGTGGTTGGCGGAGGAATCAGCGGGCTCAGCGCGGCCTACGCGCTGCGGCGGCGGGGTATGGCGGTGCTTCTGGTGGAGGCTCGGCCCGAGGTAGGTGGCGCGCTCCGCAGCCTCACCACTGCCGATGGCTTTGTGCTCGACTGTGGCCCCAATACCGTCACCAGTAGCGACGAGACGCTCTGGCAAGAGCTCGACGAGCTCGGTCTTGGCAACCAGCGCATCACCGCCGACCGCCGTGGCGCGCGGCGCTACATTCTCTTGCGCGGCCGCCCCGAGCTGATCCCGATGAGGCCCGGCGCGATGCTGCGCTCGCCGCTGCTCTCGACGCCGGCCAAGCTCCGCCTGCTCGCCGAGCCGCTCGTCCCCCGGGCGACCACAGCCGATGAGAGCGTGGCTGCCTTCTTCACCCGTCGGATTGGCCGGGAGCCCACCGAGCGCCTGGTGGACCCCTTCGTCTCCGGCGTCTACGGCGGCGACCCGGCTGCGACCAGTATGAAGGCGGCCTTTCCCACCCTCTGGGCCGCCGAGCAGCGGGCCGGGAGCCTGCTGCGCGGGATGCTGACGGCGCCACGGGCCACCGGCCAGAAACGGGCACGCGGCGTGCTCTTCAACTTTACGGAGGGCATGGCGGCCTGGCCACGCGCCTACGCTGCCGGCCTGGGCGCCGAGGCTGTCTGGACCGACACGCTCGCGACGGGCCTGGAGCCGCTCGGCGATGGGTGGCGCCTGGAGGTAGCGCGCTCGGGCCGCTCGCAGCTGCTCGAGGCAAGCGCGGTGATCCTCGCGACACCGGCCCACGTCACGGCTGGCCTGGTTGAGGCCCTCGACCGGGCCGCAAGCCGGGCGCTGCGTGCTATCCCGTACGCGCCAATGGCTGTCGTGCACCTGGGCTACCTCCGTGAGCACATGGCCCACCCGCTCGACGGCTTCGGCCTGCTCTGTCCAGCCGTTGAGGGGCGCAGGGTGCTCGGCATCCTCTGGCCCACCTCGCTCTTTCCCGACCGGGCGCCGGAGGGGAGCGTGCTCACCACCAGTTTCATTGGCGGCGCGCGTATGCCACAACTTGCCGCCTTGCCCGACGCCGAGGTGCTCGCGCTGGCCGAGGAGGAGCACGCCGCCATCCTCGGCGCGCGTGGCACACCGCAGCTGCGGCACGTCACCCGCTGGCCGCAGGCCATCCCACAATATGTGGCCGGGCACGACGAGCGCCTGGCCGTCCTGGAGCGCATGGAGGCGAGTTGGCCCGGCCTGTACCTGCTCGGCAACTATCGCGGCGGCGTAAGCGTCGAGAAGTGCTGGCGCAATGGCGCGGCCCTGGCCCGGCGGCTGGTGGCCCGGGCCCGCGCGACCGCCTGAAGGGGCGCACCCATGACCATCCTGAAGAATCTCCGGCTGGGGCTGATCCACGTAGCGGTGGCGGTGAGTCTGGTGCCGATCACCGGGGTATTGAACCGGATCATGATCTACGAACTCGGCTTGCTGGCCAGCCTCGTCGCCGGCTTGATCGTGTTGCCGCACCTGCTCGCGCCCATTCAAGTAGCGATCGGCCAGTACTCCGATCGCCACCCGCTCTGGGGCTACCGCCGCACGCCTTATATCGCCGCTGGCCTGCTGCTCTGTATCGGCGGCGCTGCGCTCACCCCACTGGCCGCTCTGGCGATGGCCGCAAACTTCTGGCCGGGCCTCGCCTTCGCGGTGCTCACCTTCCTCGCGTGGGGCGTGGGCTTTAACCTGGCGGTGGTCTGCTACCTCTCGCTGGCCAGCGACCTCTCAAGCGAGGCCCAGCGCTCCCGGACGATCGCCGTGATGTGGTTCATGATGATCACGAGCGTGATCATCACCGCGATCGCCACCGGCCGCGCCCTGGAGGACTATACGCCCCAGCGGCTGGTGGAGGTCTTCTTCATCTGCGCCGGTGTGGCGCTCACCCTGGGGGCCCTGGGCCTGGTGGGCCTGGAGCCTCGCGGCGCGCTGGCCCGTCCCACCGAGCGCTACGGGGCCCGCGAGGCAGTCGCCGCCGTCGTGGCTAACCCGGTGGCCCGTGCCTTCTTCCTCTACCTGGTGCTGCTGCTGGCGGCCATCCTCGGGCAGGATGTGCTGCTGGAGCCCTTCGGCGCTCAGGCCTTTGGGATGACGGTTCGCGAGACAACCCAGCTCACCGCCGCCTGGGGCGGCGCAACACTCGTGGCCCTGCTGCTCCAGGGTTTTGTGCTAAGCCGCTTCCTCAGCAAGAAGGCCGGCGCGGCCCTCGGCGCCGGCGTGGCTGCCCTCGGCTTCTTGCTGATCGCGCTCAGCGGGATCATGAACGCCCAACCGCTCTTTGTGCCCGGGATCGTCGTGCTCGGCCTCGGCACCGGGATCGCGACCGCAACCAATCTGGCGCTCATGCTCGACATGACCACGCCGCAGAATGTGGGGCTCTACATCGGCGCCTGGGGCGTGGCCGACGCGGGCGCCCGCGGCCTTGGCAATCTGCTCGCCGGTGTGGTGCGCGATGTCGGCGGCGCGCTCCTCGGCAGCGCTTCCGGTGGCTACATCCTCGTCTTCCTGATCGAGGGGCTGCTGCTCTGTGTGGCGCTCATCCTGCTCCGCCGCATCGACGTTGCCGCTTTCCGTGGTGAGCAGCCCACGCTCACCACCCTGATCGCCGTGGCGGGTGATGCCTGACGCCGCCAGCGCGCTGTGCCCCGTCCTGGTGCTGGCCCGCCAATCGGTGGTGTGGCCGGCCGGACATGGGGCGGATTGACAGCCTTCCGAACGTGTGATACCGTGCACAAGCGCTGAGATTTGCCAGGGTTTGCAAGGGATTCAACAGGTTTCAAAGGGCCCGAGCATGAAGCTCATCCTTGCCGGTCTCGACCACACCACCGCCCCGGTAGAGCTGCGCGAACGCCTGGCCTTTACGCCGAGCGATATTACGGCCGCTCTGAGCCAGCTCACGCAGCCGCAGAACGGTATGCCGCCGCCCCTGGCGGAGGCGGTCATCCTCTCTACCTGCAATCGGGTGGAGATCTATGGGGTTGCTCACGGCACGACTACCGCCCAGAGCCTGGTGGATTTTCTGGGCGCGTTTCACGGGCTCGCCGAGCACGAGTTCGTCCATGCGCTCTTCTTCCTCACTGGTGAAGCGGTGGCGCACCACGTCTGCGCCACCGCGGCGGGCCTGCGCTCGCTGGTACTGGGCGAGGCCCAGATCCAGGGCCAGGTGCGCCAGGCCTTCGAGCACGCCCAGGCTGTCGGCAGTATTGGCCCGGTGCTGCACCGGCTGCTCCAGCACGCTCTCACTGCGGGAAAGCGGGCCCGCACCGAGACGGCGCTGGGCCAGGGCGCGGCGAGCGTCTCCCAGGCTGGTGTGGAGCTGGCCCGGCGGCGCCTCGGCGAACTGAAGGGACGCGCGGTGTTGCTGGTGGGTGGTGGCGAGGTGAGTGAGCTGGCCGCCCAGAACCTGCTCGCCAACGGCGCCGACCGGCTCATGATCGTCAACCGGACCCTGGCTCGCACCCGCGAGCTTGCCGAGCGCTATGGGGCCGAGGCTCTCACGTTTGACGATCTGCCTGAGGCTCTGGCCCGCACCGATATTCTGATCAGCTCTACGGCGGCCCCGGTGCCGATCATCTATAAGAAGCATATCGCCGACGCGCTCGAAGCCAGGGCTCGCGCGCACGCGCAGCGCGGCGCCGCTCCTGAGATGCTGCTGATCGACCTGGCGGTGCCCCGCGATATTCACCACGAGGTGGCTACCCTCCCGGGTGTCCATCTCTGCACGGTGGACGACCTGCAGGAGGTGGTCCGGGCGACCCTCGGCCAGCGCGCTGCCGCCGCCGAGCGGGCCGCCGCAATCGCCGTCGAGGAGGTGAATGCCTTCGAGGCATGGTTGCGCACCCAGGAGGCAGTGCCGGCCCTCATGATGCTGCGTGAGCACGCCGAGGCCCTGCGCAACGCCGAGCTGGAACGGGCCCTGCGTCGTCTTGCCAATCTCTCGCCTGAGCAGCGCAGCGTGGTGGAGGGCCTCACCCGCAGTATCGTCAACAAGCTGCTCCACACACCGACGCGCCGCCTGCGCGATGCCGCCGCCCAGGGGGAGGGCCAGCGCTACGCCGCGATGGTGACCGAGCTGTTCAACCTGGAGTCCGTGTAGCGTTACGACGCGCGGTCACGAGCAGAGCCGCCTCTGCCCGTCGCCTGTCGTACGTAGAAACCTGGTACTGTGATGGCCCGTCGCCTGACACTCGGTACCCGTGGCAGCAAGCTTGCCCTGGCGCAGTCGGAGATGGTTGCCGCCCGGCTCACCGCGCTCCACCCCGACCTGGAGGTTGAGCTTCGGGTGATCACCACCAGGGGCGACCGTGTGCTCGATGTGGCCCTCTCCGCCGTGGGCGATAAGGGCCTCTTCGTCAAGGAGCTGGAGCACGCCTTGCTCGCCAACGAGGTGGACCTCTGCGTCCACTCGTGTAAGGATCTGCCGTCGCTCCTGCCCGACGGTCTGGTGCTCGGCGCCTTTCCGGAGCGGGCCGACCCGCGCGATGTGCTGGTGCTGCCCGCGCGGGGCGACCAGCGCGCCGACAGCCGCGCCGAGGCGCGCGCCGGGGAGCGTGCCCCGTTTGAGGGCGCACTCGCCCAGGGTGCGATCGTCGGTACGAGTTCGCTGCGCCGGGCCTGCCAGCTCCGCGCGCTGCGTCCCGACCTGACGCTGCGCGATGTGCGGGGCAATGTCGATACGCGGCTGCGCAAGCTCGCCGAGGGCCAGTACGATGCCCTGGTGCTCGCTGCGGCCGGCCTGGAGCGGCTCGGCCTGCTGCGGGCGGACGGGAGCGTGGTGAGCGATGGCGCGGCTTTTGTGGCTCACCTCCTCCCGGCGGAGCAGATGCTCCCGGCGGTGGCCCAGGGCACCCTCGCCATCGAGTGTCGCGCCGGCGATGCCGCCACGCGCGCGCTGCTGGCGCCGCTCGACCACGGGCCAACCAGGGCTGCGGCCCTTGCCGAGCGGGCCTTTCTGCGCCGGCTGGAGGGCGGGTGCCAGGTGCCGATCGCGGCTCATGCCAGCGCCGAGGGCGCCAGCCTGCTCCTGCGCGGGCTGGTCGGTTCGCTGGATGGCGCCACGGTGGTGCGGGGCGAACTGGCTGGCAGCCCCGGCGAGCCGGAAACGCTCGGCACGGCTCTGGCCGACGAATTACTCACCCGTGGCGCCGGCGCGATCCTGGCCGTTCTGGCGACAGGCCACCAGGCTTTGCCCGAGTCTTCGGCGGAGAATCTGAGAGCGAGTACCCGATGAGCGATCCCCGGCAGCACCATGGGCATCCCCAGCCCTTGCGCGGGCTACGCCTGCTGATCCCGCGTGCCGAGGGCCGTGGCGAGGGCCTGGCAGCCCGCCTGCGGGGCCTGGGGGCCGAGCCAGTGTTGCACCCCACGATTGCCTATGCCCCACCGGCCGACCCGGTCGCGCTGGAGGAGGCCATGGGCCGCCTGGAGGCCGGGATGTACGAGTGGCTGCTGCTCACCAGCGTGACGGCGGTCGAAGCCGTGGCGAGCGCCCTCGGCGCGCGCGCCCCACGCCTCTCGAGCCGCGTCTCGCTGAAGATCGGCGCGGTAGGCCCGGCCACTGCGGCGGCCTGCGGCGCACTACTCGGTGCCCCTCCCGCCGTCGTGCCTGCCTCCTTCTCCGGCGCCGAGTTGGCCGATGCGCTGGGCGATCCGGCCGGGCGGCGGGTGCTCCTGCCCAACGCCGATATTGCCCGCCCGGAGCTGGAGGAGCGCCTGCGGGCCGCCGGCGCCCGCGTGGACCGGGTGGTGGCCTACCGTACCGTACCGGCGCCGGGCGGCGCCGAGCTCGCGACGCTGATCGAGCGTGGGGCGCTCGACGCCCTGCTCTTCACGAGCGGCTCCACGGCCCGCTTCCTGGCCGCCCAGCTAGGCCCGGCGGGCCTGGAGCTCGCCCGCCGCCTGATTATCGCCTGCATCGGCCCGAGCACCGCCGCGACCTGCCGTGAGCTGGGCCTGGAGCCTACCCTCGTGGCGGACGAAGCCACCGAGGAGGGCCTGGTGGCCGCCCTGGTGGCTCACGTGGAGGGGCGCGGGGCGGGCGGGGCGGATGGTTCGTGTTAACGGGCGTAGAGACGCCCCACTGGGGCATCTCTACTACGCCGGTTCCCAGGAGGAACGCCGATGAATAGCTTTCCCGCCGCCCGCCCCCGCCGTCTGCGCCGTACCACCGCGCTGCGTGGCCTGGTGCGCGAGACGACCCTGCGCGTAGAGCAGCTGATCGCCCCGCTCTTCATCCGCCACGGTAGCGGCGTCAGCCGCCCGATCGCCTCGATGCCCGGCCACGCCCAGCTCTCGGTGGATATGGCCGCCCGCGAGGCCGAGGCCCTCTACGAGCTCGGCATCCCCGCCGTGCTGCTCTTCGGCATCCCCGCCCACAAAGACGCCCTGGGCAGCGAGAACTTCGATCCGGAGGGGATTGTGCCGCAGGCGGCGGCCGCGATCAAGCGGGCCGTGCCCGACATGCTCGTGATCTCCGACATGTGCTTCTGCGAGTACACCGACCACGGCCACTGTGGGGTGATCAACGTGCCCGGCACCGAGGGCTACAACCCGGCTCTGGGTGAGGGCTACCTGCTCAACGACCCCACCCTGGAGTTACTCGGCAAGGCCGCCGTTGTGCACGCCCAGGCCGGCGCCGATATCATCGCCCCGTCGGGCATGATCGATGGCATGGTGGCCACCATCCGTGGCGCTCTCGACGGCGCCGGGCTCCAGCACACCGCGATCATGAGCTACGCCGCCAAGTTTGCCTCGGCCTTCTACGGGCCCTTCCGCGACGCCGCCGAGAGCCCGCCCAGCTTCGGCGACCGCAGCCAGTACCAGATGGACCCGGCCAATGCTCGCGAGGCGCTGCGCGAGGTGGCCCTGGATGTGGACGAAGGCGCCGATATCCTCATGGTCAAGCCTGCCCTTGCCTACCTCGATATTATCCGCCAGGTAAAGGACCGCTTCAGTCTGCCCCTGGCGGCCTACCAGGTGAGCGGCGAGTACAGCATGGTCAAGGCCGCCGCCGAGCGCGGCTGGATCGACGAGCGCCGGGTGGCCCTGGAGAGCCTCACCGCCATCGCCCGCGCCGGTGCCGACATGATCATCACCTACTGGGCCCGGGACGCCGTGCGGTGGCTGCGGGGCTAAGCCGGAGCGCCATGGCGCTGCGCCCGTACGCCCCCTCCCTGCCGATACCGAGAGAGAGCCGTATGACCAATCGCATCCTGGCGGCCTGTCGCTGCGAACCGACCGACCGCACCCCCATCTGGCTGATGCGCCAGGCTGGCCGCTATATGTCGGCCTACCGCGCCGTGCGGGAGCGGCATGGCTTCCTCCAGATGGTCAAGACGCCCGAGGTGGCCGCCGAGGTGACGCTGCAGCCGATCGAGGCCTTCGGCATGGACGCCGCGATCATCTTTGCGGATATCCTCCCTCCCCTGGAGGGGCTCGGTATCCACCTGACCTTCGAGAAGGGTGAGGGGCCCGTCATCCATAACCCCATCCGCACGCCCGCCGACATCGCCGCCCTGCGCGACTACGACCCCGAGGAGACCTCCGGCTACACCCTGGAGGCCCTGCGCATGGTGCGCCGCGCGCTCCCCGCCGATATCGCGCTCTACGGCTTCAGCGGCGCGCCCTTCACCCTCGCCAGCTACGCGATCGAGGGCGGCGGTAGCCGTGAGTATCGCCGCACCAAGGCCCTCATGTACCACGACCCGCAGAGCTGGCACGCCCTGATGGCGAAGCTGAGCGACCTCGTTGCCCGCTACCTGGCGGCCCAGGTGCGCGCCGGCGCCGACGTGGTGCAGATCTTTGATTCCTGGGCCGGGGCCCTCGCTCCCGATGACTACGTCGAGTATGTGCTGCCCCACGTTCAGGCGGCGATCACGGCATTTCGGGCGGCCATCGCCGAAGGACATGGGGACAAGGAGCCATCCCCCGCCGCCCCTCCCCCCGTCGTCTACTTCGGCACCGATATGAATGGCATGCTCCCGCTCCTGCGCGAGACCGGCGCCGATGTGCTGGGGCTCGACTGGCGGGTGCGCCTGGCGGACGGCTGGGCCCACTGCGGCTACGACGTGGCGGTGCAGGGCAACCTCGATCCGCTGGCGCTCCACGGCCCCTGGCCCGAGATCGAGCGCCGTGCGCGGGCCATTCTCGATCAAGCTGCCGGACGCCCAGGTCACATCTTCAACGTCGGCCACGGCATCCTCACCGAGACGCCCGAGGAGCACGTGCAACGGCTCGTGGAGTTTGTGCAGAGCTATCGGCCGCCCCAGGAGGGCAGGGTGACAGGGGGCAGTACCGCCGCAACCGCCCGCCGCGCTGCAAGCGGGCGCTCCTGAACTGGATGGCGTGGCTGCGACGCACGGTCCGGAACCGTTCCACGGCCCCATAGCTTCCCTGGCGATAGGTGAGCGCGGTGGGAGGTGCGAACGAACCGCTGCGGAGCCATCGCATCGATGGAATATCTGTCCCCCGCAATAACGGAGCGCTCCATGAATGATCGTTATGCTCGCTCAAAAGCACTCTTTGCCGAAGCGCAACAGCTGATCCCCGGCGGCGTCAACTCGCCCGTGCGCGCCTTTCGCGGCGTGGGTGGCACGCCCATCTTCTTCAGTCGCGGTGAGGGCGCCTGGCTCTTCGACGAGGACGGCCACCGCTACCTCGACTACGTGCTCTCCTGGGGGCCGCTCCTCCTTGGCCACGCTCACCCCGCCGTGGTCGAGGCCATCGCCGCCCAGGCGGCGCGCGGTACCAGCTTCGGCGCGCCCACGGCCCGGGAGACGGAGTTGGCCGCGCTGGTGATTCAGCTCATGCCGGGCCTCGAACAGGTGCGCTTCGTCAACTCCGGCACCGAGGCGACCATGAGCGCCCTGCGCCTGGCGCGGGCCTTCACCGGCCGCGAGAAGATCCTCAAGTTCAGTGGCTGCTACCACGGCCACGCCGATATGCTGCTCGTGCAGGCTGGTAGCGGTGTAGCCACCCTCGGCTTGCCCGATAGCCCGGGGGTGACGAAGGGCGCGGCCGCCAACACCCTCACCGCCGAGTACAACGATCTGGAGGCGGTGCGCCAGATCTTCACGGCCGAGGGCGAGCAGATCGCCGCCGTCATTGTTGAGCCGATCGCCGCCAACATGGGCTTCGTGCTGCCCGAACCCGGCTTCCTGGAGGGTCTGCAGGCCATTGCCCACCAGTATGGCGCCCTGCTCATCCTCGACGAGGTGATGACAGGCTTCCGGGTGAGCCCGGGTGGCGCTCAGGGCCTCTGGGGCCTCACCCCCGATCTCACCTGCCTCGGCAAGGTGATCGGTGGTGGCCTGCCCGTGGGCGCCTACGCCGGCCGCCGCGAGATCTTGCAGCTCGTGGCGCCCGCCGGGCCGATGTACCAGGCCGGTACGCTCTCCGGCAACCCCCTGGCGATGGCCGCCGGCCTCGCAACCTTGCGCGCGGCCTTCGACAATGGTGGGGCGCCCTTCGCCGCCGCCGAGGCGAGCGCCCGGCGCCTGGCCGACGGCATCCGCCAGCTCGGTGAGGAGGCGGGCGTGCCGCTCCAGGTGGGCCAGGTCGGCACGATGTTCGGCTTTTACTTCCTCACGCAGCCCGGCGTGCGGGTCACCAGCTACGCCGAGGCGAAGCGCTGGGTCGATCCGTCGCGCTACGCGCGCTTCTTCTGGGCCCTTTGTGAACGGGGCGTCTACCTCGCGCCATCCCAGTTCGAGGCCGGCTTCGTGAGCACCGCCCACACCCCGGAGGCGATCGACCAGACTCTCGCCGCTATGCGTGAGGCGCTGCGCGCCTGATCGGCGCGTGGCCCGCGTAGAAGGAGCACGAAACCGATGACTGTCACCGATACCCGTGAGCTCGTGCACGAGATCGTGCGCGAGGTGCAGGCCGAGCTGATCGCGGCCTTCGAGGCCGTAGAGCGCGATGGCGCGCCGGTAGCGGGCCTGCCGCCGGGCACATTCGTGGCCGCGCCCTGGGAGCGCCCCGGCGGCGGTGGCGGCACTGCCCGCGTTCTCACCGAGGGCGCCGTCTTCGAGCGAGCCGGGGTCAATGTCTCTGCCGTCACCGGCGACGAGGTTCCGCCCAGTATCTGGCAGGAGCGCCCCGGTACCAGAGGGCACCCCTACTTCGCCACCGGCGTGAGTATGGTGCTCCACCCGCGCAATCCCTACGTGCCCGCCTTCCACGCCAACCTGCGCTACTTCGAGGCTGGCGACGACTGGTGGTTCGGCGGCGGAATGGATCTGACCCCGAGCTACGGGTTTGAGGACGACGCACGCCATTTCCACCGCACCCTGAAGGCCTATGTCGAACGGCACGGCGTGATCGAGTACCAGGCCGCCAAGGAGTGGTGCGACCGCTACTTCTTCCTGCCCCACCGCAAGGAGATGCGCGGGATCGGCGGGATCTTCTTCGACAACCTGCACCCGGAGGGCGAGGGGATGTTCGAGCGCACCCTCGCCTTCGTGCGCGATGGCGCCGAGGCGATCATCGCCGCCTACCTGCCGATCGTGCGCCGCCGGCTCACCACCCCCTACGGCGAACGCGAGCGCAGCTGGCAGCTCTACCGGCGTGGCCGCTACGCCGAGTTCAATCTGGCCTTCGATCGGGGTACCCGCTTCGGCCTGCAAACCGACGGTAACATCGAGGCCATCCTGATGTCGCTGCCGCCCCTCGCCCGCTGGGAGTTCCAGTATCGGCCCGAGCCCGGGAGCCCCGAGGCCCGCATGGCGAGCTTCCTGGTGCCGCAGGACTGGGCGGCCTGACCGGCGCGGGGGCCGCCCGGCCCTGGCGACGCACAGCCATTGCACCACAATTGTTTATATATCAAATACTTTCATAAAGTGCTATACTGGGGCATCGCCTGTAGTTCAAACTTCGCACTACCGCCCCGATGAGGGAGCGCCCTATGCCGCCCAAGGTTCAGTTTACTCGCGAGGACGGCCTCTACCACTCGTTCTGCGGCCTCGTCAGCGTGGGCTGGCTCTACCAGAAGATCAAGGACAGCTTCTTCCTGATCCTCGGCACCCACACCTGCGCCCATCTGTTGCAGAACACCCTCGGCGTGATGATCTTCGCCCGCCCGCGCTTCGCGGTCTCGCTGCTTGAAGAGGCCGATCTGAGCTCTTCCCAGCCCCAGATCGCCGATCAGATCGCCGAGATCCGCCGCGAGCACAAGCCCTCGGTGATTTTCCTGCTCTCCTCCTGCACCCCCGAGGTGATGAAGGTCGAGTTCGAGGGGCTTGCCCACTCGCTGAGCACCCCTGAGCTGCCGGTCCTCTTCGTGCCCGCCTCCGGGCTCGACTACACCTTCGCCCAGAGCGAGGACTCGGTGCTCCAGGCGCTGATCCCCTTCTGCCCCGTCGCTCCGCCCGAGGACAAACGGGTGGTCTTCCTCGGCTCGGTCAACGATGCGATCGCCGACGATTTTGCCCTCGAAGCCGCCCGGCTCGGCATCCCGGTGGCTGGCTTTCTCCCCGCCAACCACTTCCACGAGTTGCCCCCGATCGGGCCGGGTACGATCATTGCCCCGCTCCAGCCCTTTCTCCCCAGAACGGCCACCCAGCTGGTCAACGAGCGGGAGTGTACCATCCTCTCCTCGCTCTTCCCCTTCGGCCCCGATGGCTGCCGGGCCTTCTGGGAAGATCTCGCGGCCCACTTCGGCCTGCGGATCGATCTTGCCGAGCGGGAGGCGGCCGCCTGGGAGCGTATCCGCGAGCATACCGAGCTACTGCGTGGCAAAAAGGTCTTCTTCGCCACCGATATCCTCATGGAGTTGCCGCTGGCCCGCTTCCTGCGCGCCGCCGGCGCCGAGGTGCTGGAGTGCTCTACCCCCTACATCAACCGGCGCTTCCACGCCCGCGAGCTCGCCGCTCTGGAGGGGGTGCGCCTCGTGGAGCAGGCCAACTTCGAGCGCCAGCTACGCTCCATCGCCGCCGAGCAGCCCGACCTGGTGATCTCCAATATCATCACCGCCAACCCGCTGATCGGCCGTGGGGTAGTGGCCAAATGGGGCACCGAGTTCATCTTCTCGCCCATCCACGGCTGGGCCGGGGTGAACCCCCTCGTCCAACTCTTCACCCGGGCCCTCCGCCGCCATACCCGCCTTGACCCGCTGGGCCTCGATCCAATCTGGACCGCCGGGGTGATGCCGAGCGCGTCGGGAGATGTTATTCCGCTTGCACAACAATGAGACGCCCCGGTGGGGCGTCTCTACGACCGGGGTCGCCGGGGCCGCCGGGGATGGATGGATCGCCGGGGCCGCCGGGGCCGCCGGGGTCGCCGGGG
>SFCB01000007.1 GCA_004367505.1 Chloroflexi bacterium OHK40 | reverse complement strand
CGCCCGTCATCGAGCTACCGCACCCGCTGCCAGCGGTGCGGGCGACCATGCTCGTCGAGCGTGGTCAACGTACGCCGCTCCTTATTTGAAAGGTATTGGTTCTAGAGCGCGCGTGAACCTGGTACCAGGAACCAGAGAACCGCAAGCGGCCATCACGCGCCATAGCGAGCCTCGAACCACCGGGCCGCCACGTGACCCACGCTGTACCACCCCCGCGAACGCGGGGACGGCCGTTCCGGGTTGAACCATGCGTCACCCCCCGGCGAAAGGGGTATGCTATAATCCAGGAAAACCCGGAGCAGGAGGCGAGGCTCTCGTGGCGTGGCACTGCGGCTCGGATCGCTCCTCGCCCCAGCCCTGTCTCCCGTATTCCTCTTCAGGATCGCGATGGAACCACGAACATCCTTCGGTCGTACGCGCAGAGGCGCACTGTGCCGCGTCGCCGGGGGATGGAAAGCGCACCGTGCTTCCATTGAGAACCCTGCAAGCACGAAAAGGCATTCCGATGGCCCTGCGACGCATCCTGCGCATTGATGACCCCGAGGATAAGAAGATCCTGAAGCTACACTGCCGGCCGGTGAAGCTGCCGGACCGGGCCATGAAGCAGCTCGTCGCCGATCTGTTCGAGACCATGCACGCCGCCAACGGCGTTGGCCTGGCTGCGCCCCAGGTAGGTATTCCCATCCAGCTCTGCGTGATCGAGATCCCGCCCGAGATCGAGGAGCGCGAGGATGGCACCGAGGTGGAGGTGGCGCCCGCCGAGCAGTATGTGCTCTTTAACCCCAGAATTGTCAAGACCAGCGGCGACGAGGTGATGCGCGACGAGGGCTGCCTGAGCCTGCCGGGCTGGTACGGGCAGGTACCGCGCCACTCCTGGGTGACCGTCGAGTTCCAGGATATCACCGGCAAGGCACGCCGCCTGCGGAAGGCCGATGGCCTGCTCGGCTGGGCCATCCAGCACGAGGTCGATCACCTCAATGGCGTGCTCTTCACCGAGCGCATCCGCGACCTCTCGACGCTCCGCGACATCACCCGCGAGCCCGAGCCCACCGTGGCGCCGGCCTAGAGCGCGATCTCATAGTGTACCTCGCCGCCGGCAAAGCGTGCCTGGTAGGGCCGGCCCGACGACGCGATCAGCTGGCGGATGGGGGTGTTGTCGGCCCGGGTAATGGCCCGCATGTGGCTGATAGCAGCCTCTCGGGCGGCATCAGCCAGCCTGCCGAGCACGGCCCTGCCGATCCCCTCGCCCTGGTAGGCGTCAGCCACCACCACGGCGCTCTCAGCCACCGATGGCTCGGCGCCGTCGCGCGCGAGCTCGGCCACGGCCACGATCGGCGTCCCCTCCTCGTCCGTGGTCGCCACAAGCACGATCCTATCGCCCCGTTGATCGGTCAGGCGGGAGGCCTCGCGTCGGGCCAGTTCAGGCGGGAGCCTGCGTGGCATCATGTAACGCCGCTCGACGCTGCGGGCCGACAGGCCGCCGAAGAGGGCGGCCAGGGCCGGTGCATCCTGGGGGTTAGCCTGGCGGATCGCCACGCTGCGGCCCCGGCGCGAGTTGAAGCGATCTGGGGTGGGCTGACTCATCTGTGCAACTCCGGCTCGGGGTGAAAGATCCTGCAGCTCGCTGTGCCGGGGGCAGAGTGCATGCCGGCGCTGTCGGTCAGGCTGGCCTTGGCGGTGGCGCTGCGCCCGCCCACGTGGATCGCCCGCCCCTCGCCGCGTACTGGCCTGTTCCCAGTGGTGAGCGGGTGCACAATGTTCACCACCAGCTCGAGCGCGGCATAGGCGACCCCGGCGGCAGCAGGCTATGGGTGCGCACACACCAGCGAGTCAATGATCCGGTTCAGGTGGGCCACGGTGTAGCGCATCGGCGTGGGATCGCCGTAGAGCCGACCGAGCATGATCGCGCCCTCCTGCATAGCGGTGAAGATCGCCGCCACCTCTCGCGGGTCGGCGTCGGGGCGCAACTCGCCGCTGGCGATACCGTGCTTCACCGTCGCGCCGATCAAGCGCTGCAGGTCAGTCATCGCGGCGCGGGCGCGCTCCCGTAGGGGGCTGTCGCTGTCGTCCACTTCCACGGCGGTGTTCAGAAGGGGGCAGCCGCCAGGGACGGGCGGGTTGTCGAGATAGTCGGCGAACACCTGGACGATCGTACGCAGGCGCTGGGCCGCCCCCACCTGGCCTTCGAGCGCCGCCGCGAAGCGCTGGCTGATCAACTCGACGGCATAGTCAAAGGCGGCGAGCGCTAGGGCCTCCTTGCTCGGGAAGTGGTTGTAGATGCCGCCCTTCTCCAGGCCAGTGGCCTTCGTAAGCTCGCTCATGCTCGTGCCGCTGTAGCCGTGGGTGTTGAACACCGGGGCCGCTCGCGCCACGATGCGCTGCCGGGTCTGTTCACCTTTGGACATAGGTTCACCGTAGAAAAATCCGACCGTTCTGTCTTTTTTAGTATACCAGGCATGTCAAGTGGGCCGGAGCCTGGCGCTCGGTGTCGGGGTATGCGAAAGCTGCGTTGCGGATGCACACTGTCAGGAAAGCCAGGCGATCCTTCTTGACAAACGAAGAGGCTGCTTGTACAGTATGGACGTAATAGCTAAATTAGCTAATGGTGGTGCCATGCAGACAAAGCTCATCGCGTCGACCGAAGCACAGAACAACTTTGGGCGGGTGCTTGATGACGTTGTGCAGAATAACACACGGTACATTGTGCGCAGGAGGAACCTGTCTCAAGCCATCATCATGAGTGTCACAGATTTGGAGCGAGTGCTTTCTGGCGACGAGCATGAACGAAGGAGGCTTGAACGGATTATTCGCGAAACACGACCAGTCTACTCCATTGGCGATTCCATTTCCGATTCGGTTCATCCCCTGTCAGCTGAAGAGCACAGATTAGGCTGAAACGGCACTGTTGAGCGCAGTTTATGGTATGCTCAGGGCGGTTGGTCAACTCAGAAACTCTCCAATATTCCAAACGAAGGAAGTCGGGGTCAGTGGTGACAGGCCACTCTCGCGCGTCCTAATGCACGAGAAACCCCTCAGCTGTGGTACGCTGACGTTGCTGAAGCGACAAGCACACCACAACGAGGGGTGAAGTGATGGTAGCACCGAGCCAGCAGGCTGTCCAGCACGAAGCGTACAAGACCGACCTGACCGACGAGCAGTGGGAGATGATCCGGCCCTTTGTTGCGGTACAGGCCAAGACCGGGCCGAGGCGGCGGGTCGACCTGCGGGCGGTGCTCAACGGCTTGCTCTACAAGCTGAAAACAGGTTGCCAATGGGAGCTGCTGCCGCGCTCGTTTCCGCCCAAGAGCACCGTCCACTACTACTTTCAACAATGGACCAAGAAAGGCGTCCTGGTGCGGATTAACGACGTGCTGCGCCGACGGGTGCGGGTCGAGGTCGAGGGCCGGGAGCATATCGAGGCGACCGGAGGCGTGATCGACACCCAGCGTGCCAAGAGCAGCCTGGCCGGCGGGCCTGAACGGGGCTTCGACGGCGGCAAAAAGGTGTTTGGGCGCAAGCGGCATTTGCTCACCGACACGCTCGGCTTGTTGATTACTGCGGTGGTGCACTCGGCCAGATTGTACGATGGTGGAGCTGCCAAGCAGGTGTTTACAGCGACCAAAGCCCGTGGCATCGCGCTGAAAAAAGTGTGGGCCGACCAGACCTATCGCGGTGCGTTGGCCCGCTGGATGGCGGACAACGACCAGGGCGAGTTGGAGATCGTTGAGCGGCTGCCCGGGCAACGGGGGTTCGAGGTTCAGGCAAAGCGCTGGGTGGTGGAGCGTACCCACGCCTGGTTGAGCGGCAACCGCCAGTTGAGCCGAGCGTACGACCATAACCCGCGCCACTCCGAAAGCTGGCTCTACCTCGCCTCGATCCGCCTGCTCGCCCGCCGTCTCGCCAAAGCATCGTGAACCTTCGTCCCATTGCCATTGGAATATTGGAGAGTTTCT
>SFCB01000127.1 GCA_004367505.1 Chloroflexi bacterium OHK40 | reverse complement strand
GGCGATCGAGGTGCCCGCCGTCCAGGCCCCGGTGGTGACCGTCACCCGCGACAATATCCAGGCTGAGCTGATCGACTCCGGCTACTACCAGGCCAGCGACTTTACGGGCCTGTAAGCAGCGAGGGGGAGCAGCGGGCGAGGGGCACGGGGAGCTTACGCCACCGCGCGGCCCCCTCCCCTCGCTCTCCCTCCCCATCCATGGCGGCGCAGCCACTTGCAAGGAGTGCGAGCGACCATGAGCCCTCCTATCCTTGAGATGAGGGGCATCACCAAAGAGTTCCCCGGGGTGAAGGCCCTCAACAACGTCAGCTTCGGCGTCGAACGGGGCGAGATTCACTGCCTCGTCGGCGAAAATGGGGCGGGCAAATCGACGCTCATGAAGGTCTTGAGCGGCGTCTACCCCTACGGCACCTACAGCGGGGACATTTTATTCGACGGCGCGGTCCAGCAATTCCGCAGCATCCGCGATAGCGAGCATACCGGGATCGCGATCATCTATCAGGAACTGGCCCTCGTTCCGGAGATGACCGTCTACGAGAATATCTTTCTGGGCAACGAGATCCGCCGTGGGGGCTTGATCGACTGGAACGAGACGATCAAACGTGCCGGCGAGATGCTACGCAAAGTACGGCTCGACGTGAACCCCGAGGCGAAGATCCGGGACCTGGGCGTCGGCAAGCAGCAGCTGGTGGAGATCGCCAAGGCCCTGAGCCGCAACGTGAAGCTGCTGATCCTCGATGAGCCGACAGCGGCGCTGAACGAGGACGATAGCGCCAATCTGCTCGATCTGATGCGCGGCCTGCGCGACCAGGGCGTGACCTGCATTCTGATCTCCCACAAACTCAAAGAGGTGATTGCCGTCGCCGACCGGGTGACCGTCCTGCGGGATGGCCAGACCATCCGCACCCTGGACGCGCACAAGGGTGAGGTGAGCGAGCCGGTGCTGATCAAGCTCATGGTTGGCCGCGAGATCGAGCAGATCTACCCGCCGCGCCCGAATAAGCAGTTCGGCGAGGTGGTGCTCGAGGTGAAAGGGTGGAACGCCTATAGCCCGGCCCTGGGACGGCAGGTGCTGCACGACATGAATTTCTACGTGCGGCGGGGCGAGATCGTCGGCTTCGCCGGGCTGATGGGCTCGGGGCGCACCGAACTGGCCCTGAGCCTCTTTGGCAATCCCGCCCACTACCAGATTACGGGCGAGCTAGTGGTGAAAGGACAGCGACGCACCTTTCGGCAGCCCGAAGATGCCATCCGCGCCGGTGTGGCCTACGTGACCGAGGATCGCAAAGGTAACGGGCTCATCCTGATCCAGGACGTCAAGCAGAATATCACCCTGGCCAACCTGCGCGCCATCGCCAGCAATGCGGTGATCGACACGAACGCCGAGATCAAGACGGCCAACCAGTACCGCAACTCGATGAATATCAAGACGCCGACTGTGGAGCAGCGGGTCGCGAATCTGAGTGGCGGCAACCAGCAGAAGGTCTGTCTGAGCAAATGGCTCTTTGTCAAACCTGATCTGCTGATCCTTGATGAGCCGACTCGGGGGATCGACGTAGGCGCCAAGTACGAGATCTACACCCTGATGAATCAACTGGTCCAGCAGGGGATGAGTATTATGATGATCTCGTCGGAACTGCCCGAGGTGCTGGGCATGAGCGACCGGGTCTACATCGTATCGTCCGGTCGCATCGCGGGCGAGCTTCCGATCGAGGAGGCAAACCCGGAGAAGATAATGCAGCTTGCGACCACCTATTAAGGAGGCCAGCATGATCTCGGGGAAGGTGCAGAATCAAGCAACCGGGTCGTTTGCGCAGAACCTGGGCAAGGTGCTGCGCCAGAACATCCGCGACTACGGGATGTTCATCGCCCTGTTCGTGATCATGGGCATCTTTGCGATCACGACCAACGGCGTCTTTCTCTCCGCCCGCAACTTGAGCAACCTGCTCAATCAGACGGGCTACATCGCGGTGCTGGCCGTGGGCATGACGCTGGTGATTGTCATCCGGCACATCGACCTGTCGGTCGGCTTTCTGGCCGGCTTCCTCGGGGCGGTGGCGGCGATCGCGATGGTGCAGTGGGGCCTGCCGGCGCTGGTTGTCATCCCGATGGTGCTGGCGATGGGGATTGTGGCGGGGCTGATCACGGCCTTCCCGGTGGCCCAGCTTGGCATCCCCTCCTTCGTCGCCTCGCTGGCCGGCTGGCTGATCTACCGGGGCCTGCTGCAACTGGCGACGGCGGGCACGGGCACGATCATCATCCCCAATCCGGGCTTTAACGCGATCGGCAACGGCTTCATTCCCGACCTGCCCCTGGGCGGATTTTTTGAGCGCTTCCACGTTCTGACGCTGCTGATCGGCCTGGCCGCGATCGGGCTGTACATCTACAATCAGCTCGATAGCCGGCGCAAGAAGCTGGCTTACGGCTTCGAGGTGATGCCCGTCGATATCTTTATCCTGCAACTGGTCTTCGTCTCGGGCCTGATCGGGGCGATCACCTGGATTCTGGCGACCTACAACGGGCTGTCGTGGACAGTGGTGATCATGCTGCTGGTGGTGGGCATCTACCACTTCGTTACCACACAGACGGTGCTGGGCCGCCATATCTACGCCGTGGGCGGCAACCCCGAGGCCGCCGAGCTGAGCGGCATTAGCGTCAAGCGCATCATTTACATCGTCTTCGGCTCGATGGGCATGCTCTCGGCGCTCTCGGGCATTCTCTTCGCCTCGCGCCTGCAATCGGCCACCACCACCGCCGGTACGCTCTTCGAGCTCGACGCGATTGCGGCGGCGTATGTGGGTGGCGTCTCGGCGGCCGGTGGTGTTGGCCGGGTGACAGGCTCGATCATCGGCGCGCTGGTGATGCTCTCGCTCACCAGCGGGATGAACCTGATGCAGGTGGATATCTCGTACCAGTACATCGTGCGTGGCGCGGTGCTGGCAGCCGCCGTGATCTTCGACGTGGCCACCCGGCGGGCCGCGCGCTAACCCGTGAGCGACCAGCACAACCCGCCCGCTATTCGGGCCACCCTCGAGCCCGAGCGCCCGGCGCCGCCCCAGGCGGGCCGGGCGCGCCCAAAGCCGCTGCGCGCGCTAGCCGGGCGCCAGGAGTTGCTGGTACTCGGCCTGCTGCTGCTGGCCGGGATAGTGCTGAGCCTGCGTAGCGAGAACTTTCTCCAGCCGACCAACCTGCTCAACCTGGCGCGCGGTGTCTCCTGGTTCGCCATCTCGGCGCTCGGCGTGAGCATGGTGATCCTGATCGGGGGGATCGATCTCTCCGTCGGCGCGGTGATGGCCCTGGCTGGCCTCGTCTGTGCCCTGGCCCTGCAGGCGGGGACGCCGTTGCCGCTGGCGATCGGCGCCGGCCTGCTCTCCGGCACGGGGGTGGGCATGGCCAACGGGCTGCTGGTGGGCCAGCTGAACCTGCCGCCCTTTATCGTCACCCTTGGTACCATGGGCCTGGCCCGGGGTCTCGCCCTCGGCCTCACCGGCGGGGCCCCGGTACGTGAACTGCCGGCGAGCTTCCGGATGCTCGGCCAGGGCGACCTGCGGCTGGCCGGGGTGACGCTGCCGCTGCCGCTGCTAGCGATGGTAACCATGGCGCTGCTGGTCAGCCTGCTCCTGCATCAGACCGTGCTGGGCCGCTACATCTACACCCTCGGGCGCGACGAGCAGGCCCTGCGGGTTGCCGGGGTGGCCACTACCCGGATCAAGATCACCGTCTACACCTTCAGCGGGCTGCTGGCGGCCTGCGGTGGGATCATCATGACCGCCTGGCTCGGGGTGGCCGCGCCCACCGCCGCCGAGGGCTACGAGCTCGATATCATCGCCGCCGCGGTGATCGGCGGCACCAGCCTCTTCGGCGGCGAGGGCAGCGTGCTCGGGGTGGTCCTCGGGACGCTGCTCATGCTCACGGTGCGCAACGGTATGGTGATGCTCGGCCTCCCTGCCTACTGGCAGCTCAGTACGATCGGCGCCATGATCCTCGCGGTTGTCCTGATCGACTACCTCCGGCGTCGCCGGCTTACCCACGGGTGACCCGCAGGGCGTGAAGGAGTAGCGTCCGCCATGCACCATACGCAGACTGCTGTCGCACCTGCATCTCGGCAACTGCGGTCCTTCGGGGCCATTCGTGTGCTCATGATCGGCCTCGTGGCGCTCCTTGCCGCCTGCGCCGCGCCCGCCACACCGCCACGCCCGAAGCTCACCCTGGCCTGGGTGACCAAGAGCCTCGGCAACCCCGTCTTCGACCACGGCTACCGGGGGGCGCAGCAGAAGGCGCTGGAGCTGAGCCGTGATGGCCCTTATGAGGTGGAGTTGATCACCGTGGGCCCGATCGCCGCCGATGCGGTGGAGCAGACGCGCGTGCTCGACGACCTGATCGCCCGGCGGGTCGATGGGATCGCCGTCTCGTGTAACGACCCGACGGCCTGTAGCGATCCGATCGATCGCGCCGTGGCCGCGGGCATCCCCGTGATGACCTGGGACAGCGACGCGCCCGAGAGCGACCGCTTTACGTTCCTGAGCATCGACAACTACGCCGCCGGTCGGAAGGCCGCCGAATTGCTCATCCAGGCGATCGGGCCTACCGGCGCGGTGGCGATCATCACCGGCGTGCCCGGCGGCCTGAACCTGGAGCAGCGGGTGTCCGGCTTCCGCGATGTGATCGCGGGCTACCCGGAGATCACGATTGTGGCCGAGGTTGCTACCAACGAGGATATCAGCCGTGGCGTGCAGGGCGTGGAAGACGTGATGCAGGCACACCCCGAGCTGCGAGGCTGGTTCTTTGCCGGCATGTGGCCACTTTTCGCCGACCGCGGCGCCATGCCGCTCTGGGAGCAGGCCACCCGCAGTGGGCGCCTCAAGACGGTGAGCTTCGACACCCTGCCACTGCAACTCGAACTGGTGCGCGATGGCTACCTCACGGCGCTGATCGGCCAGAAGTACTGGGGGTGGGGCTATGACTCGATCCAGATCCTGTATGATAAGGTCACCGAACGCCGGCAGTTCCCCCCCTTCATCGACACCGGCATGGATATCGTGACCGCCAGGAATGTGGAGGCCATGCTGCGCGCCTGGGAAACGAACGACTTCCAGACGCCCCTGCCGCCTCCGTGACGCTCCGCCCCGTGCCTGTAGGCCTATGGAAACGCTCCTCCACGTTAGCAGGCTCACCAGATCGTTCGGCGATCTCACCGCCCTGGACCGGGTTAGCTTCAGCGTCCACCCCGGCGAGGTGGTCGGCCTGGTGGGCCGCACCGGCGCCGGGAAGTCGGTGCTGGCCCAGATTCTCGGCGGTACCATGGCCCCGAGCGGGGGCACGGTGCTGGTAGGTGGCGAGCGGCTGCGCTGGCCCTTCAGCCCCCGGCGCATCGGCGTGGCCACGGTGCCCCAGCAGACCGCCCTGGCCCACGGACTCGATGTGACCGCCAACATCTTCCTGGGGGCCGAGCTCGGCTGGCCACGGCTGGGCTGGCTGCGGAGCCCCGATCGGCGCCGCATGGATCAGCGGGCCAGTGAGTTGCTCGCCCAGCTCGATGTGGCCGTGCCGAGCCTGCGCACCCCGGTAGACAACCTGACGAGCGAGCAGCGCCAGCTCCTGGCTATCGCCCGTGCCATGGTCGCCCCGGCGCGCCTGGTGGTGCTCGATGAGCCCACCGCCCTGCTCGGCTACGCCGCCCAGCAACGCTTGCTGGCCTTGATCCGGAGCTGGCAACAGGGCGGTACGGCGGTGCTCTTCGCCACCAGCAGCCTTGACCATATCTTCGCCGTGACCGATCGGGTGATCGTGCTCAATGAGGGCCGGGTAGCGCTCGACACGCGCACCGACAGCACCAGCCGCGAGGAGGTGGTGGCTGCCCTGATCGGCCAGAGCGAGCGCCAGCAACTCACCCCGATCATCTGGGCCCTGGAGAGCTACTACAGCGCCCGCGAGCAGGCCGAGCGCCTGCGCCTACAGCAGCGCCGCCTTGAGCGCGACCTGGCGGCGCAGGACAGCCTGAACCAGCAACTGATCAAGCAGCTCGCCCAGCAGGTGCGCTCGCTCGACCAGGCCAACCTGGCGCTGCAAGATGCCCAACGGCGCTTGCTCACCGAGCGCGAGGACGAGCGCAAGTACCTCGCCCGCGAGCTGCACGACGAGGTGATCCAGGATCTGCTGAGCGTCAATTTTCAGCTCGAAGAACTGGAGAGCGAAGCGGCGGCCAACCCGGCCCTGGCCGATGAGCTCGCGAGCATCCGCGAGAGTGTGCGGGCCCTCGTCAGCGATGTGCGCCGGATCTGCGGGAACCTGCGCCCGCCCACGATCGACAGCCTTGGCCTGGCCGCCGCCCTGCAATCCTTTACCCGCGACTGGTCGGCGCGCAGCGGACTGGCCGTGAGCCTGGAGGTGGCCGAGGGCATGGCGCGGCTGCCCGAAGAGATCGAGCTCTCGATCTTCCGCATCGTCCAGGAGAGCCTGGCGAATGTGCGCAAGCACGCCCAGGCCCGCTCGGCCCGCGTGCGCCTCGCCCCGGCCTCGCCACGCGCCGTCTCTGTGACGATCGAGGACGATGGGCGCGGCCTCGATGCTAGCCTGGATCTGGCCGCCCTCGGGCGGGCCGGCCACTACGGGCTGCTCGGCATCAGCGAGCGCGTGGCGCTGCTCCAGGGCAAGCTACGCATTACCAACGGCGCCGCCGGCGGCCTGCTGATCGAGGCCGAGATTCCGCACCCCCGCGCGGTCTAGCACACGCGCCGGGAACCAGGCACCAGAGGACCATATGCGGGGAGGGCGCACTGACGCGCTCGAAATCCTCCGCTTCCAGTTCAACCGTTCCGCAACACGCCATAGGCGCGCCCCACGCCAGCCGCTTCGCCTCCGCGCAAGCGGTGTGGCATAGATCCCCTTGCGCCGCGCTTTGCGCAGCGGTAGCATGAAGTGCCCCACGGAGTTCGAAACGCCAGCCGACGTGGCCCAGGGGAATTGCCACCATCACGCGGCACTGCGGCGTCATTCGAGATCTCGAGCCATGCCGCGATTCTTCCTGCTACTTGCCCTGCTGCTCATCGCCCCCACCGTGCCACCAGCCACCCCGGCGTCCGGAGCACCGCGCTGCTTCCCCGAGGCTGCGCCTACGATCAGCGCCTGCGTCGATGGCCCGATCGGCGCCTTCTGGGCCAGCCAGGGGGGGCTGCCCGTCTTCGGCTACCCGCTCGGCCCGGCGCGCCAGGAGGGTGGCCGTACCGTGCAACTCTTCGAGCGCGCCCGCCTGGAGCACCACCCCCAGAACCAGCCGCCCTACGAGGTGCTGCTCGGTCGCCTCGGCGCCGATGCTCTGGCGGCCCGTGGCGAACCCCCGGCCAGCCCCGAGCCACCCCGCGAGGGCTGCCGTCACTTCCTCGCAACCGGCCTCAACGTCTGTGGGGCCTTCCTTGAGGCCTACAGCCGGTACGGGCTCGATCTGGGCCAGCCCGGCGTATCCCCAGCCGAGAGCCTGGCGCTCTTCGGCCTGCCCCTCACCGCCCCGCGCCAGGAGCAACTGAGCGATGGCCGGACCTACCGCGTGCAGTGGTTCGAGCGCGCTCGCTTCGAGGACCACGGCGCTCAGGGCGTGCTCTTCGGCCTGCTCGGCCGCGAGGTCGCCGGCCCGCCGGCCAACAGCCCTGCGGCGCCCACGGGCATCGAGCCCGGCGGCTTCATCCAGGTACGGGGCGACCAGCTCGTGCGCCTCGGCCGACCCGTGCAGATCAAGGGCGTCAACTACTATCCCCAGGGCCGCCCCTGGGCCGAGATGTGGCAGCAGTGGGACGGGCCGCAGATCGAGCGCGAGCTGCGCCTCGCCCGCGACGAGCTCGGGATCAACGCGGTGCGCGTCCTGCTCCCCTACGATCTTTCTCGAGACGGCGGCGACGAGGGCGCCGTCGGCGCGCGGGTCATCACCCGCCTGCGCCAGCTGGCCCGCATCGCGGGCGACCTCGATCTGCGCCTGCTCGTCGCTCTCTTCGACTTCTACGAGGAGTTCCCCGCTGCTGGCACCAGGGCCGAGGCCGCCAACCTGCGCTACCTCGAACAGCTCCTCGGCAACTTCGCCGGCGACGACCGCATCTTCGCCTGGGATCTGCACAACGAGCCGGACAACTACACCCGCTGGGCCGAAAAGGGCGAAGCCCAGCAAGTGCTCGACTGGCTCGGGCGGATGGCCGATGCCGTCCACCGCCTGGCCCCCAATCACCTCGTCACGGTTGGCATGGGCCACTACGAACACCTCTACGCGCCCGGGCCCGATGGCCGGCGGGTGGTGGACTACAGCGATGTGGTGAGCGTGCACATCTACAACGCAGCCGATGCCGCGCGCCAGCTCGACGAAGTGCGCCGGCACACCGGCAAGCCCATCCTGCTGCAGGAGTTCGGCTGGCCCAGCGGGCCTGCCTGCTACCTGCCAGAGTACAGCGAGGCCCAGCAGGAGATCGTCTACCGCACCATGCTCGAAGCGGCGCGGGGCCGGGTGGCGGGCGTGATGGCCTGGACGCTCCGGGACTACGACGCGGCCCCCACGTACCGCTGGGAGACACGCGAGGAGCACTACGGGCTCTACCGGCCCGATGGTACGCTCAAGCCCGCTGCCGCCCACCTGCGAGCCTGGCCGGGCGAGCCGCTACCGAGCCTGGCCCGGGTGGAGGCGCCGCTCACGGTGGAGGGCGTGCTCACGCCGGGCGGCTCACGGGCGCCCGTGCGCATCGGCGAAACGGGGCGCTATATTAAGGGCGACTTCCGGCTGGCCTATGAGACCTTCAACGGGCGCTATAGCTTCGGCCCCCCGATCAGCGAGGCCTTCGTACGGGCCGGGGACCGGCTGGTGGTGCAGTACTACACCGGCGCACTGATGGCCTACGACCCAGGAGCGGCCGAGGCACCGGGTTTCGCCGAACTGCTCCCCGAGCAACAGCTCCAGCGCCTCATCCGGCCACTGAATATCGGCGAGCGCTACCTGAACGCGCGCGGCGTCATTGCCGCGCGCCACGAGGTGGACGACGACTTCCGTGCCCTCTACCGGGCCCTGGGCGGTAGCTGGCGCTTTGGCGTGGCGATCAGTCCCAAGCTTGAGGAGTGGCAGGAGGGCGTCGCCGTTCGGGTGCAGTACTTCCAGAACGGGAGCTTGCAACTCAACCCGGCCACCGGCGCAGCCGGGCCCGGCCCCCTCGGCGTATGGGCCTGGGAAACGCAGTGCGGCACCACAGGCTAGGGGACAGGGGAGACCCCGCCACGTCCCCTTTGCACAGCATGCCCACCCTTCTATGCTATACTATGCACACGCTTTGTTGATCATTTCACAGGGAGGGCGGGTGCCATGGCGAAGATTATCGCGCCGGGCCTGGAGTGGCCCCAGCTACTGGGCAAGCTCCGGGCCGCAGCGCCCGAGGCGTTCGGGGCCGACGGCCACATCCTCAACCTGATCGAGGGCGACTGGGGCTACCCAGGCCACGGCAAGCACTACTCCACCGCCGTCGACGGCAGCGAGCTCGGCCGCATGCCCATGATCGACCTCGATACCGCCAAGCGGGCGGTACGCTTCGCCGCCCAGGAGCACGAGCAGTGGTCACGGGTGGATCTGGATGAGCGCCGCAGCCGCGTGACCGACTGCCTGGAGCAACTCCGCGCCCACCGCGACCTGATCGCCCACCTTTTGATGTGGGAGATCGGTAAGCCCTACAAGCTCGCCTGCGACGATGTGGACCGCTGCATCGCCGGCGTGGAGTGGTACGTCGAGCAGATCGACGGTATGCTGAAAGGGCGCAGCCCCCTCGGCCTGATCTCCAATATCGCCTCGTGGAACTACCCCTACTCGGTGCTGATGCACGCGGTGCTGGTGCAGGTACTCGCCGGCAACGCAATCATCGCCAAGACGCCCACGGACGGCGGCCTCTACGCCCTCACCCTCGGCTTCGCGCTTGCCCGCCGCGCGGGCCTGCCGGTCTCGCTCGTCTCGGGCTCGGGCGGCGCCCTCTCCGACGCCCTCGTGCGCAACCCCGACGTGGCCTGCCTCGCGTTCGTCGGCGGCAAATCCAACGGCCGCGACATCGCCGCCAGCCTCTACGACCGCGAGAAGCGCTACATGCTCGAGATGGAGGGCGTGAACTGCTACGGGATCTGGGACTTTTCGGACTGGAGCTCGCTGGCCGCGCAGATTAAGAAGGGCTTTGCCTACGGCAAGCAGCGCTGCACGGCCTACATCCGCTTCGTCGTCCAGCGGCGGCTCTTCCCCAAATTCCTCGACACCTACCTGCCTACCCTCAAGGCGATCAAGGTCGGCCATCCCCTGCTCGTCAGTGAGCCCAACGACTCCCTGCCCGATCTGGACTTCGGCCCGCTGATCAATAGCCGCAAGGTCGAGGAGCTGCGGGTGATGTACTCCGAGGCGGTAGGCCTCGGCGCCGTGAGTCTGTATGAAGGTGAGCTCGACGGCACGCGCTTCCTCCCCGGCCAGGACATCTCGGCCTATATCGCGCCGATCGCGCTGCTGAACGTGCCGCGCAACGCTCGCCTGCACCACAACGAGCCCTTCGGCCCGATCGACACGATCGTCGTGGTGGACCGGATCGAGGAGCTGATCAGCGAGATGAACATCTCCAACGGCAACCTCGTCTCCTCGATCGCCACCGACGACCCGCAGATCGCCCGGATGGTCTCTAGCGAACTGCGCTCCTTCAAGGTCGGGGTGAACACCGTACGCTCGCGCGGCGACCGCGAGGAGGTCTTTGGTGGCATGGGCGCTTCCTGGAAGGGCTGCTTCGTTGGCGGCAAGTATCTGGTCCAGTCGGTCACCCGTGGGCCTGCCGGCGAGCGGCTCTACGGCAACTTCCCGGACTATACCCTGCTCCCGGAGACACGCTAACTGCTACCAGCCCCCGGAGGCTCACAGGCTGCCCGTCGGGCCCGATCAACGGCGCCCGCGCAGCCGCCCGTTGATCGTGGCCACCGCCAGGTACCAGTGCTCACGCAGCTCCAGTGGCCAGCTCAGGAACTGGCTGCCGAGATCCTTAATCGTGTCATCGTCGCCGATCCACGCCAGCGCCTCGATCGCCTTGCGCCGCAGATAGATCGGGCTCCCCTCATCGCCCTGGCGCAGCTGCACCTCGAAGCTCCCCAGCCGCAGGCTTCGCACCGGCCGCCAGGCGGCGATATCCTGGATCAGCTGCTTGAGTGATGGCCCTGGCCGCCCATCGGGCAGCTCAAGGACCACATCGGGGATGCCCATGCCCATCCAGGCCAGCGACTGCAAGGCCTTGGCCTTGACCGACTGGCTCGGGTTGGTGACGAGCAGAGAGATCAGCCACTCGACGACCTCGCGGTTCGTCGCCCGCACGCGCCCGGCGAGGTAGGCCAGCTGCTGGGCCGCGCTGTCGGGGATGGGACGCTTGCCGCGCACCAGCACCGTGAGCAGCGGCACCACCTGCTCGGGGTCGAAGAGGGTGAGGGCATCGGCGGCGGCCCACATGGTATCTTCCCAATCGTCGCTGATCGCCGCGTGGGCCCGGCTATCCGGGCTATGGATCACGCGCAGCAACTGGCGCGCATCGAGCAGCCGCCGCTCCTCCCGATCGCCCATGTCGCCGATCGCGAAGGCAGCGAGGGCCCGCTCCGGAGTTGAGGGGGAGTGGCGCAAAATATCGAGAAACTCGTCGCGCCCGGCGGACCCCTTACGCCAGATCCGCATCAGCCGCACCAGCATCTGCTCATCGCGGATCTCCTTGAGCGAGGGGATACGCGCCGGCGCCACGTCGGGCTCGTCCTGCATGGAGGCTTCATCGCCGCCGCTCGTGAGCACCAGCGGCGCCTGGGTCCGGGGCGCGGCGGCGGGGACTGGCTCCGAGCTAGGCGCCAGGTAGATATTGCGCAGGGCTCGGGCGGCGGCGATGCGCACATTGGTGTACTCGTAGCGCGGGCCGCTACTGGTGTAGCGCACCTTCTCCACCAGCAGCCGGCGCAACTCGTGGCGCACCTGGTGGTAGCTCAAGCGGCCCAGGGCGGCCACAATCTGCTCGCGCCGCTCAGCCGATGGCTCCCGATCGCTGCGCAGCCGCAGCACGCATGCGTCGATCAGCTCGGAGCGCAGGGCCAGGGGCAGGCGGGCCTCCTGCTCCAGCGGCAGCGCCTCCATACAGCGGGCCGCGATCAGCACGTGAGTCGAACTCCCAGCCCGCACCGCATCGGCCAGCCGCTCAAAGAGCGGCGTGGGGTCCGTCACCAGGCCAGCCAGCGCGTAGATCACATCCTCCCACCAGCGCAGCCGCTCCGGGCTCGCGCAGAGCGTCACGATGTCGGCCACGCGCTCAGGGGCGTCGGGCTGGTTGATCAGCGCCACCGCCGCAAGGTAGGCGTGCACCGTTGGATTGACGAAGCGGGCGCCACCGGAGCCCACCCCGATGAGCAAGCGGGCCTCGCGCAGCAGGCGGTACAGCTCCTCCAGGCTATAATCACGCTCGCGACGCACCCGCTGGGCCACCCGAAACAGCTCCGGCAGCGGCAGTTGCTCACGGTGGGTCCAGCGGCTGTACCACGCGAGCTCCGCGAGAGTCTCGCGAACCGCATCGCCGCTGGCAAAGCGCGACTCCACGTCGCTGAGCATGCGGTCGAGGTACTCTTGCACCAACTGGTTGCGCGTCAGGCGGGCCTGGGGGTCGGTCGCGAGCCGGTTGTAGAGCAACGTGAGCAGGCTGGGGTCGCTGGCGAGGCCGAGCAGGCGGTTTTCACGGATGAGCCGGAAGGTCTGGAGCGCGCCCCGCTCATCGCGCTGCCGGCAATACCGGAAGATCTGCTGCTCGGTGAGGGGCTGGAGCACAAGCACCTGAGCAGTAGGCAGCAACTGGCCGGGGAAGCTGTCCTGCGCGGCGGTGATCACGAAACGCTGCTCGGGCAGACGGCGGGACAGGGCCAGTAGCTCCCGTAGGAGCTCAGGGCGCACCTTCTCGGGGACCGCGTCGAGGCTATCGAGCAGAAAGACGAAGCGCTGTGGCGGGCCATCGACCGGCTCGGTACCCGGGCGGAAGAGTTGGGTGAGCGGGTCGCCCAGGAAAGGCGTGGCGGCGCGGCCCATCTCGATGATATGGCGCTCCAGGCGCCCGGCGCCTCGCTGCTGCTCGTAGCCCGCCAGCGAGATGAAGAGCCCGGGGGGGCGCGTGGGATCGCGCGTCACAGCGTCGGCAAGTTCGTAGGTGAGCCGCTGGAGCAAAGTAGACTGGCCGGAGTGAGGCGGGCCGATCAGGGCAACCAGGTTGGTCGTCTGTGCGGTGGCCGCGTCGTCGCGGGGGCGCCCGAGCTGGGCACGCAGCCCGAGCCCGAGCACGCGGTCGATCGCGTCGAGCCCGCTGGTGACGGTCGGGGCGTCCTCTGGACGAAAGCGGAGCAGGTTCCAATCCTGGCCAGGGGCTACCGCCAGCACCCCGACATCGATGAACTCCGGGCCCGACCAGCGGACGAAGGTCTGGTCGCGCAGCACCACCTCCACGTACTCCAACTGGGCGTTGGGGCTGAAGAGGCGACCCTCGGCGTTGCGCATGTAGAGCACGGGTGTCGTCCAGCCCACCTGGTCCGGCTGAAAGACACGGCGGCGGGCGGCGTTGACCGCCGCGTCGATGATGCCGTCGCGCAGCAGATGCTCGCTGAGGTGGAAGGTGAAGCTGCGGGCCATGGCCACCTCAACCAGCCGCTGCATGGCCAGCACGGCGGGCACGCCGCTCTCGGCCACCAGGCGGGCGGCCAGGCTGTTGAGCTCGCCCGTGACGGCGCTGTTGCATGCCACCAGCACGATCAGCGAGGGGCGGTGACTGCGGGGGAGCTGCTGGACGAAGCCAACGAACTCGTTGGTGTCGTAGAGGGCCACGCCGCCAGTGGCCGGGTGCTCCAGCACCAGGCGCGAGCCGGCCTCGGGGTGGTGCAGGCCGTGGCCATAGAAGAGCAGAACATCGTAGCCACGGGCGGGGGGCTCGACCATGCCGGTGGCGCCGGCCTCGTCGAGCGAGGGCGGAAGGGCGCCTCGGGCGAGCGCATCGTGCAGATCAGCCTCGGTCACTCGGGGGAGGAAGTCGCAGCGGAACTGGCCACTGGCTACCACGGCGCTGAAGCGGGTACGAAAATCGCGCTCCTCGGCAGCCCGGTTGATCTCAGCCAGCCCCCAGCGGTGCAGATCGGTTGGCGCAGCGATCGCGGCCAGCATCCGCACCGGGCGCTCGGCAATCGGGCGGCCCTCATCAAAGGTGGCGCTCTCCAGGTAACGCGAGAAAGCGATGCGCGGGTCGGCGGCGAGAGGGCGGGGCGGCGAGACACCGCCGCTATCGTCGAAGTACATCAGCTCCCAGGGGATGCGGTGGAGCCGTGGAGCCGTCGGGTCGAGGGCGAGGCGCAGGCGCAGCATCCGACCACGGGCGGCGGCGGCGGCGGCGGCCTGCTGGAAGGCGAGGGCAAGGCGCCCGACGAACAGGCGGTTAAAGAGGTCAAGCCCGTGGCCGGCGATCGCGGTAGGGGTATGCTCCTCCGGCTCGCGATAGTCGCTGAGGCTCAACTCGTCGCGCTCGTTAATGCGCCGCCCGCCCTGCAGCCACATCTCGACGCTGTACACCCCGGTGTCCGCGCCGGCGGGGCTCCTGCGCTGCACCCGCACGAGCAAATCGTCGAACTCACTCATCGAATCCCCCGGCAATCACGGTACCATGGCGTATAGTACCGCATTCCGGAAGCCTTGCGACGCGGCGCGTCCCCGTGCTATAATCGCGGGCGACTCTGGGGAAGGAGCGGGCGGTGTCGACAGCTCAGCATATCCGGCGCGCCCTGCTCATATGTCTGGCACTGCTCGCCCTTGCTGGCTGTAGCGCCAGCGCCGGCCCCGGTGCCACCCCCACCGCCGGCCCCGCCTCTGCACCTGCCGCCCGAACCATCCTCGTGCTCTGGCACGCCTGGCCCACCCCCGAGGACCGGGCGCTCGCTGCGGTCGTCGACCGCTTCAACCGCACGACGCCGGGCGTCCAGGTGATCTTGCAGAGCAAGCCGATGGTGCGCCTGCGGGCTGAACTGGGTACGGCAGTGGCCGACGGTGGAGGCCCCCACCTGGCGATCGTGCCTAGCCACGTGCTCGGCGGCCTCGTGGAGGAGGGCGCGTTACTACCCGTCGAGGGCCTCGTGCCCACGGGAGAGGTCGCCCGGCTCTTGCCCGCAGCCGTCGGTGCGGCGCAGGTGCAGTCGACGGGAGGGGCCACCCTTTACGGGGTGCCGATCACCTTCGACACCCTGGCGGTCTACTACAACAAGGCCAACTTCCCCGACCCGCTGCCTGAGGATACCGATGCGCTGCTGGCGGCCGCTCGCGGCCTGACGGAGACGGGCAGTGAGCCGCCGCTCTGGGGCATGGCCCTCAACCTCAGCCTCGACCGGACGATCGGCTACCTCTACGCCTTCGGCGGGCGGATCTTCGACGAGACGGGCGGGGTGGCCCTTGGCCTCGACGGCCGCGCCGGGGCCGAAGCCTGGCTCGCCTGGTTGCTCGCCCTGCGGGAGGACGAGCGCCTCCTCGCCAGCATGGACGGCATCAGCGTGGACAACGCGCTCCAGAGCCAGCAGGCACTGATGACCATCGACTGGGCCCACGCCATGAGCACCTACCGCACGATCTGGCCTGAGACGATGGGGGTTGCCCCCTTGCCGCGCCTCACCAGCACCAATCGCGCCCCCCAGCCCTACGTGCAGAGCGACGTGCTGGTACTCAACGCCCGCCTCGGCCCCTCGGCCGAGCAGGCCGCCGCCGCCAGCTTTGCCCGCTTTCTGGTTGGGGAGCAGGCCCAGCGCGAGCTCCTGCGCGCCGGGCGCCAGCCGGTCCTGCTTAGCCTCGATCTCACCGACGAGGATCCGGCGCTCCCCGAGACCCTGCGCACAGCCGCCCAGGCCTTCCGAGCCCAGGCGGAGGGCGGCCTACCAATGCCCAACGCTCGCGCTGCGAGCGAGATGGCCTGGCCGGTGCTTGCCGAGATGCACAGCAATGTGCTACGGCGCCTGCTCACCCCCACTCAGGCCGTCGAGGGGGCCGATGCCACACTCCGTGCCCGCCTGGGTAGCCAGTAACTCACGGTAACGGCGCCCTGCTATGATCGCGCCGGGGTAATCATTACACTTCGAAGATCCTCGCCGGTGCTCTGCCTCATCAGCACGAAGTAAACTAGTTGCCGCCTCTACGAAGATGTAGTAAAATAGGCCAGAACGGCCGTCAACTTGCGGCCCGGCGCTACGCTCGACAGGGCCGGCGCACACTTGCCTCTGCCCCACACACTGGCTGACGGCCCAAGGAGGATATGCATGGCAAGCAGAACCGAAGAGATGGTGCGGCACCTGAAGGCCCTCTCCATGAACACGCCCGACATCGAGGCTTCCGCCGTCGTGAGTGTTGATGGCCTCATCATGGCTTCGGCACTGCCCGCCGACGTAGAAGAGGATCGGGTTTCGGCGATGAGCGCCGCCATGCTCTCGCTTGGCGAGCGGATCGCCAACGAGCTGCGCCGCGGCCAGCTGGATCAGGTCTTCGTCCGCGGCGAGGATGGGTACGTGATCTTGATGGCCATCGGTGAGGAGGCAGTGCTGACTGCCCTTGCCCAGAGTCGCGCCAAGCTCGGCCTCGTCTTCCTCGATATGCGCCGCACTGCCAACGAGTTGATCAACCTCGTGTAGAGCGCCAGCCCGCCCGGAGCCGCAACTGAATCAATGAGGGCCAGGGAGCGTTCCCCTGGCCCTCATTGATTCCGACGGGATCGTCGGCGTTGAGCGCGCGGCTCTTCGCCCACACTCTGTTTGATTCAGATGCACGACGCCGGGATGCGGAGGAGCCTGTGGCCCCTCCGCATCCCCGCCGATACGCGTGCTCAAGCCCGACCTGGCATTACTCCGTGAAAAGGTTTCCGAGGTTGATGCTGGGCCCGCTGCTACTGCTCCCCCCGGACGTAGGCATGTACTGGGCGATCTTCTTGGCCAGATTCACCGCTGGCATCGTCTGGAGCCAGACACGGCCGGGGCCGCGCAGCGTGGTGAGGAAGAGCCCCTCGCCGCCAAAGAGAATGTTCTTGAAACCGCGGACCATCTCGATATCAAAATTCACCGAAGGCTCGTACATCGCCACGTGGCCGGTGTCGGCCTTGAGCATCTGCCCGGCCTCCAGCGTATACTCCACGATCTCGCCGTCGAGCTCGACGAAGGCCAGGCCTGGCCCGGTGAGCCGCTGCATAATAAAGCCCTCACCACCGAAGAACCCCGCGCCGAGCTTGCGCCGGAAGTGAATATCGATCTGCACACTGCGCTCAGCGCACATGAAGGCGTCCTTCTGGCAGATCATCGACTGGCCCGGGCCAAGGTTGAGCGGTACGATCTTACCGGGCACCTCGGCCGAGAAGCCGATCAGGCCGGTGCCGCCCTGGGGCGTAAACTCCGCGAGGAAGAGCGACTCGCCGCTGAACATGCGCTTGAAGGCGCCGCCCAGACCACCCTGCATGTTCGTCTGCATCTGGACGTTGGCGCTCATCCAGCTCATGCCGCCCCGCTCCGAGACGATCGTCTGCCCGGGTGGGACCTCCAGCGCCACCGCCTGCATCGTCGTACCGATGATCTGGTACTTCAGGCCGCTCTGGCCCACACCATGCCCCATCACCGGCGGGGGGGGCAGATCGAGCCGCTCGCCCGGGCGGTTATCGTACACATCGGCCATGGAGTCCGACTCGCCGCCGGTGAAGGCCCGGTCGTAGGCCTCGGGCCCCGAGCTCGCCGAGCCCTGAGCGGAGACGGGCGTACCGCAGTTGGTGCAGAAGCGTGCCGTGGCGAGCAACTGGGCGTCACAGGTGGTGCAGCGCATGGGGTTCTTTCTCCTTGCTGGGTGTACCAGGGGCTACAGCGCGACCCCGATCAGTGTCAGGCGGCTCGGGAGAGCCACGCACGGTCCGCCCGTCAGGCGGAGGTAGGCACGGGGCCTTCGAGCGAAGCTACAGGCCCGGAGTCTGGCGCCCCGGGGCACTGCTGACTCATCATACGAGCAACAGAGGGCCAGGGTTTCAGCCACGCAGCGAGTCAGGCCGCTTCACGCACCCTTACTCAGCGTCGCCAGGAACTCGACGTTGGTTTTCGTCTTGGCCATGCGGGTCAGCATCAACTCGGTCCCCTCATTGTCGCCGAGCATACTCACCATACGGCGCAGCGTCCAGACCTGGCGCAGGGCCTCGGGGGAGAGCAACAACTCCTCGCGGCGGGTGGAGGAGCGCTGGATATCAAGGGCGGGGAAGATGCGCTTCTCGGCGAGCTTCCGGTCGAGGTGCAACTCCATATTCCCAGTGCCCTTAAACTCCTCGTAGATCACATCGTCCATACGCGAGCCAGTATCGACGAGGCAGGTAGCGATAATCGTGAGCGAGCCGCCCCCCTCGATATTGCGGGCCGCCCCGAAGAAGCGCTTGGGCGGGTAGAGCGCCACCGGGTCGATCCCACCGGAGAGCGTCCGGCCGCTCGGGGGCATATCGAGGTTATAGGCGCGGGCCAGGCGGGTGATCGAGTCCATGAGAATCACCACGTCCTGGCCGCCTTCAACGAGGCGCTTGGCGCGTTCGAGCGTCATCTCGGCCACCTTGGTATGGTCCTCAACGGGCTCATCGAAGGTGGAGGAGACCACATCGCCCTTGACCGAGCGGCGCATATCAGTCACCTCTTCGGGGCGCTCGCCGATCAGCAGCACCATGAGGTGACAATCGGGGTGATTGGTGGAGATCCCGTTGGCGATCGCCTTCAGCAGCATCGTCTTCCCGGCCTTGGGCGGTGAGACGATCAGGCCACGCTGGCCCCGGCCGATCGGGGCGATCAAGTCCACGAGGCGGGTATGGAGCAGGTTCGGCTCCGTCTCCAGCGTGATCTGCTGGTTGGGAAAGATCGGGGTGAGCTGGTCAAAGGAGGGGCGCTTGCGAGCCGTCTCCGGGTCAACCCCATTGATCAACTCGACGCGCAGGAGCGAGTAGAATCGCTCGCTCTCCTTGGGGGGGCGGATCTGGCCCCAAATCCGATCGCCGGTGCGCAACCCGAAGCGGCGGATCTGCGACTGCGAGACATAGACATCATCAGGGCCGGGGAGCATCCGCTCACCACGCAGAAAGCCGAAGCCGTCGGCCACAATATCGAGGATCCCGTCGCTGAAGGTATTGCCCTGATCCTCCGTCTGGGCCTGGAGCAACTTGAAGATCAAATCCTGCTTTTTGAGCCCGCTGACGCCGGTAATTTCAAGCTTGCGCGCCAGCTCGCGCAGGTCGCTAAGAGTCTTTGACTCCAACTCGGCGACGTTCACGACGTGGTCTCCTTCAACGGGGGGGCGAGGACTGGCAGGTGTGGTGCTAACGCATGCGCCGGGCGGGTAGGGCGGCAGCCGCATGCGGGCCGGGGACGAGAGGAGAGCGCGACACGGCGCGATTGCGCCGGGCGCCAGGGGCAGCTGCCGCACGACACAGGTGTGAGGGGCCCCAAGACGCAGTGGGATCGGGCACGTGGCCAGCGAGGGCGACAGGACGGTCCCAGATGCGCGACGCAGCCCGAGGGCCGCGCCGTGTACACCAGGGAGGATCAATCAACACAATGCGTGGGGAGAAACTGCCGAGCTGCCAGGCTACGCACTGGCGGTGTCTACAGAGGGTTATTCACACTCGGCCCGATTTCTGGCGTCAGTATAGCATAAATGTCAAGCCGTGGCAATGCGAGAGAGCCCGGGACGGAGCGCGGAAACACGGCACTGGAACGGGCAATCAGCGGTTCGGCGCGGCAAGCCCCCTGCCGGGAGCTATCCTGGCCCACGTTCCCGGGCGATGCTCAGTACTGGATGAGCGAGAAGATCGGGTAAGGGGCAAGCTTCTCACGGCCGCCGAGGAAGGTCAGCTCGATCACAAAGGCCAGCTCGGCCACGGTGCCCCCGGCGCGCTCGATCAGCTTGCTCGCGGCGGCGATCGTCCCCCCGGTGGCTAGCAGATCGTCCACCACCAGCACGCGGGCGCCCTGTGGGAAGGCATCACGGTGGATCTCGAGCCGGTTCGTGCCATACTCCAGCTCATACTCGATCTGGTACGTCTCGGCGGGGAGCTTCCCCGGCTTGCGCACCGGCACGAGGCCCACGCCGAGCTGCAACGCGATCGGGGCGCTGAAAATAAACCCGCGCGACTCTACGCCGACCACCGCGTCGATGCCAGCGCCACGATAGCGATCCACCATGGTGTTGATCACCTGGCTGAAGGCCGGCCCATTCCCGATCAGGGTGGTAATGTCTTTGAACTGTATCCCGGGCAGGGGAAAGTCGGGGATATTGCGCACCAGGCTTGCGAGATCGATCGCCATTGTTCCTCCACCTCAGCGCTTCGTTCCGTCGGCGTGCACATTATACCTGCCCCGCGCCAGGATGCGGTGGCTGATCCCTGGGCCGGGCTTGAGCCACATCCCTGCGCGCGCATCCCGCAACTCACGTGTACGCCCCTCAGGATGCGCCATTCGCCGGCGTTGCATCAGCCCCAGGTCTGTGGGTTCTGGGGCGGACAGCACGCCTGGTTGGAACTGTGGTTCACGCCCTCCTCTCCCGCTCGCTGGAGAAGGGGAACGCAGCGCGTCAGGATGCGGTAGATCGCCGATCGAACACAGGTTCTGTCCACTCCCAAAGGCCCGTGGGCGCGGCGGTTTGCGCCACGGAGAACAACGCCCCTATAATAGCAGGGACACATGCCGGAGGTGGCCGTGGCAATGTACGAAGTGGTGACATCACAGCCGCCAGATCTGGTGGCCGCGCTGCGGGAGACGTGGCCCGGGATCTCGGAGCTGCTCGCCGAGATCGAGGCGGAGCAACCCCAGGAGGCCCGCATCAGCGGCCTGCGCCACATTGGCGCGCTGTGGTACGCGCAGGGCGGCGCGGCCGAGGTACTCACCGAACTGGGGCTCACCCTCGCCGAGCGTCTGCAGCTCTCTCAGGGCCTGGTGGTGAGCGAACTACTGCTGGCCTACGGGGCCGCCCAGGAGGAGCAACGCACCCGCGAGTGGGAGGCGCGCCTGCTAGCCCGCGCTGCCGAACTCGACGGGCTGCACCGGATCATCTCCGCCGCCAATTCCACCCTGGATCTCGACACCTCACTGCAAACGGTCGTTGAGACGGTGGCCCAGGTGGTGGGCGTGCAGGCTTGCTCCGTCTACCTCTATGACAAGCACCGCGACGAGCTGGTGCTACGGGCCACCCGTGGCCTGAACAAAGCGGCCGTCGGGCAGGTGGTGGCCCATCTCGGCCAGGGGGTGACGGGCTGGGCCGCACAGCTTGGCCACCCTGTCGCCGTGCGGGATGTCTGGCAGGAGCCCCGCTTCAACGTGGAGCCCCAGCTAGGTGAGGAGCCCTTCCGCTCGATGCTGGCGGTGCCGATCGTGCTCTTCAGCGCCGAGCGCTTCCAGTTCAGCGCCGACAAGCTCCAGGGCGTGATCACCGTCCAGACGATTGGCCCGCGCGACTTTAGCCAGGAGGAGATCTCGTTTGTCGAGGTGGCGGCGGGCGAGCTGGCGTTCTTCATCGCTAACGCTCAGCTCTACCAGCAGACCGATGAGCGCCTGCACCAGAAGCTGCGCGAGCTTACCACGCTGCAGCAGGTGAGCAAGAGCATCGCCGAGCAGATCGGCCTGCAGGATGTACTGGCCCTGATCGCCGAAAAGGCCGTGGAGCTCGCCCAGGCCGACCGGGCGGCGATCTTTCAGATGGGCGACGAGGGCCAGCTGATCCTGGTTGCCAGCCACGGCGGCGAGGGCGACGGCGTGCGCGACTTCATTATCCAGACGGTGCGCGACAGCCGCCCCCTGGCGGTGATGAACGCCTACCAGGACGCGCGCTTCCCCGAGTTGGCCGCAGTAGCCGAGCGCGAAGGCTTCCACTCGCTCTTCTGTATGCCGCTGCGGGCCCGCGAGCGCACGATCGGCGGGATCTGCCTCTATAAGCAGCAGCCGCACCTCTTCGACTACGAGCAGGTGCGCCTGCTGAGCACCTTCGCCGATGAGGCGGCGATCGCGATCGAGAACGCCCGGCTCTACGACGAGAGCCAGCGGGCGTTGATGATCAAGTCGGCCCTGCTGCAGGAGATGCACCACCGCGTGCGCAATAACCTCCAGACGATCTCGGCGCTCCTGGCGATGCAGCTGCGGCGCATGGAGGCCGGTAGCCAGGGAGCCAAGGCTCTGCGCGAGAGCGCGGCGCGCATCCAGTCGATCGCCGCCATCCACAATCTGCTCTCCCGGGAGGATCTCGGGGTGACGACAGTGAGCGCCGTGGCGCGGCAGGTGATTGAGAGCGCCCAGGCCACCCTGGTCACGAGTGAGGCCCCGGTGCAGTTCGCGCTGATGGGCGACCAGGTGCGGGTGGGCTCCCGCGACGCGACGGTCCTGGCGCTGGTGATCAACGAGCTGATCAGCAACGCGCTCGCCCACGGCCTGGCCGCCGAGGGTGGCAAGCTCGAAGTGGAGGCCACGCTCAGCGAGGGTATGGTGACCGTCGAGGTGCGCGATGATGGACCGCTGCACCCCCCTCCGCCACGGCCCTCCCACAGCAGCGGCCTGGGCCTGCAGATCATCGAGACGCTGGTCAACGAGGATCTCGGCGGCACCTTCCGGCTCGTGCGCGATGATGCGGCGGGCTGGATGCGGGCGCAGGTGCGCTTCCCACAGCGCATCCTGATCGATGAGGCGGGATTGTAACCATCAGCCGGCCGGGCCGGCCCATCAGACGCGGGCGCCCCTCCGGGCGCCTTTCCCATGCAACCCTCCCGTAGCAGGCCCATAGAAAGGGTAACCGTTACTCATGGATGTTGGTATCTGGGCATGGATCGGCTTCCTGGCTGTAGTCCTGAGCCTGCTCGCCCTCGACCTGGGCGTCTTCCACCGCAGCGCCCATGCCGTATCCTTGCGCGAGGCGGCAACCTGGACGGTCGTGTGGATCGCGCTATCACTGCTCTTTAATCTCGGCATCTACCTCTACGGTGGCCCGGCCCCCGCGATCGACTTCCTCACCGGCTACCTCGTCGAGTACTCGCTGAGCGTCGACAACATCTTTATTTTCGTACTGCTCTTTAGCTACTTCCGCGTGCCGGCGGCCTACCAGCACCGGGTGCTGTTCTGGGGCATCCTCGGCGCCCTGGTAATGCGCGGCGCGATGATCGTGGTCGGCGCGGCGCTGATCGAGCGCTTCGAGTGGATTATCTATCTCTTCGGGGCCTTCTTGATCGTCACTGGCGTACGCATGGCCCGCTCGCGCGATGACGATGAGGAGCTCCACCCCGAGAGCAACCCACTGGTGCGCTTCACGCGGCGCTTCTTGCCCGTGACAAAGGAGATGCACGGTGAGCGGTTTTTTGTACGGGTCGATGGTCGTACCTTTGCCACGCCACTCTTCATCGTGCTACTGATCGTCGAGAGCACCGATCTGATCTTTGCGATCGACTCGATCCCGGCAATCTTTGGCATCACCACCGATCCGTTCCTCGTTTTTACGTCGAATGTGTGCGCGATCCTCGGCCTGCGCTCGCTCTACTTCCTGCTGGCCGGCGTGATGGACAAGTTCTACTACCTGAAGGTGGGGCTGGCGCTGATCCTTACCTTCGTGGGCGCCAAGATGGTGCTGCCTTTTGTTACAAGCTTCTTCGTGCCCACCCTGCTCGACCACGAGCTCCACATCGGCAACCTGGCCTCGCTCGGCGTGATCGCGGCCACCCTCACCGCAGCAATTGCCGCCTCGTTAGTGCGCGCGCGCCGACTCGCCGCGAGCGCGCCCGAGACATCCACCCGAACGCGCTAAAGCAAGCACCGGGAACCAGGAACCCGAGCACTGCACGCGGGGCGTTGGGACGCGCTACTGGCCCTCACCCCCGCGTGCGCGGGGGCGACCGTAGCGTTGGCGTGGAGGAGGCCGAGCGGCCCCCGGCGTCCTACCCTGGACGCCCGCCTGCGTGGGCGTGACACCCGGGCGCGGGGGCGCCCGTAGCGTTGGTGTGGGGGAGGGGCTATGTGCGCCCAAGGCCACGCAATGAGCGTCGCAAGCGCGACCAGGGCCCGCGCGCGGCGGCGGCCTCTTCGGGGCTGGTGGGCCGGGGGGCGTAGACCGCAGCGAGATAGGCGTCGGTGAGGCGCTCGATATCGTCGGCGGCCATGGGCAGCTGGGATCGCAGGCGCACGCCGTATTCGCCCGGCGTGTCGGCGGCGCGCCGGGCGAGGCCGACACGGGCGGCACGACGCAGCGTTGAGGTGTAGAAGTAGCGCACGCGCTCGCCCGGCGCCATGCGGCCCAGGCGCGGGCGTGGGCGCCGTGGCGTGGCTGGCTCCGCCGGGGGGCGCCGCAGGCGTTCTGCGATGGCCTCGCCAACCTTGCTGGCGTAACCGCGTGCGCCGACCCACGCCCGGCTGAGCCAGGCGAGGAGTGGCGCGAGGCCCCCGCCTCGCAGCCGTGCTACCACCACCCGGGCCCACTCCTGGCGCCGGAGCACGGTCCAGATCGCATAGGCGGCGAGGATTGCCATACAGATCCAGAAGATCACCCCGGGCGCCAACGGCGGTTCGGTGGGGATGCGCTCGCCGGGGCGTGAGACCGGCGGAACAAACGGCGGGGGTGGGAGGGGCTGGCCCACCTGTGGCCCCCCGGCGATCAGGGCCAGCAGGAGCGCCGGCACGAGCAGCGCAATGCCGAGCGCCCCCATTGCGACAGCGCCGAGCAGGAGCGCCGTCAGGCTGGCGATGCTCAGGAGCGCCAGGAAGGCAGTGCGCGCAAGCTGCACGACGCCATCGCCGTAGCTGCTGGGGAGCAGCAGGCCGAGGATGGCGACGACGGCGACCAGGGCGGTGCTAAACCAGCGCCAGCGGCCCGCGATCGCGGGCTCGACCGCCACCTCGTCGCGGTGCCAGCGGGCGCTTAGCAGCCCGAGCCGGGCGCGGCTGTACAGGAGCACTGCGCACACAAGATAGAGGCAGCCGGCCAGCGCCACGGCGGGCGGAAGGGCCAGGGCCGGCCCGGTCAGGAGCGTCACGTCAACGGCCTGGGCGGCCAGGGCCGCCAGAGCCGCTGCCCCACCCCAGCCGGTCCAGGCCGCGATGCGGCTGACGGCCACTCGCTCGCGGGCATCGAGCTCCGCCCGGTAGAAGTCGGCGTCGATCTGAAACTCGGCTCGCGGCCCGGGCGAGCGTAGGTCCAGCATGCCAAGCTCGTGCATCGCTGCCCGCGTGATCACGGCTACCAGAAGGCCGAGAAAGAAGCAGCCGAGGAAGACCGCATCCAGCGCGGCGAAGGGCGAGCGCACCCAGGCCTGAGCGGTGGCCATGAGATTGGCCGGGCCGAGGCTGAGCAAGGCAACGGCCCGCATTCCTACGGCAAGCGCAAAGAGTTCGGCTGCGAGGTAGCGCAATGCGCCGATTTCGAAGTGCCGGCGCTGGAGCATCCGGTAGCGCACCAGGGCGGCCTCGATAGCCACAACAAAGCAGGCTACGATGAGATAGGCCGGGCGCCAGGCCGGCACGAAGCGTACCAGGAGCCCCGAGAAGATCCCGACGAGCGCGCTGAGCAGGCCGGCAACGAGCAGCGCTCCGGTGAGGTTGAGGGGCGGAACGGCGAGGAGCGAGAGCGCCGGCCGCGCCAGCGGCGACGACTTCTGCATGCCAGCCTCGGAGGGTAGGGCGCGCGAATCGCGGCGCCGGGCTCAGTATAGCACGGGAGCGTGCTAAGCCGCTCCCCTGTCCCCTCGCATGCCGGGGTTGCGCGGCCCCGGCCGTCCGTGCTATACTCGGGGAAGAGACGACGACGGAGCGTGTGCCACGAGTGGGCTTTCAGAGAGCCGCCGGTCGCTGCGAGGCGGTAGCCGCCGTGAACGCTTCCCCTCCTGAGTCATCGCCCGAACCGGAAGCACCGCTTCCGCAGTAGGCCCGATCGGGTGCGCCCGTTATCGCGCCGGGTGCGACGCGCCGCGAGCCGTTGGCACCCATCGAGGCTGTGCCCCCGGGCGCAGCGAACGAAGGTGGCACCACGAGCGCATTTGCCCTCGTCCTTCATACGGGACGGGGGTTTTGTATGTTCGGCGACCTGGCCGTGGAGAAGAGGAACGGGATGGGGCACGTGACCCACGGCATCCACGAAGCAGCCCTCACCCTGGCCTATAACAGCATCGTACTGGCGCGAAGCGTCTACCGCCGCATCGCCCGGCCCACCGAAGTAGGTGTACGTGTGCTCACCTACCACGGGGGCAGCGTGGTGCTTGTGCGCCACCGTGGCGGCCGCTGGCCGTGGTCACTGCCAGGCGGTGGGATGAACGCGGGTGAGGGCCTGGCCGAAGCGGCCCGCCGGGAGATGTGGGAGGAGGCAGGCTGCGACGCCGAGATCCAGGGCCTGCTCGGAGTGTACCACAGCGTCTACCAGGGGATGAGCAACGTGACTGCGGTGTTTGTCTGCCAAACCCGCACCCCACCCCGCCCACCCCGTGGTGACCTGGAGATCGTCGATGCGCGCCTGTTTCAGCGGGGCGACCTGCCCGCCAGCCTTGAGCCGGGGAGCCTGCGCCGGATCGTCGAGCATGAGCGCGGCGCGCAGGGACTGTACGGCCCGTGGTGACGCACGCGAAGGGTACGGAACGGGCGTGAGGAAAGGGGTTCGTGGGAGCCAGAGGGGAAGGATGCGATGCCGTACACGCCGATCATCGCGACGCTTGGATATGTCCTCGCCCCGGGGGGGAAGCAGGTGCTGATGGTGCACCGCAACGCCCGGCCCGGCGACCAGCACCTCGGGAAGTACAATGGCCTGGGCGGCAAGCTTGAACCCGACGAGGACGTGGTGGCCGGGATGCGCCGCGAGCTGCGTGAGGAGGCAGCGATCGAGGCGCTTGAGCTCACCCTGCGCGGAACGGTCAGCTGGCCCGGCTTTGGCAAGGGTGGCGAAGACTGGCTCGGTTTCATCTTCGTGATTCCGCGCTTTAGCGGCCAGCCACCGGCAGCGAACGCGGAGGGACCGCTCGAGTGGGTACCGGTGGAACGCCTGCTGCACGGGGAGATTCCGCTCTGGCCGGGTGATCGCTACTTTCTCCCGCTGGTCTTCGGCGACGACCCGCGCCAGTTTCACGGGGTGATGCCCTACCGCGATGGGCAGCCGGTAGGGTGGAGCTACCACCTGATCTGACGCTGATCGAGCCGGTTCCTGCTGCGCGTTCCGGCACCATCCAGGCTTCAGGCCTTTCAAGCGCGTGGTGGAACGATCCCGGTGGAGGTGCGGTATGCTGGATCCGCTCACAATCGCGATCATCTTTCTCGCCGGGCTGGTGGCGATCGGGCTGGCGGCCTTGGTGCTCAACCGGGCCTGGGGCGACTTCCCAACCCGGCTGCGGCTGCCCGATGGAACACCGGAGCGCTCACCGTCTCCCGCGCCGGGGTGGGAGACTGCGCCAACCCACCCCGGCGAAGCCGACGCCCCGGAACTGGAGGAGCATACGCCATTGCCGGCGGGCGCCCCGGAGGATGAGCTCATCCCGGTGAACCACCCGCTGGTGAAGCGGGCCGTCGCGCAGGCCCTGGAGCGAGGTGGTACGCCCTACGCGACCTATTTTGTGCGCCACGGTGAGCAGATCTACCTGGCCGCCTACCGGATTGCCGACCCGGAGCAGCGCGCTCAGCTTACCCGGCTCTTCCTCAGCCTCAATCGCGGAGAGCTGGAAGGAATCGACCTCGGGAGCCTGATCCGGGCAGTGCAGCAGTTGGGGAGATAGCCACGAGAGGCGCGGTAGAACTGAGCAGTGAGAATCGCCATACGACGAGGAGTACATCTATGCTCGACATTCGCCTGATCCGCGAGCGGACCGATTATGTTAAACAACAACTGGCCCGCTTCGGGATCAACGGGGAGGTGGTAGACAGCGTACTGGCCTTCGATGAACGCCGCCGCGCCCTGGTGCGGGAGGTGGAAGAGCTGAAGGCCCGGCGCAATGCGGCCTCGAAGGCGATCAGCACCCTGAAGGACGGCGACGAGCGAGCCGCCCGAATCGCCGAGATGCGCGCCGTCGGCGACCGGATTGCAGCGCTGGATAAGGAACTGGCCCGAGTGGAGGAGGAGCAGCGCCTGGCGATGCTCGACATTCGCAACCTGCCCCACCCGGATGTGCCCGACGGGGCCGACGACAGCGACAATCCGGTGATCTACCAGGAGGGCGAGGAGCGACAGCTACCCTTCCCGGCGCGGCCCCACTGGGAGCTTGGCGAGGCACTCGGGATCATCAACTTCGAGCAGGGGGTCAAGCTGGCCGGCTCGCGCTTCTACGTGCTCCGGGGCCTCGGCGCGCGGCTGCAGCGGGCCACCATCCAGTGGCTGCTCGACCTGCACCTCGCCCAGGGGTATAGCGAGGTCTACACGCCGTTCGTGGTGAAGGAGCAAGCCCTGTGGGCCTCGGGGCAACTGCCCAAGTTCCGCGACAATCTCTACCGCGATGAGGAGTCGGGGCTCTGGCTGGTTCCCACAGCCGAGGTGCCGGTGACGAGCCTCTACGCCGACGAGATCCTGGAGGCGAGCCAACTCCCGATCTACCACGTGGCCTACACCCCCTGTTTTCGCAAGGAGCAACTCAGCGCCGGCCGCGACGTGCGCGGGATCAAGCGGGGCCACCAGTTCGACAAGGTGGAGATGTATATGTTCGAGCGGCCCGAGGCGAGCTACGATGCCCTGGAGAAGCTCCGCCGCGACGCGGAGGAGTGCGCCCGGCTGCTCGGCCTGCCCTTCCGCACAAAGCTGCTCTGCACCGGCGATATTGGCTTCGGCTCGGCCAAAACCTATGATATCGAGGTCTGGGCGCCGGGCCAGGGGGAGTGGCTGGAAGTGAGCTCGTGCTCGAACGTCGAGGCCTTCCAGGCGCGGCGCGCCAATCTGCGCTACCGCCCGGCGCCTGGCGCCCGGCCCGAGTTTCTCCACACGCTCAATGGCTCGGGGCTGGGCCTGCCGCGCACGATCATCGCCATTATGGAGAACTATCAGCAGGCGGATGGGAGCATTGTGGTGCCTGAGGTGCTCAGGCCCTACATGGGTGGCGTAGAGGTGATCCGCTAGCGTACCTCGCGCCTGGCGAAGCCAGCCTGCGCCGGCTCGATGAGGCCCCGGCGGCGACGCTGCTGCATGCACGGGACCGTTGCATGATGCTCACTGGTGCGGTAGGATGTGGCTATGGCAGTGATGATTACACTCACCAGCGCCGAACATGGCGGCACGACGCCCTCATGCGGCAGCGGGGACCATTCAAGCTGCGGGCCCGACTGCGGCTGCGGCTGCCCCTACACCGGTATGGTAGAGCGGGGCCGCACCGAGTTGATCGCTGAGGTGGAACAGCGCTACCCCGATGAGTGGCTGGCATTTGTGATTCCTCCCGGCGAGGACGAGGAAGCCCCGGAACGAGGAATGCTTGTGGTACACAGCCCCGATGACCAAGAGGTCTGGGAGGCTGTGAAGCGGATCACGTTCAACCAGGTGGTCCACGTCTACTTTAATGGCTCGCTGGAAGCTTACCTCGCCTGGGCCGAGGCCACCTGACCCGTTCGCGTAAGTACGAAAGTGCAGGGGATCCCGGGCCGCTGGCGCGGGGACGATACCGGGACGGTCCGGTCATTGCCTGATGGGGATATGAGCTATGCGCAAAGCGCTGATCATCTGGGGAGGCTGGGAGGGGCACCGCCCCGCCGAGTGGGCCGCACACTTCGCAGGGCTGCTACGCGATGAGGGCTTTACCGTTGAGGTTTCGGATACGTTGCAGCGCCTGGCAGACCCGGCCTCCCTGGCCGACCTGGACCTGATCGTTCCGTACTGGACGATGGGGACACTGGATGCGGCGTTGGAAGCCAATGTGCTGAGCGCCGTTGCCGGAGGTGTGGGTATTGCCGGCTGCCACGGCGGCATGGCCGACTCGTTCCGCAACAATACGAACTACCAGTTTATGGTCGGTGGGCAGTGGGTAGCCCACCCAGGCAACATTATCACCTACCGGGTGCAGATCCGCGACCGGGAGGACCCAGTGACGGCGGGGCTGGACGACTTTACGGTGCGCTCGGAGCAGTACTACATGCACGTGGACCCGAGCAACCACGTCCTCGCCACCACCACCTTCGATGGCAGCATCCACCCCTGGATCGCCGGTACGGTCATGCCGGTGGTGTGGAAGCGCCGCTGGGGCGAGGGGCGCGTCTTTTACACCTCGGTCGGCCACGCCCCGGAAGAGTTCCACATTCCGGAGTTCCGCGAGATCATGCGGCGGGGGATGCGCTGGGCGAGCCGGGGATAGGGTTGCCCGCACGGGTGGCGAGAGGGTAGCCGGCCTTCGCGCGACCATCCGGCGCCGCTCCGCAAGGCTGAAGGGGAGGGGAGGAGTCTGGCTCCTCCCCTCCCCGTTTGCTGTCGGGCACGCCTGGAAACCACCCCTGCTCATTCGGCACGCCGCGCGCCTGCGCAATCGAGCGCTGAGGATGGTTCGCTTCAGGCCTGG